>CAMWTP010000001.1 GCA_947177165.1 uncultured Lachnospiraceae bacterium
AAATGCAACTTTCAGTCATACAACGCCCCATGTGGGAGAAAGGGGGAATCATTTACGCCTTGTACAGAAGATCTGTTGCCTTACGAAACGATTGTTCGGGCGACCAGCGGCGAGCCGGAAGCCGTGAACGAGGTTTTACGGCATTACAGTAAACATATCCGAATCGCCGCTATTGAAAACAGGCATATCGACAGGGATACCGAGGACAGCATAAAACAGCGGATTGCCGCTGATCTGTTTCATTATCTCTTATTTCAACAATTCCACTTTTTCCGTCCATTTGAAAAGAGATTTTTGCTTTTAAAGTACTTATATCCTCGGGTACACAGAATAGCCTTTCATTTACAAACGGGTCTGTATCATCATAGTATCTATCCAATTCCATTTCAAAAATTGAATTTTTATTATCTGATTCGACATTTCCATAAATATCTGCGACAGCTTCCATGACTAATTTCTTTTCTTCCTGTGTAAGAGTGTTCATATACTCACACTGCTCGGCAACATCTTCCATAAGCGTTTCCATATTGTCAAATGGTCCGATAGAGGTATAACTATCTTTTCGTACCAATACAAACTTAATGCTTCCGGCAGAAACAGAAGAAAGTGGCTTGTCATCTTCCCCTGCACCATCACAAAAGATATAGTATACTCCGCCTTCTGTTAATATTTCATTCAATATTTCGCTGTCCTTCCACGTTTTCATATCATTAACAACAGAAGGGGCAGCATATGCGCCAGTTACAAAAAAGCAAACGCAAACAGCAACCGTAAAAATAGCAGTGACAAAAATAATCGCTTTTGATTTTTTCCTAAATTTCATAATGGCACCTAACCTTTCTTTTAATTGTTTTGCTTCCTCCGTTAAAGTAACGGAAGCTAAAGAACTTTTGTAAAAATTGTTTGTCTTCAAAAACGAAATCAGTGTGTCCCCATACTCACGCCTTGCCTTTTCGTCAAGTATGGATATGACTTTTTCATCACATGACAATTCACAAGATTTATTCACTTCTTTTTCCAGAAGATATACAAAAGGATTGAACCAATGGACACACACAACAATCTGTATCAACCATTTATAAAACATATCCCTTTGTTTGTAATGGATCAGCTCATGCACAAAGATATAAGACAGTTCTTTATCTTCTAATTCCCCAACAGGTAAAATGATTCTTGGACGAAAGAAACCAATCAGCATAGGGGAAGCAATCAACGGATTACAGGATAGTTCCACCCTTGTTTTGATATTCAGTTTTTCTTCACAATCAGATAACAGATTCAAGATTTTTATATCCGATACCTCTTTATTTCCTGCTTTGATGTATTGGATAAAGCCTTGATAAACCGTTATCTTACGGACAAATAAAACCAGTGCCAATGCTGACCAGATAAAAAACAGGCAGACATATATGTTAAAAGGCTCACGCACGGCAGTGTCGGTTATTTCCCGGCTTGTCTGTATCGGCTCTGCATTGTTGTTGCCTGGATTGACAGGAACGGGTACATTGGGGCTTGTAGGGATTTCATTCGTTATTGTTGATGTGTCGAACTTTTCAAACAGGCTTCCCACAATCGTAGTATCGGGAGTAAATGGAAATAAAGCATTCCAGGGAAGCAGAAACCGCAGCGCAACGATTATCCAGATATAATACTGCCAACACTTGCTAAATCTGTTTTTATACAGCGGCTTCAATCCCAAAATGAGAAGCAGCAACAGTGCGCCGGAAACAGACAGTGACAATAATATTTTCACAAATTCAATCATTTTCTTTTCTCCAAAATGTTTCAATCTCTTTCAATTCATCTGCCGAAAGAATATCCTGCCGCAACAGGGTTGATACTAAATTTTTCACATTCCCGCCGTAGACTTTATCAAGAAAGCTGTGGGTCTGCATGGTCTGGTATTCTGCTTCTGTTATTGTAGCTACATACTCATTTTTCCTGCCGATTTTTTTGACTTTCAAGAACTTTTTTTCGCCCAGACGGGAAAGCAGAGTGAGTACTGTGTTGTTCTTCCATTCGTTTTTGTCTTTTTCCAATTCCTCCATGATGAGGGAGTATAAAGCAGCCCCTCCATGCTTCCAAATAATTTTCATTAGTTCCAGTTCGGATTCAGAAATTTGCTGTGCCATTTTGTCCTCCTTTCATCTTAACATTTTGTAGGTATGTATTTATCTTAACACTTCGTAGGTAATAATGCAATACCCTAAAAGAAATTTACGAATTTACGAATTGTGAGTAACTCTGTTTGCAGGACGTGGGAAAGCTGCCCTTTGCTTTTCCATGTGCTGTGAACAGAGTTATCCATGATTCCATAGCCCTTTTATGCACATTTCCACAATGCGCCCTTGCTTTTCCGGCTCTTATGGGTTTCCAGCCATTCCGCTTCTTCCGGCGTTAAGGCTTCCCCCTCTTTTTGGGCGGCGGCTTCCTCGTCAATCACCCATTCGCCTTTTTCCTCTTTGGAAGCGCGGTAGCCATAGCAGACACTGCCGGAACAGCGCAAGCCCTTTTCCATTCTTGACTTGAAAACCGCCTTAATTTTGCGGCTGGTGTCGGCAACGTACCACTCGTTTATCACATCACGGAAGATAGACATAATGTCAAAGCCGTTTTTTCTTGCGTAGTCCTCTAAAATCCGCTTCTGGTTTTCAATGCTCACGGATTCGCCTGCCCGTTCATATAAAGCTGTGATTTTGTCTTTCCCTGTCTGCTTCTTCATGGTGTGTAACCTCCTTTCTTTGAGGGTGCGCGCTTCCCTATAACCCTATTATACTTATCTGTTCGGATCGGTGCAAATATATGAAGCGTTTTGTCAAGTGCTTTTTGGTCCCTTGACAGTCCGGATAGTCGGAACGAACATAGAACGGGGATTGTTTTTCGTAATTGGGCATGGTATAATTTTTCCAATAACAAGCCGACACATTGCGACTTAAACAGGAGGTAACAAAAATGGATTATATTAAAATGCTACGTGAGGACAGTGACTTGTCGGATTTGCTGTGTGATGTCTGCGATATAGAGGTTCTTCCAGAATTCAAGACACCAGAGGACGAATTTGGTCACTTGACTTATAATATCTCTGGGAAAACATTTGCCAAAGAAGGCAGTGGAAGTGAATATATTTTACTGGAAGACGGCTCAATCGGTTTTTGGGGAAGTGAAGGTGAATGTGGCAGAATAGCGGATAATCTAAAAGAATTTTTTGAATTCATGGTAAATTGTCCCTATTGGTCGGATTATTTAGATGAAGATGAATATCAAGACAGGGATGGTCTAAGTGAGTTTGCAAAAGAAGTTTTTGAGGAACACATGGAAAACGCCGAAGATATTGACTTTGATTTGCCCGAGGCTCAGCAGAAATTAGCAGTTCGTTTAGGAATAGAGCTGAAAGCGGATACTGTAGATATATTGATGCGGTTTTATCATTGCACAAAGCGTGAACCTCGCTTTATTTCGACATATACAGAAAATGATGGCAGTACGCATAGTGGTACGGGTTCATTGTTTGACTGCTAAATAGTATCTTTCGTAAGAATAGAAACGTAAATATAACTTCCGTCTTATTGGTCTAATAAAACTCCAAAACAGGGCGACGGAGATAAGCATTAACTATCTCGCCGCCCTGTCCGTTCTCGTTTTTAATGCTCTATATCCTGCGCCCTGCCACTTCCAATATCCTTGCTTTAGTAGATTGCATATATAGCACCTCACAATTCTAACAGTCGTTAGGTAATATTATATCTAACAACTGTTAGAATATCAAGACTTACGTTTACCTAACTTAAATAATGACTTTCAATGTTTAGCTTTTTACAAAACCTGTATTTTATTTCCTCGGCTTCAATTAAAAACTCCAGAAAAGAAAAGCGACAGAACTTTTACCCTCTGCCGCCATACTGTCCAAATCGTGGCTGGCAATGATTAAATTCTGGACGTTTGTACCTGCACCCATCTTGAAAGTGCTGCCCATTAAGATATGTACTGCTCCCCTACGCACCTTTCAAAATAGCTCTTTTTTCTTCACCTCCGTGTTTGCGTCATGAATAAATTCAATCCCCCGCGGCGGGATTCCCTTTGCGATCAGCTTATCCCTTACGTCGTTATAGACGCTGAATGTCCCATCATTCTTCGGCGTGGACAGGTCGCAGAACAATAATTGTGTGAGTTTCTGTTCCTTTCCTTCCTCCCAAAAGCGATAGACTTCATTGACACACGTATTGACTTTGCTTTCCGGCTCGTCGGGCAGCATTTCATTGGTAAGCCGCTGGTCAAGTGCCAGCTTCCGCCCGTCATTGGTGATAAGGAGCATATTGTCCTGCATAGGGTTCACCATGCCATTGCGCACACGCTCCGCCCGCTCCCCCAGCTTCTGCACCATGTCTTTCTGTATCTCGCTCGGCTTCACCGCCACTACCTTGTATTCCGCTTCCGGCACGGGCAGGTTCAGCATATCGGCGGTCTGGATGTCCGCTGCTTCTCGGAACATCATCATAAGCTCCGGCAGGTTATAGAACTTCGCAAACCTCGTTTTCATCCGGTAACCACTGCCTTCCGGTGCAAGCTCTATGGCAGAAACGGTTTCCCCAAAGGTGGAAGCCCATGCGTCAAAATGCTGCAAACGGTTCTTTACAAGGGTATTGTACTGCAAATACCTTTGCATGGTGTAAAGCTCCACCATTGAATTGCTCACGGGGGTTCCGGTTGCAAAAATCATACCTTTCCCACCCGTTATCTCAGAGAGAGAATGTCAAGTGTGTTTGTAAACTTTTTGATAAAGAAAACAGAAAAATCTACACGAAAAGCATTTATTTTATAAAACGTTGCTCTTCTGTACAGATTTTTTATTTGCGTATTGCTGCTACGAATAACGAATAGAACTATTTTGCTAGATTTATATATCAATAAAAACTTATACCCTCTAATTTTCAAAAATCAACTTGACACATCACCAGATTGCTTATAGAATCTATTTTTCCCTGTCTTGCGACAGAACAGAAACAATAAACTTCCTCGGTGCAAGCACTCAAACGCCGCAAGAGCGTTTGCCTCCTGCTTTGCAGGAGTGGGTTATTCGCCCTAACCTCGATTCTAATATTATGCCCGCGAACGAAAAAGTTTCCCAAATGCATCGGCATTCGCGAGTATAAAAACACTAATTAAGTTTAGCATCATCAAAAAATTGAAAATTTTCTCGCCCAAACACAGTACCATCTGATTTAACCATCATATGAACCCTTCCATTACTACCACTAACAATTGTTGCAATATCTGTAACCTGATTTTGTGGCTCTTCTTCTCCATCCCAAAATACCCATTCTCCATCATTAGTATAATACCAGAATTGGAAATAAGTATTTTCTCTCCATAAAGTACCATCACTTTTTAAGAAGAAAACATAAGCATGATTGGCCTCTTCTAAAGATGCTGCAACTACATCATCAGCAATATGTATTGGTTCATAAGTAGGATTATGATTGCCATCTTCTCCCCAAGTGCTACCCCATGCCCAAAGTGAGCCATCTGTTTTTATTGCACAACTAATCATAAAACCTCCACAAACATATGCAACATCATCCATTATCTTTATTGGAGAATACTGAGACTCTGTTGAACCAGTACCAAGTGTCCCAGGATGATTTAATCCCCATGCCCAAAGTGAACCATCTGTTTTTATAACAAATGTATCAGAACCACTTGAATTTACATATGAAACATCATCCATAATCTTTATTGGAGAATACTGAGGCTCTGTTGAACCAGTACCTAACTCTCCATAAAAATTATCTCCCCATGCCCAAAGACTATTATCAGATTTAATTGCAAAACTAGAGTGATTAGAACATACAGATATCACATCATCCATAATATATTCAGGTGTAGGATGAACCCCATCTCCTATAGACCCTGTACCCAATTGACCAGAACTATTTGATCCACATACCCAAAGTGTTCCATCAGTTTTGACAATCAAAGTATGATTATTACCAGCACTTCCACCTGTACTTACAACTTTTACATCTTCCATGACAATTACTGGTTCAGTTTGCTGTGGACCTTTCAAATCTGTTACGGTTCCAATTCCTAACTGTCCGTTAAAGTTGTCACCCCAAGCCCATAACGTATTATCGTTTTTAATAACAAAATATGCACCACCATCAGTACTCACAGTGTCATAAATTCCAGGAGCTACATCTTGATTAATAAATAACTTATCTACTAAATTATCTTCTTGAACATCAGTAGAGGTTCCATCTTCGCTTGTTAAATCACTGCCCATATCACTCACACTTATCATCTGCACTATCTGTTGTAGCGACAGTATCTGCCGTCGGTACCGCTGTTTCTGTGGAACTATCACTCGATGTGCCACAACCTGCTATAGTAGCACATGTTACCATTGCTAATAAAATTGCCAGGATTTTTCTTTTCATTTATGAAATCTCCCTTCTGTCGGAATAATAATCGTTTTTTGCATCTATGCGTTAACGTCCCAAATTTCGTAACTAACCAAATCCATAAAATCTCAATTTCCGTATCTGTTTTCTCCCCAAAGTATGTTTATCTGTGCTTAAAATTTTAGTGCATACGACTCAACTCTGTACAATTAGAACCATAATACACATTGATGGAATCCGCATCAATTACCTCAACATTGAACGTGAGTGTCTCTGAAAACAAGAAGCTGGTACAGTCCAATTTCCACTGCCCATCATCTTGGTAGAACGCATATGTATCGTAAGGACTGAAGAAATTGCAGTGCGTCCCATCAAACGTGACAGTCATGCCCGGCTGGGCCTGTCCGAAACCACCGCTGCCAACGCTGCTCCAGGAACCTTCAATGGCAAAATCGCCTGCCGCCTGCTGGGATTGTTCCGGTTCTTGTATCATTTCCGCATCTCGGGTGACTCGCTCTAACCGTACAGCTTCCGAACCGTAATAAATATCAACGGTGTCATCATTGATAATATCCATGCGGAAACACAGCGTTTCATTAAATATAAGGCTGATACAATACAAACTCCACTGCCCATTTTCTTCACAGTAAACCTCATAGGTATCCTCAGGGCTGTAATAATTGCAGTGTGCACCGTCAAAGACGATAATGCTTCCAAGCTGAGCCTGCCCAAAAGTAGTTGTGCCCACATTTTTCCATGTTCCTTTGATAAATTCAGATCCCCATTCGTCTTCAGCGGAATCCTCCACATCAGTTTCCTTCTGCGAAAGCTCGCTGTCCAATCTCCTGCATGCCAAATCAATAACGGTTTGATCCTCTCCGAATTTTTCCAGTGCTTTTTTATAATTTGTATGATTTGCAGCAAACGATGCCTCGCCTTCTTTGCTGCCATGCTCTTCGTCCCAACTGTATAATTCAGTGTGACCAAATTTCGCATTCGGCGAACTTGCGATGATTAAGCCGTCCAATTTTATGCTGCCATTCGGGCCGAAAGTGTCATAAAAGTTGTAAACATTATGAATATTTTCATACCCGTCAGAAACATTTTCTTCTGTGGTGAGCACCGTGATTGCACCGAAGGTATAGGCATAGATATCGTCCTTGCCTGCAAGATCCGACCACCATCCGCCCCATTCCGCAAACTTTGTAAATCTCGCCGCCGTCATATTTGCCGCCGCACCGCCAAGGCTGTGTCCGGTTATTAATATTTTCAGTCTTTCAGCATTCATAAGTTCAGGATGTTTTTCCAAATAATCGTCTATCCCATCCCAAATCTGTTCCTCAAAGTCATAAACATTATCAAAAACAGTCTGATCAAGGAAGTCCTGCGGTTCGCCTTTTAACGCATCCCCTATCATTTCTTCAACTCTCTTAGTTCCTCTCGCTACTATGATCAGAATCATGGTGTTATCACCTTTTATTGGCAGTGTATCATACCCAATAGCAAAAGCACCCGTTCCTCTGTATTCATAATTGTATGTTTCGCAATTGGAAATTCCATATTCGGAAAACAGTTTTTTGATTCCGAGGCCTGTCATATCCTCCGCTTTCTCACTCATCTCGGCAGCAATAAGAGCCAGATTATTATCAAAGTTTGTAGATGGGCTTTCAAAAAGCTCAGGACTCCAGACAGAGCCATTTTCTATGTATCCTTCTCTGTCCACCACAACATCGTTGCCTTCCGTGACAGCTGTTGTGGCTGATTTCCCATCACAAGCACAGAGAACAAGGCACATCAATAAAGACAACACAATAGAAAAAAATTTTGCTTTCATACTCTCTTCCCCCGAGTAATGGCTCACAGGCTTTCTGGAGCCTGCTAGAATATATAAACTATAGTTCCGCAACCAAATTCTACTTACATTGTTGTGGAATATTGAAAAACTGCATAAACACTGACTTCCTTTATCTATAGTAAGTCTATAGGGATCAATGTAAGTAGAAATTATTGGACTTACAATCTGCTCTGGCATTCAACCCATCTCTTATCTCTAACATTATATAATACACGATACAATTACCATTCCTTCACTCTCTACTCCAGAACAAGTAAAAAGCAGGCTGATAACGAAATTGCAGCTGTCAAAAAGTGTACCTTTTGATAGCCAAGATTCAACAATTATTATACTGTACACACTTTGGAATCACAAGTAATTATGACATATTTTTCCTTTTTTATATCACAAAAGAGAGAATCTGCAGCACAAGGTCTGCGATGAAAGTCCCCATCAGGTCTTTGCCGTTCCGGGTATCCAACAATGGCATATCCAACACAGATGTCGATTCCAATCTCTTTGGCGAGGATGCGCCACTGGTTTTGGATTTCCTCGTAATTGCGCCCCAGCCTGTCAATACTGATGATAGAAAGGATATCCCCGCTTTCAGTCCCTTCAAAAGCTTTTTATAGTTCGGGCGATCAAAATCCTTGCCTGACTGCTTATCCACGAAAATATTTTTTTCATGCACAGCGGCTTCCCGCAGGGCGATCATCTGCCTGTCCTCGTTTTGGTCTATGCTGCTGCATCTCACATATCCATAAATTTTCTTTTCTTCCATATCTGTTTCCCTCCATAAAAATACCCGCCACCATATATAGTGACGGGTCGTCTACATAAAAAAATCAAGTAACAATATCCCTCGTATTTTACAAGATAAATGCTTATAAATTACTTTGAATGAATTTCTCTGCAAAGCGGCACTACCTCGCCCCCTTATCTTTCTGCCTTGACTGATGCACCCTCCAGCTTCTCTTTCTTTTACTGCCTGCGTTTTCTGCCTGAGTCTGTCTCTGACGCTCGTGGTATCTAACACTTTGTCCCCGTAAGTTTTTCATACTTTGCACGCTCTGCCTGATAATCAAGATTCAGGTCAGGTCCCGCTTTCAACACACGGCGGATATTACTTTCATATTCCTCCATTGTGCAGTCATGCCACGCATGAACTTCAAGCCCTGCTTTTACCAGGGCAGCCGCCACATCATCCTGTGTGGATAAAGGCACGGAGAATACTGCAATTTCTCTTTACCCACTCAATTTTGCGTTCCCCGGATTCGGCCAAATTTATATCCCTGATTTCACTGTTCATTCCTATATCCTCCTCTGTCAAATATGATTCAGCCGAATTTTTATTACCGTGATGGTCGTCTGCCCTATCATCACCTTTGAAAAACTATACAAAACTGTTTCTTAAAAAGCACGACAAACTGATCCGCACTTATTTCCAGTCCATTGTCATTGTTTTTGTAATTACTAATGTATTTTCCTTCCTTTATTACATGGATTATGATATGATTGATGAACAGACACGCAGCCTGTACCGTCAGGGCATTTCCGCTTTCGGCGGCATATCCCCGGCTTACCGAATTGCGCTTGAAAAGGATGCGCCCGTTATCGTATGGGATTTCCATTCGCTGCTGATTATGGTGCAGATGTGCTTTTCATTCATGCTCACGAACAAGGACAGTGATATGCGTATGTGCAAGCATTGTAAAAAAGCCTTTGTCGCAAGCAGGAAGGGGAATGAATTTTGCAGCCAGAAGTGTAAGAACCAGTTTAATGTCTACAAATCAAGAGAAAAGAAAAAGGGGAACAAAAGCGATGATTGAAAACAGAAATGTAAATATCATAACCGATGCGGACGGTAAAAAGCTGGTCTTGATTAACGATATCCGTTTCAAGGGCAAACGGCAGATCGACTGGGATGATGTAAAGCAGTATCTTGAAGGATATGTCGGTGACTATTACGAAATCGCTGAAAATGCAGAGCATATTTTTATCGGAAGTGAACTGCCGGAAGAATACACGGAATCAGAAAGCCGGAAAAGCCTTATGGGTGCAAAAGCAAATGCTGCTACTGCGATACCTGAACTGATACAGATAGCATCTAATCCAGCTTTTGAAGAAAACCGCAAAGAAAAACATAATAAAAACGCCAAATATGGCTGGTACAGGTATGATGTCCGTTTTGCCCTCCCCGTCTATGACGAAAATGTGCTTGTCAGATACAATATCTTCCATGCCCGTCTTTTGATTAACCATGATGAAAATGGCAGGAAATATCTGTATGATATTCTGGCAGTAAAAAAAGAAACGAGCAAGCCGCAACAAGATGTACGGTGAAAACCCATTTCTTATTATCGATAATAAGCCATTTCCTCCGTCCCGTCAACCCCCGATTTTGAATTTTTCAAAATCACACATTAGCATTTTTAATGCAATGTTGGAACTTTGTTCCCCCTTAACCACTTCATAGCATGAGGCGCAGATGATGTCAAGACCGCCGCAGGCGAGGCAGAGCCGGTATCTTGACATCATCTGCGCCTCATGCTATAAAACTTAAAACCCAAACAACACTAAAGGGAATATATCAGATCGTGCAGCACTACTTCCTCCGCCCTGCTCCTGATGCTGTTCATCATCTGAAGCCAGCACGGCCAGTCATCGGATTTAAGCTGCTCCGTCACGCCCGCTTTCCTTGCCATCTGCCCCACAAGTCTGTCCATCATCTCATTGCATTCCTCATCAATTTCCGCAAGATGCTTCCATAAGGTTTCTGACAAAAGCATATACGAATAAATGTCCCTGTGGTTTTCTTCCAAAAAACGCTTTCTCATCTGCCCATACTTCCCAATCTGATATTCCATTGTATCCGAAAGTTTCAGGTCAGGAATCAAATAATCGCCTTCCCAATGATAAGTAATTTCCATATACAACCGCCTTTCTTTGTGCCGGTAATCCACACAAGATTCTCATAGTCGTCTGTACCGCCTTTGTTCTTTGGCAGCTTTCTACAGCAGACCATATTCTCTATTTCCAGTTCCATACCTGATATGAAGCTTTTCCCATTCTGCCCTGCTAACTTTGAGATATGGTTATCATTAAACTTGACTGCTTCAGCCTCATCACGATTTGCCAATAAATACTCCATCAGCTCTTGCAGACTGTCATTTAGTTTGCTGTGGATTAAATTTCTTCCCTCTTTTGTGTAGTTGCAGATTTCCTGTTTAAAACTTAATGTCTTTTTCAGCACTACACCGTACAGCGGAAATACATCTATTCCTGCAATGTTATAAATGTTGGTTGTATAATTCCCATATAATTTCAAATAGATTGCATTCGCAGGGTGTCCCCTTGTGTAATTCTTTTTCAGTCTGTTCATGGTCGGTTTGACTAAGAAATATCCCCTGTGAAATCAATGTTACACATGGTAGCTATTGAATATTAGTTATGCATTCCTAAAATGATTGAGTTGAGCTTCACTACTTCATTTTTCACAGTATGGTGTTGAATTGCTTTTATCTGTTTCTTGATGTTTTCAGCAACTTTATTGATATTTTTGTCTGCCATGTGTGCAGGAGCTGCGCAAGCAGCGCAAACGCCCCAACCGCTATGATGAAGTGGGCTTGTTCTCCGGCATACTCTTTTGTGCCGACTGCGGCAGCGTCATGTACCAGCAGAGGTATCAGACGGACAAGCGGCGGCAGGACTGCTACATATGCGGCAGCTACAAGAAGCGCACCCGTGACTGTACGGCGCACTTTATCCGCACCGACCTGTTGACCGAGGGAGTGACCGAGAACCTACGGAAAGTCACCAGCTACGCCGCCAAGCACGAAGCCCGGTTTATGAAGCTGTTGACCGAGCAGACCGAGGACGGGAGCAAACGCCGGAACGCCGCCAAGAAGAAAGAACTGGAAGCGGCAGAAAAACGGATTGCGGAACTCTCCGCTATCTTCAAGCGGCTGTATGAGGACAGCGTGACCGGGCGCATATCGGACGAGCGTTTCACGGAGCTTTCGGCAGACTACGAAGCCGAGCAAAAGCATAGGGCTTGATGCTTGTAACAGGAATCCGAAGGCAAAACTGTTACAATCCATATCAACAACTGTGAAGAAACTATTTGCTAATGCAGCCAGAAAGCATTATAATATAGGCAGACAATTTTTCCGCAAAATAAGCTTATTTTGACTGAATCAACACGGAGGAGGGATCGCTTTTATGGATTATCAGGAATATATAAACTTAGTTTTAGAGGGTGCTGCCCCACTGAAGGTTATCATGTGTGGAAATGTACAGGAAAGTGCTGACGGGAAAGTCGGCGTTGTTTCCATTGTCTACGCCACGCTAAACAAAGACGCTGCAAGACAAAAAATCCTGGAACTTGCACAGGCCAGCCCCAACGACTATTACATGGTATACAGTGTGCCGCTTGACACAGACCTGACAACGCTTTCCCACTATCCGTCTATCGCAATTTCCAAAAGTGATTTGTAAGGTAATCTTATTTTTAATAAAAAAGAAAGGGGTTGTGGAAAATGTTCCATAAAATCAAAAACAAGGCAGATTCCATAGAGGAATGCCAAAAGAATCAGGACTGGGCAGCGCTGTCCAAATCCTACTATCAATTAGGCGTGAGCGCCATGGAAGCGGGCGATCTGAACCATGCCCATCTGTGGCTGCACCGGGCAGATACCATCTACAGTGCCGATGATGATATCTATGATGCGGTGGGGGAAAAGCTCATGAACGACTGTTCCGACCGCATCGGTCAACTGGAAGAGGAGGCACTGCTCTACAATGACGTTCCTTCCTCGGTGGAAGAAATGGCAGAATCTCTGGGAGATGCGCAGATTCGGGTGTGGGGGCTGTTGTCCCTTGCAAGACTTGTGAAACTGGGCGAGAAGCTGTCTGTCCTTCCCGGATGTGAAGTGCTCGGCAATCTGGGACGCGCTGTCGATACCGTGTTGAAATCTTTTCAGGAGCCGCCTACAGAGGAAGAGTTTAACGGCTTAAAGGATCTATGCAGTGTATTGTATGATCTGGGAGACAGTCCCGTCTTCTGGGGAATGGGAAGCGCGATCGATGTCCCAGGAGGCGAACCGCTCCAGGTCTTTGACCTGAACGGCTTGCTGAGCGTTCTGGAGATTGAGGCTTACCTGCATGGACATCTGGAATTTATCTGTGCCCTCAGCCAGGAGGAGGAACCTCCATCACCAGAAACAGGTATTATCTCCGCAGCCTTGCTGCCAGATTACTATGTGCGGACAGGTGCAGGCAATCTGGCAGAGACGCCTCAGATCAAAGCTGAGCTGGAACGCATCTCAAGCGATTACGATTTTCTCAACTCGGAAATGACATGGGACCTGATACAGCAGAGAGTTGAGGAATATAAGAAGTTAGACATTTTGGCATGATGACACCCTGACAGCGGTAAATTTCCTTTCTTCATTTCAGCCGCACGCGCAAGAAGAGCCTCTATGATAGCATATATGCTGACACAATAGAGGCTCTTTTTGACTAATTGGCTGTGTGATATAAGTGATAGAAAGGAGCGTTTGTCTTGTCAAACTCCTGTTTTACATTACTTACTTTCATTAGGTTAGCACAGTCTAACTGATATGTCAAGATATTTTTTCAAAACTTACAGTTCATTATGAAAAAAGGTCAACTATGATGGAATCCACACAACAGCTTATAAAATAGAAGATTCGAGGAAGGCAGCGATACCGTCCTCATCATTGCTGCCGATGACAAGATCCGCCTTTTCCCTGACTGCATCGATTGCATTGCCCATCGCAATCCCCATTCCGCACAGCTCCAGCATTCCGATATCGGCATAGTCGTCGCCAAAGGCTGCAATCTCTGCCGGTTTTATTCCGCTTGCGGCGCAGACCTCCATAATCGCCCGCTCTTTTGTGACTGCCTTTCTTGTAAATTTGTACCAGTAACCGTCCGAGAAACGGATGCAGTCGCACGCTTTCAGCAATTCCTGCAGCTGTGTTGCCTGCGCATCGTCAAAGATTTCCACGCACATTTTGAGGCTGCTTTCCCCGAAATCCTTAAAATCTGTATAAATGCTGTCTCCCCAGCTCTGATCCTGCTTCTTAGGGTCAACCCTGTAATTCCAGTAATGCGCGTCTGTCGTATCAATCGTAATCTCGCACTCCGCACCGCATACACTTCTCGCCGCTGCAATCATCTGCCTTGTCTCTTCCGCTGAAAATGCTGCCTTGTAGATGTATTCGCCGTGGTATTTCACCAGCGCACCGCCGCTTACAATCAGCACGTCCGGCTGCAGCTCCTCGATAAAGGACAGCGCGTTCTGCTCCCCCCTTGAGGTGGACACCCCGATCAGGATGCCCTTTTTCCTGCAATCCTGCAGTGCTGCAAGCGTCCTATCTGAGATGGTCTTATCGCTGCGAAGCAGTGTTCCGTCCAGATCAAACAAAAGTAGTTTTACGTTCTCCATACACATTGTCCTCATCTTCATATAAAGATCTGTAACAAAAACAACTATTTTACAGATCCCGCAAAATTATTAATTGACAGTTCCTAATTGACTGCTCACTCTGCACGCCATAAAGTCTACCGCAATACACACAGCGATATATACCACCCAAAAAGATATAAATGTCCAGATGGAATTCCCCAACATCGGAACCGGTGCAGGAAATCCGAAAAATCCGCCCGCCAGACCATCCAGAATATTATAGCAGCAGGACATTGGAATAAAGAGCACAATCCACACATTGTACAGAATAAAATAATGTCTTGCCCCCGCCTTTCCCTCACCGCCAACTATTTGTCCCAATACAAATATCCCGATTCCCAATAGCATCACAACAATCCCCACACCCGTCGCATAAAATATATGCCGTTCTGCCCAAATCGTTATAGAAGCGACGAGTCCTGCTGCGTTTATTATTGTCCCTGCTACTGTAAAAACCTTCGCATTCCATTTGCTGTCAGTCCGCTCTACCGGCTCGGTTCCTTTCAGCAGATAGTCCGTTGTCGTCTCAAAATAATCGCTCAGCAATATGACCTTTTCAATATCCGGTATGCTCTGCCCGCTCTCCCATTTGCTCACAGCCTGCCTGGAAACACCGATCTGGCCGGCAAGCTCCTCCTGCGATAATCCTTTTTCCTTCCGCAAATGCTGTATTCTGTCTGCAATGCTCATCTTACCATCCTCCTGTTTTTGAATTTTTTATCTGCCCATGACATCTCGCTATCACATTCTGACAATGTCATTTTAGCACAAACAGCAGTTGCGGCACCACCATGAGCACCTCTCAGATTGTCAACCGGCAGTTGCAATGCCGGCTACTACGCTGTAATAAAATAATTCAGATTTTCCTCCACCGCGATCGACAGCTGTTTGAGCTCCACTGCCGTTCTCGCAAGCGATGCCGTGGCGTCATTTAATTCATTCATCGAAGTGTTGGTCTGCTCTGTCGTCGCGGCGTTCTCCTCCGCGATGGCAGACAGATTCGTCATGAGACCGACTACATGCTCTCCCGATCTGCCGCACATATCAATCTGCTCCTGCACAGCTCCCATGCCGACGACAGCAGCGGATATTCCTTCATCGACAACCCCGAATTTCATCTTGGTCTCATCGAGCTTCGTCTTCTGGCTCATGATCATGTCTGTGACTTCACTGATGGACTGCACCGTCTGCCGGGACTCCTCCGACAATTCCAGGATAATATCGTCGATGACCTTTGCCGACGAATTGGTCTGCTCTGCAAGCTTCTGGATCTCGCTTGCCACCACTGCAAAGCCCCTGCCGGCCTCTCCGGCCCTTGCCGCCTCTATGCTCGCATTCAGAGACAACAGATTCGTCTGGCTTGCAATCTCTGCGATCAGATTGACCACTTCCTGAATCTTCACAACAGACTCGTTTGTCTTGTGGATCTGATCGGATATCCGAATGAATGCGTCTGTTGTCTGGTCGCTCGTACTGCTAAGCTCCTGGACGATCTGTGCCGCCTCCGTACCCTTTTGACTCATCTCTTTTGCCGTGTCAGACAAATGATTTACGCTCTCTGTGATCTGGGACATATTCTCCTGCATGACCGTTACCTGCTGGGAGGAATCAGAGATATCGCCTGCCTGTGTCGCTGCTCCTTTCGCGATCTCATCCAATGCCGTGCTCACCACTTCCGAGGCACCCTTTGTCTTGTTTGCCTTGCTCTCCAGTTCACTGCCTGCCCCCGCAAGATTTGCCGAGATGCCTTTCAGCTGCCTGATGCTGTCCTCCAGTTTATCCAGAAATCCGTTCAGATTTCTGCCGAATCGCGAAAACTCGTCATTTTTATCCGCCCTGATCCTGACAGAGATGCTTCCCTGCGCGATTTTATCCAACGAATTCCGGAAGCTCGTCACACTCCTGTCAATGCCGGCACCGATCAATACTGTCATGCCGACAAGAATCATTGACGCCACAATCAGCACGATCACACTCAGCTTCTCCACTGTCGATTTTACCTGCGCTGTATCTGCGGAAGCCATGTCCTTGATAATCCCGCACAAGTTTGTGAGTTCGGCATTCAACGTCGCATTCTCCGCCTTTAATGCGAGAATCTGATCATCAAGCACCTTCATCTGTGAGAGGATCTCCTTTTTGACGCCAAGCTTTTCCATCGAATCCCCGGCAAGCCCGCTGTCTGTCGTGTACAAAGGTATATTTGTCTCCATCTCTGCGATCAGCTGCTCGATCCCTGCATAGATCTCCGCCACATCTTTTCCCTCGACCACCAGCTTGCTGTATGTATCCACGTCCTTGTCGAGCTGCTCCAGACTTCCGCTATAACTGTAAGCACCCGAATAAGCGCCGCCGTATTTGTAATCGTATGTCATGCCGTTGGGCTCCAGATATAGCGTATACTCGATATTCGAATAATTCTGCGGGTCATACTCACTGACTGGTATCTCCACCGCAAATTCCTCCCAGCCCTCATTGGAGGCGTCAAAGCTGCAGCCTACGCGAATCGACGGTTTTGCATCAAATGTGGTGACTTCGCTGTCCACATAGGCTACATTAGAACCTTTCACCGTATCCACTGCGTTCAGGTCAATCTCTGCCTGGTCTGCGCCCTTCGTGAACCTGATATCTGTGATATAACAGTCCCCGTGATATGTGAGTGTCCCTCCGACGCGGAATATCAGCGAATTTCTCCGCACACCGTTTGGCACCGGCCCTGTATAGGCAAGCTTCACATACTCTCTGCCATCGATCTCCACGCGGTCGCCGCTCGACCACATCTGGGCATCGATCCACTTAATTTCCAGCCATTCAGGCTTGTCTACCAGCACGGAAAAGCTCTCCGACAGCGCACTGTTCGCCTCAAGATATTGTCCGTACAATCCGCTTACGCCGTCAAATCCCCTTGTGCTGCTCCTCTCCCGGATCCCGCTGTAATTGGACTGAATCCTCGTAATCCCGTCCAGCATCCTGTCAGTGTCCTTCCTGTATGCTGCACCAGTCATACTCCTCAGCTTTTCCACATTGGAAAGCATCTGCCCCAGATTACCCAGAATATTGTCCAGATACCTCTGATCAATATAATACTGGTATTGCGCCTCAAATGCAAGATTTTTTGCCTGCAGCACGTCGATTTCGTTGACAATCGACCCGATCTCGCTGTTGCCGCTGTTTCTGTTCAGCGAATTGATTCCCAGCACACCGATGCAGACTGCCACTAAAATAGAAAAAATGCCCATCAACAGTATCTTGCTCTTGATCGTCTGAAACAACCCTGCACTTCTCTTTGCATTTTTGTCCTCATTCATCATATCTGTTACCCTCCGTTCTTATCCCAAATAGATTCCAGGAGGCTATTTCCAAGATACTCCAGAAGTCTATTGCCGCATATAAAAGCTCCACAATATATTGTATGAAAAAAAGAAGAAACCAACTCCCGACAAACTTAATATCATGCACTTGTTTTTTATATCAAAATTACCCGGTTCCTGTTTTTATGAATCTCCATTGACGGCACCAATGATTGCATCTACATATCCCTGGTCAAACCAGGTGACGTTCTGTCTGTCAAGATAACCGAAGGTCTCCCCTTTTGTCAGTTCTGAGATTCTGCCGTTATCCCACAAAATGCACGGAATCTGCACAGTCTCACCCGCCGAATCCCTGCACGCAGTGACCGCCTGCTTTACATAGTATGATGCGTGTTTTTTGCGTGATTCTCTGTTGTCCGCTTTCAGGATCGTCCCCCACTCGCTGATGACGACCGGCACATCCTTTGACGTCCACTGCTGGTTGATCACGCAAAACACCTCCTCCACCTCCTTCTCGACCTGCGCGTCGTACCCGCTCTTGCCGTTCTCCGACACGTCCATGCAGAATGAGTACGGCGAATAGGGATGAATAGAGACGATGATGCGGTTGTCGTATTTTCCCGTGTCCGCAGGAAGTACCTGATTCTTATAAGCGTACATATTCCCTGCATATCCGGTGCACATGATGTACCTTGACGCGTTGTATCCGGCGTCCACCGAGCGGATCGCATCGACTCCTGCCTGTGCGTACTCGTTGATGATGCGCTGCGCCGCCTGTGCGCTGGGTGTATCCGGCGTCCACTCGTTGTCCGTCCCGGCCAGGCGCACCTCATTGAATACCTCGTAGATCACATGATGGTCGTACTCAGCAAATTCTGCGGCGACCTGCGTCCAGATCTGCGTTATGTAACTGATCGACTGCTCCCTGCACTCCTCGGTTGGATAGATAAAATTCTTGTCCTTGTCGTCGTGATGGATATTGATGATGACATAGAGTCCCTCTTCGTAACAGTAATCCACAACCTCCTTTACCCTGTTCATCCATACTTTCCTGATCGTGTAGACCTTATTTCCGTTTTCATCCATCACAATGTTGACGTGATTGTGCCATGACACCGGGATTCGGATTGTCCGAAAACCCTGCTCCTTTACAAGGCTGATCATCTTCTTTGTCGTCTTCGTCTTTCCGGGCAGCCACTCCCCCTCATAGTCGAGTTCATTGGAGATCTCGTTGCTGTCAACTGCGTCGAGCGTGTTTCCGAGATTCCAGCCCATTCCCATATCCTTCACAAAATCCTGCCACCGCTCTTTCCTCCCGCACCCTGACAGACTGGCGGCTGCAAACATCATCAATAAAACAAATACTTTCTTTTTCATGAGCATTCTCCATTTTCTTTCTATATATATGTACTTTTATACATGCTTCGCTTTCTTTGCTGCATCCCCCACAAAACGGCTGATCTGTTCGCGCACAAATTTCTGCTTCTCCTCCTTCACAAGAAAATACAGATACGCGTCGAGCACATACTGCATGGGCATCCCCCGCCCTGCAATCTTAAAGTTCACAAATCCCCGCTCAATATAGCTTCCGATCTCATCGTTGGATATGAATGCCGGGCGCTTTGTGCACTCCTCGAAGGTCTTGTTCGGGTTGGCATTGGGACATGGGAAGATGTCCTTCACGTCAAACTCCAGCTGCGCCCTGGACTGCTGTGCATAGTGTTCCGCACGCTTCGGGCATCCCGGCGTGCATACCTCGTTCACCAGCAGCTCGATACGCCCCGCATGGGGTTCCAGCTCGTTTAGCGCCTTTTCATTGTGGTTCAGGTCATAGTCCAGTACTACCAGAAAATAATCACGCTCCAGCTCCCCAAGCACTCCACCTGTCTGCACAATCCTCTTTGTGGTGGACGAAATCACTGGAAAGCGCGGCCATTTACAGCGGATATAATCCTCCAGCACGCGGGTGTTTACCAGCGCCTGATTCATGCCGTTGTCCGCAAGACGCATGATGAGGTTGCAGTAAGTATCCTGAAGGTGCTTTTCCTCCAGAACAGAGTTCGTCCATGTAAACCGCACCGGCACACCTCTGCTGTTGTAAAGTTTCAGGGTCGCCTCAATGTCCCTCTTTCCGGCGATTCCCATCACCACCCGCCCGCCATTCCAGATAGCGCCCGGAAACGTCCCATAGACTGAGCCGACCCTGTATCCATCCCGAAAACAGCCGGGATACTGTTTCATCAGTGTGATCACCGCGCAATTTAACTGCCGGAAATAGCAAAACCCCGGCAGATGCCAAAATATCTCTCGATTCGCCATGTCAAACCTCCCTTTTTACCGCTACGGCCATCTGGAGGGCTTTGGCCTCCCTACCGTGATCAGTCTGTTTGCCGACAGACTGTTGAGCAGCGTAGCCGCGGCGTCCACACGGTACGCGGGGCGTATCAGATAGTGGCAGTAAACCTCCATGATGTAAAAGAGGTTTGCTGTCCTTCCCTCCAGCTTGAAATTCGTAAAACCCATCGGCACATATTTCTCCCAGATATCCTCGGGCGACACATAGGTGCAGTAGCTCTGTATCGCGGCAAACTCATTGTGCTCCCCATAATCGCAGTGCCATGGCTCCAGGGGAATCTGCCTGTCAGGAGTGCGTGTGCGGTTTTTGAGCATGATGCGCTGGTTTTTCGCCTCATTTTCGTAGTGTCTGCCTCTCCTTGGACAGTCAGGCTGGCACACCGCGTTCACGAGGATTTCGCATCGTTTTCTGTGTTCATCCTTGATTTTTTCCAGTTTTTCGAAGCAGTTGTTGAAATTGTAATCCAAAACCACGAGGTGATAGTCCTTTTCCAGTTCCTCATTCACCGCATCAATGTCCCGGATTTCCTTGCAGGTGGAACTGTTGATCCGAAATCCCGGATAATTCCTGCGCACATATTCCTCCAGAAGCGGCGATACGACGAGCACCCCGTTCTTTCCATTGTCCGCCGTCTTCATGCAGAAATTGCAGTAGGGATCTTTTAAATCCTCCTCATCAAGAAACATATTTGTGTAGGTATAGCGCACGGACACGCCTTTGTCATTTATGCTCCTGACTGCATTTTCGATATAGCCTGCGTCGCACTGGTCATTGGGCGAGCGCCTGCCGCCATTCCAGAGCGACATGGGAAACTCCCCGAAAAAGGACGCTATCCTCACGCCTTCCCTGAAATAATGCGGTCTTTTCTCCAGCATTGACAGCAGTACCATATTCAGTGGTAAATTCTGCCGCAGCCCCGGCAGATGAAACCAAACCTCCATCTTTTCATCCTTTCCCTTGAACGCGGACTGTATTTTCAAAAAGAGGATGGCAAACACCATCCCCATATTTGTTCCTTGTTCTCTATTGATTCGTTATGCTGTTACTTTTTCAGGGAAGCGTTGAACTCATCCACAGCCGTCTGCCATGCGGGCAGGTTCTGCTCCAAAATCGCGTCGACGTCAGCGCCTACGTCCAGCTTCCACAGGAAATCATTGTTCGGATTGAAGTTCGGAACAATTGCATGCCAGTCGTCAACACCCCTTGTCGTCATCATGTCGATGGTCTCGTCCACAGAACGTGTATCCTTCATGCCGCCATAGAGGTTATCGAGCAGTGCATAGTAGCCCTCGTAGCCGGGAACATCCTCTGTCCACACGTCGTAGGCAAACATCAGCAGCCTTGCCTTCTCATCACTATAGGAAGCAGGCAGGCAGTACAGATTGTTGCTCTTGTTGGTCACATTGTCTCCTTTTGGTCCCTTCGGGAACATTACATAACCATAATCAACGCTCTGATCCAGCTGTACACCGTTTACCTCCACGGGATTCTGACCTGTCAGCCATCCGCCCTCATATGCGCAGTATGCGTCATCATACATGAAAGCCGCCTTGCCGCTCATAAAGAGATTCTTGTAATCCTCCCAGTTCGTCCCCTCCTCGTTGCCGTAATCCAGAAAATACTTGTTGGTGACAGTGTCAATGGCAAAATGCAGACCTTCCTTCACTGCATCGCTGTCAGCAGTCAGTGTGAATGTGCCGTCGTCGTTCTTGGTGACAAGCGCGCCTCCGTTCGAGCGCACACACATATAGATCATACCGCCGTTGTTCTGCACACAGCCGAAAACGTCGTTCTGTCCGTCGTTGTCCGTATCCCTCTGCACCTTATCCATGATGTCAACCCATGCGTCCCAAGTCCATGTACCATCTGCCTGCATATCATAGATCGTCTCAGGATCGATTCCGGCATCCTTGAGCACGGTCTTGTTGAAATACAGGCCTCCTCTGGGTTCGGAAGGACCGGTGCAGAAGCAGTATACAGCATCGCCCACCTTCCAGCTGTTCACCTCGCCGTTCATCTGCCACTTCTCCGCAGAGAGATCAATCACATCACCATCGAGTTTCGTCAAATCATACATCAGACCCTGGCTGACATCCGCCGCCGTAGCTGCGGAGTTTGTCAGCACATAGATCAGATTTTCATCGCTTCCCGAAGTCGCAGCCTGTACAAAGGCCTCGCCAATCGAACCTTCCTCCCAGCCCCACCCGGCGTAGTTCTTCTGAACCATCGTGAAGTTGTATGTTTCCTGAAGCCACTCCTGGTATTCTCTCTGCGCCGCCTGGAAATCCGTCTTGGGCTCTTCCGGATCACCTGTCCACCAGTCAGCTATGATAATCTCCATCCCGCCTAAATCAAAGGGTTCTCCTGTGGTCGGATCGATGCGCACTTCTGCCATTCCATCCTCTTCTGCATCTGTATCCTGCACCGGTGCGTCTGTCTCTGTCTCGCCGCCTGTCTGCTCTGCGACACTTGCCTGTGTGTCTCCACCGGTCTGTTCTCCGCTTGCCGGCTGATCTGTATTGCCGCCGCAGCCAGTCATACCAACTGTCATGATCGATGCAATAGAAGCTGCCACCAGTCTGTTCAACATTTTTCTTTTCATATATATTATCCTCCATTCTTACTACGCCTGCAGATTCAGATACAGGCGCGAAAACTTATTATATAAACTTCCGCCCGCCTGCTTCCAGTACCAGGAGCAGGCAGCGGAAACCCATACCACAACCATCGCCCGCAAAACACGCGGTATCACATCTTGATTCCGGTGCTGCTCAGACTCTCGACAAAACCCTTCTGCGCGTACAGATACAGCACTATCAATGGCACGATTACCATCAGTGTCCCCGTTGCCAGCATGCAGTTGGTGTAGGGAACGGAGACGCCGGCCGAGCTCGATGAACCGGTGATTTTTGCCATGTAACCGCCAAACGTATCTGGAAGCTGCTTGAGTTTGATGCTCAGGAGACTTATCTTTCCCAAAAACATGCTGGAATAAAAACCATCTGTCCACTGCCATACAAAGGAGAACAGGAAACAGGATGTAAGGATGGGCTTCGCATCCGGCAGCATGATGCTGGCAAAGGTCTTGAGCGTACCGCAGCCGTCCACATAGGCGGCCTCCTCCATCTCCTTTGGAATATTGCGGAAAAACTGCCGTATCATATAAATATAAAGTCCATTCTTCAGGCCCATGCACCCAAATGACATCATGTAGTAGGGGAGCACGGAACCCCGCAGGTTTACAGGGGAACCTGTCAGCAGCCTGCTGATTCCCAGCACGTCAAAATACCGGAAATGCAGGTGCAGCGAAGTCGAAATGACCTGGGGCGGAATCAAAATCATCACCATCACGCATGCAAACCAAAAGCGCTTCAAAGGGAACTCAAACCTTGCAAAGCCGTATCCCACCAGAGTACACATGCCTACCTGAACGATAGAGACTGTCAGCGCGACTGCCAGCGAGTTGAACAGACTCTTTGCATACTCCATAAGCCCCGCAGCCAGCCGGTAATTCTCTGTAGTAAAATGCTGCGGAATAGAGATAACGATTGGATCATACAGATCTCCCTCGGTCATAAAGCTCACCGAAATCTTGTTTAACAGGGGCTGCAGAATCAGGAAACACAATCCGAAAAGCAATACCGCACGGCATATATTGACAACATATCCCATCACGGTCCTGCGCAGGAGATACCCTCCTGATTTTCTGTTTCTCTCCCAGAAATTTGTATATTTTCCCGTCTTTACCTTACTCATAGTAGTAAACCCCCTTTGAGATGATAAGCGAACTCACTCCGATAATTGCCATGACAAGCACGAAGTATACCCAGGACATGGCGGAAGCAAGCCCGTAATTCAGATTGACGTTCATGTATGTCGTAATCTTGTCAATGACATCATTGTCTGACCTCATACAGAAATCCACCACCGTATAGATCCAGTTCACAAGGAACAGGGAACTGACCATGGGAAACGTAATCTTCCAGAGACTCTCCCACCTGGTGCAGCCCTCAATGTCTGCAGCCTCGTACATACTGACTGAAATAGTCTGCAGACCTGACAGGAAAATAATGATCTGGATACCGGAAGAAATCGCCACATCATAGATGTTATCAATAATCTCAAACAGCGTCTCAAAAGCCCTCACACCCACACCCGTCGTTCTCAGGATACTCTGGAGCGCATTCGTGATACTCGCCGTACTGCCCGCGTTCACCTCCACAGTCTGCGCGACAGCCGCCATCAGGGCATTGTCGGAATCCAGCTTCAGCATCACGCCTGAAGCCAGTATAACCGGCAGGAAAAACACGGAACGAACAAGCGCCCTGCCCTTGAATTTCTGATTCAGCACCAGTGCCACAAAGAAACTGAATACCATGATCGCCACAGAATAAATCGCCATTCTGGACAACTCCTCCGTGAGAAGCCTGACAAAGTTGGCATCCACCCGGAAAGCATAATTGTAATTGCCCAGACCTTTCCACACGGTCTGAAACTCCCCCGCTCCCAGCTGCACATCGCTGAAGCTCATGTACAGGGACTGGAACAGCGGCTTTACCATGAATGCCAAAAAACCGATGATAAACGGAGAGATGAACAGGTATCCCGAGATGGCTTTCCGTTTCTGAAGGCCTGCCAGTTTCGTTTTCTGTCTTTTCATAACCACATTCCTTTCTAAAAGCTTTTTAACGGACTACCAAATAATCTCTGGCGGGAACATTTACGCCGTCAGGCGTCACTGCATCCGTAAAGCTATAATTGACATAGACCTTTGTGCCGTCCTCATATACGGTGCACGAAAGTTTGTCATCCAGTTTCTCATGTCCCGTCATCTGCTGGCCAAACACATGCCCCATCTCACTATTGTATCTGTTGTAAATTTCCATCATTCTGTCGTGCCAAGCGGCAAAATCGGATGCGTAATACTCTGTATAGAGTGTCTTCTGCAGGGCAAACGCCGTCTCACGCATCAGGGAGAAGGACAGACCCGCGCCGTACTCCGCAGACTCCAACAGCTCCTCTTCCTCGTTGCCGCAGACATTTAACGGTGATCCGACATAATTCACGAAGCCGTGAATGGCAAGCTGGTAAAAGGGGATCTCCTCATCGATAATGGTATACCCGCTGCCCGACAAATCCATGTTTGTCACCATATCCGCATAGGGGAGGGCGTAATCATTGCCCATATTGATCATAACCTTCCTGCCGCTGTCGCAAATCTCTTTGAGTATCTGTGCCTGTGAAGTCATCGCCTGCTGTCTGCTCACCGTGTCCTTCAGATAATAGTCCGAGGAGAGATCCTTTCCCATATCACGGAAGGCCACGTTTGCGCCGTACTGCCCGGCCGCCCTGGAAAGAACCCGCGCGTTCTCCTCAATCAGACTTGGATGAAGCAGATAATAACTGTCGGTTCCCTCCCTTGCGGCATAAGTCACGTCATTGTAGACAAACAGCTCAGCGCGCTCCTTGGACAGAAATCTTGCCGCATCCGTGAACGAGAAAAAGCCGTCCGCAATCCCGCTGTCATACTCGTAGTGCGTCACACCCTCCAGATAGAGATCCACCCCCAGCTCCTCAGCCGCAGTGCCCAGGGATTTCAGATCCTTTTTGCTGCCCAGTGCGCCGATCGTCTTTGCCTTGCTGAGAATCTTCTGATTGACTCCGCCGTTGCACCAGCCCGTATATTTCACTGAAATATTGCTCATGCCCTCCGATGTCAGCTGGCGGATCATCTCCTCCGCCTCGCTGTACCTGGTCAGCTTTAGGGGTCTGGAAACCGGAACTCCCAGAATCTGCCTGACCTTATCCACGGCTCCCACAATCTCCAACACCACGGGAGTTCCTTCCTCATCATTCTCTGTAAAATACTCCCCGTATTGATCCTTCAGATAACCCTGATACGCCTTTGCCATATCCACATAGCTGCTGCTGTTCACGAAACGGTATCGCTGTGTCAGCGTCTCATCAGGCAGTGTCTCCAAAAATTTATAGACATTCTGACTGTTCAGATCGCCCACCTGATAGAGCTCGGACGGGCTGACCGTATAACTTGAATTGACAAAATTGTAGCTGCTGCCATGTCCGGAAATATCCGCCTGCACGGACGCGTATGACACGCCCTCCTCCAACATGCAGATAAAGGAATCCTCACCGCTGGCAATGCCGAACACATTGAAGTAAGCCCTTGTGTCATGCACCACAGCATCCCTGGACAATGCCATATCCCAGCCGTAAAGGTTCGCATAGTAAGACGCCTGCGAGAGCTTGTTGTTGTTGAAGCTGATCAGCGCACCGCCGCCCTCGGGCACAAGCAGATATCCTTCGTCCTCAGAACCACCCGCACCAAAGTACGGAAGCGGGACCAGTGTATAGATCGGAGTCGCCTCACTGTATTCCAGATCGCCCAGAGGCATCTCCACTACCAGATCCCCGCCGTCCAGCCTGTAAATGATACTCACATCGAACACAAACGTATCCTTGCTGGCAAGCTGTGTGCTCAGCTGCTTATCCGCCGCCAGATCGTCCGCCGTATATCCCGCCTTCTCAAAGATCTGTTCCAGCTTCTGGGTAACGGCACCCTTGGCAGTATCCCGCAGCACGTACAGCGGCTCACCCTCCAAAGCCGGGTAGGCGGTGAGCAGCGCATCCCTGTCATCGTCCTTCCCCAGGTTATCAATATCATATTTCTTGTAATAGCGTTTGATAAAGCTGGAATCGCTCGTTTCCAGTTTGTCAAACCACTGATCCATACTTGCCGCTGTGCAGACAGGGGGAATCATGTACTCCTTCTCCACGTTCCCGAGAGAATAGTTGACTTTGACATAATCGCCGCCCTGCTCGATACTGTACAGCCCATTTGACACGCCGTAGGTGAAGCTGTCATATGTCGTCTGCAGACCGGTAGCAATGCTATAGGTCATAAGCAGGGTGGACTGGAGCCTTCCCTTGTATGACGCAACCGCTACAGGGTCCGCATCCGCTCCGGGCGGGTTGGAATACCATACCTTCCCTGTCTCCTTCACCTCCAGAGCAAACTGGGTCGTTGCAGGATCCATCGTCAGCCTGAGCTTATCGTTTTCCAGTATGACAGAATCCTCAGACCCGTCATAGCTGTAAACCGTCATCCCCTCTGCCTGTTCTGTCGTACCTTTGAAATTGACAATCGCAAAGACTGCCGCGAGTATGACAACTGTTATGATCACGGGAACCGCTAGACTTTTCAGCTTCCCCGTCTCTCTTACTGATTTTTCTTTCTTCATGGTCACTCCCATCCTTTCGTTCCGGCAGATGTCCTCCTGGTCCTATAGCCGGAACATAATCTCCTTCCCAATGGAAATAAAGTACGCAACGCCCTGTGAGATCATGCTGAAAAACAGCATCAGGATAAATACAATCACCAGCATTGCAAACAGGCTCGCCACCATAAACAGCAGGTTCTTTGCCAGACCAAACTCATGGATCTGCCCCATGGCAGAGATGAACAGCATCGCCGCCCACACCAGCGAGAGCACACTGATCACTGTGTAAAACTCCGCCTCATCCACCGTGACGAAATTGCTGAAAACCATCAGCGGAAACTGGATCAGCGGATACGGCGTCAGCGCATAGCAGCTTGCCATATATACCTGACCGAGCCTTGCCTTGCCGTCAAACAGGGTCGTCAGCCCCCAGTTCCCGACCACAAACATGGCCAGTGGAAATGCCACGCTGGCAATATACAGGAAGATATTGATTCCCTCCCAGTACACCTTCATGAAGAGAAAACTGGTATAACGCAGCTTCAAAACCCTCACGAGTAAAGTCAGAAACAGAATCGTATTCGCCGCAGCGTATGTCCCGCGCTTTTCATGGGTGAGATCCCAGAAGCCATCCAGCGGATGGGTAATGCAGTACAGGGCAAACCGCATGCTGTCAATATATCTTTGAAACGTATCTTTGTTTTTCAATGCATTTATCATACCGACCTCCATTTTTCTAATCCCTGAAGATATCTGCGACATCAATTTCATGCTTGATTCTCCTGACCCTGCCAATGGACAGCGGAATCAGGAACGCTGCCAGAATCACAATGACAATCACAACGATATGATCCTCCACCCACTCTTTGCGGTACTGCTTATATGCCCTGGAATAGTTCTCATCATCATACTTTAATTCAAAATATTCCATCGCTTCCTCGTACTTCTCCTGCCGCAGCAGGGAACGGCCGATGCCGATGTATGCCAGGTCGTAGTTGCCGTCCAGCTCCATGACCTTCTTCCAGCTCTCCCCTGATGCCTCGTAATTGCCCGCCTCGAAGTCGTCAATCGCGCTGTAAATCAGGCTTCCGAACTCAGTGGGGGTAAACAGTGTAACGCTGCAGTCCAGGGAATCCAGAACCAGCAGATCGTGTCCCATATGCTCGATCGCGGACGGCTGTCGGAAATACCCGTCCATATTTCCGTTTCCGCCGAAGCAGAACACCGTCTTGCCCTGGTCGTCATACCCAAAGAGACGCCCGCGGTTCTTATCCAGACACACATAGATGTCATTGTCAAAAACCGTCACATCCGTAAAATAAGACGGACCTACATAGCCGCCGCCCTCGCCCCAGTACAGGTCGCCATAGACAGGAAACTCGCCATTCTGAACCAAAATGTCATTGCCCATCAGATTCAGTTTGCGGATTGCAGACGCAGCTCCGGAATCCAGGTCATCCTCGTCCATTCCGCCTGCGCATGCGTAGATAAAACCCTCATGGTCTATATAGATATTGTCATACGCCGTGGGCACAAAGGATGTCATGCGCACCCGCTGCTCCTGTGTCGCAAATTTCTTCCAGATGTAGTCCACCCAGTTGAACGTGACAGGCGTGGCTCCGACAAACCCTGAGAACGTGCCGTCCGCCTCATACTTGCACAAACCCTGGTTGATGCTGGTGGCAATGCAGTAGACACGCCCCGCCGTGTCGATCACAATCTTGGATGGCTGGAAAGTGCTGTCCGCACTGACGGTGGAATCCACCGGCAGATTGAACTGGAGCAGGAAATTCAGGTCGCTGTCCACCTTCACAATCCTCGCGTTTCCATTGTCACTGATAAAGATATCCCCCTCATCCGAGATGGCGATATCCGTCGGACCTGCAAGCTTTTCCTCCCCCTTTTCCCCCTGGATACTGTCGAAGATGCGCGCCACCTCAAACTGCTCTGTGCCAGTCCGCTCAATCTGCACAATCCGGTTGTTGCCTGTATCACAGATATAAATCATGTTATCCCTGACAAACATTCCCTGGGGACTGCGGAAATTGAGATCCAGCCCGAACGCCTCCGCCGTGTAAACGCCCGCCACCGAATAGACATCCGGCGAGTCCTGCACATCGCCCCAATAGTCATAATTGTATGTATAGCTTTTTTCATCAGCCAGAACGCTCAATGAGGATGTCGCAAGGACCATCGCCCCGAGCGCTAAGGCACTGATTGATTTGATTATCTTTTTCATAGGCCACCTCATTCCCTGTTAATCCTTCAGACCCGAGCTTGCCATCGTCTCCAGTATCTGGCTCTCAGAGAAGACAAAGATTGCAATGGGAACGATCATCAGGACAACCAGCACCGCCGCGCCCTGCCCAGTCCTTGCAATGCCTCCGCTCTGGATTTGCTGCATGGCATACACGAGAGTCTTCTTTTCCTCGGAGTAGATAAATGTGGCAGCCTTGTTGTTCCACAGCCCCTGCACCGAGAAGATGATCAGCGTCATCCACGCGGGTTTTACGTTGGGCATCACGATGCGGCTGAACACTCTCCACTCACTTGCACCGTCGATCTTTGCCGCCTCAATCAGGGATGTCGGAAGCCCCTCCATGAACTGCTTCATCAGGAACAGTCCCATCGGCGAGGCAAATCCCGGAATGATGATCGCCCAGTATGTGTCAATCCATCCAAGCCTGTTTAAGATCAGATAATTAGGAATCTGCGTCACATAACCGGTAAACATCATCGCCACCGTAACCAGCTTAAAGAATGCCTGGTTGCCCGGGAAATCATATTTTGCCAGCACAAAGGCGCCCATGGACGCCACGATCAGATGACCCAAAGTGCCGACAAACGTGATAAACACAGTATTGAACAGGTATCTTGAAAATGTAACCCACGATTTCCCCATGGTCACAAACAAATCGGAAAAATTGTCTAATGTAGGGTTCTGCGCCAAAATCCTGGGCGGAAACTTGAACAGTTCGTCCAGAGGCTTTAGTGCGCTGCTCACTGCATAGATCAGCGGAAATGCCATCACAAGCGCCACCAGCAGCAGAAACAGATACAGGAAGATATCTCCTACAATAGACCGGTTCGGCTTTCTTCTCTTAATCAGCTTTTTGCGGTATACAGGTTCTAAGTTTGCTTGCTCTTTTTTCTTCTTCTTGCTCATATCAGGTTCCTACTCTCCTCAACAGACTTTGGATTGCTTTGTTACAAAGTATCATCATCAGAAACAGGATGGTCGCAATGGCACACGCATAGCCCATCTCGAACCTGGTGAAGCCGTAGTCGAACAGGTGGGTCACAATCGTGCGGGCTGCGTAATCCGTACTCGGATATCCGCATAGCGCCATGGTGACGTCACAGACTCCAAAGGCCTGGGTGATTGACATAACCGCACCGAACATCAGCATGGGGCGCATATTGGGAAGCGTGATATACCACAGCTCCTGCCAGCGGTTCTTTACGCCGTCCATGTATCCTGCCTCAAACTGCGACCTGTCTACACCCTGCAGACCTGCCACGAAGGAGAGGAACCCGGTGCCCAGACTCATCCACAGAATGACCAGCATACAGATCGGCAGCATATAGTCCGGATTGATGAACCACAGCACCGGCGTGTCGATGATACCAAGGTTCATCAGGAAAGCATTTACATACCCGTATGCATCTCCCCTGAAAAACACAGAGAAGATCACATAGCAGTTGCCCGCAATTGACGGCGCGTAGAATACGACAACCGCCACACTGCGCACCCATCTTGGAAGCTCGTTGATCAGCCACGCAAACAGGAATGACATGATGTACCCCAAAGGACCGGTGATGACAGCAATCATCAGGGTGTTCTTGATACCGATAAGGAAGATGTCGTCATCAAGTATCAGACTGATGTAATTCTGCAGTCCGATAAATCTCGGCTTTTCCAAAATGTTATAGTAAGTAAATCCATAAAAGATAGAAATCACCACGGGCGCTACAAAGAACAGCGTAAACAGCAGCGCATAGGGCAGAAGGAACAGGTAACACATCTTGCTCTTTTTCGCCTTCTTCCACGCAACTTGCATGTTGTGCTTCCGCAGGATCACAAATTTTCTCATATATTCTTTCATTTTTCACGCCCCTATTCTTCATCGATTGGCAGGCCGAACTCGATCCGCTTCTTCTTGATCTCATCATTGATTGTGACGGCATAGTCGATGATCGTTTCCCTGGAATCGGTCTTTTCGTTAATCACCTTTCTGATGGCGTTGGTGATATGGCGTCCCGTGAAGTATCCTCCCGGCACCTCCCGTATTCCAACTGTCTGTTCCCACTGTGCACCGAGCACCTCGATATCATCATTGCTCCAGGAAAGCTGCACGAACGCATCCTTGTTCGCCGTCGCATAGCGGGCTGAGGAGCCAAGAAGCGCCTCGATCTCGCGCCCAAAACGCACCTGTGTCTCCGGCTGCGCCCACCACTTCATAAACTCCCATGAATTCTGCCGCAATCCTTCCTCCTCAGTAGCGACCATCATCGTCGCATTTCCGGTAATAAAGTCGGAACGGTCTATATATGTGCTTCCGTCCGCAGCAGTGTACTCCGTGCCGGGAATCAGTGTGAAATCCCAGAGTCCCCTGATCTCCGGAGCCGATACCATCAGGGTGTTGTATGTTGAATATGCCGCAATGCCAATAGGCATCTCGCCGGAGCGGAAGCGGCTCACAAAGTCATAGATTGTGGGAAGTCCGTAGTCGTTAAAGTATCTGATGTAATCCTTGAACGCTCTCACGCCCGGCTCGTCATCAACCTCAGTCTTCGTCCCGTCCTGATTGTACATATCCCCTCCGTACTGGAAAAGAAGCGTAAAGTAAAGGGACAGATCCGGCGCATTGGAAGCCACCGCCGTGGTTGCCGTCGCCGTGGTGCTGCTGCCCGCCGCTGTCGGTATGCCGATCGAGAGATTGTTTCCCTGTATGGTGGGCAGCATCTCGATCAGTTCCTGCCATGTGTCGGGAGTTTCAAGCGCAAGCTCCTCCAGGACATCCTTCCTGTAAAACATTACATTGAATGTCTGCGTCTCAGGTATCGCATAAATGTGCCCGTCAAGCCCGTACTGTTCATAGGAGCTCTCTGTATAATGGGAGAATACTTCTTCCCAGTCGTCAAACTGCGTGAGATCCTCGACCGCGTTTCGCAGCGCATAGTTCACAGGCTGATCCGACGCCACGGAAAGTACCACATTGGGTCCTCTCCCCGCCATGACCGCATTCATCAGCGCACTGGGATCGACTACCTCCACGTTGACCTTGACGCCGCTCTCCGGTGTAAATGTGTCATCCACCATGGACTTTAAGATCGTACCCTGGTCACGTCCGGTAAGTACCCACACCTTGATGATGTCCTCGCCGGAACCTTCCGCGTAAACATCTCCCACCGCATTGTAGTCAACCACAAAGGATGCCGCAAAGGATTTCATCTCATGCCACAGACTCATGGCCGCATTTGACTTTTTCTTCTCAGGCTCGACATTGGCACCGCTGACTACCAGATAGTCAATGTCAAGCTTGGTTTCGCTCAGATTCAGTGCTGCCGTTCCCAACGCAGTTATATTGTCCTTGAATGTTGTAAATTCCAGGGTGATCTTCTGCGGCTTTTCGCAGAAGCGCTCCAGCTGTTGGGCTACCGTCTGTGCGGACGCGATACCGTCCGCCTTCTGTCCGCTGTACGCCACCATGTCGTCCACGATCTTGAAAAGCCTCTTGGATTCCAGATCCATCGCTTCTATAATTTCGGGATAACTTCTCTCGATATAGTAATCTCTGTACTGGTCGGGAGTCGCGCCCGTATATACCAGAACCTTCCGGTAAATCTGGTTGAGCCTGAACGTAGAATCCTCCAGCTCCTCAAGAATCGTTCCGATACCGCCCAGTGTAGCCTCGAGCCTGATGGTATGGACGCCCCTGGTCAGGTAGAACTGATACGGCGTGCCATCCGTGTCAGCCAGATCCATATAATCCCAGTCGTTGCTGTAGGCAAACGAAATCTCCTTCAACTCTTCAAAAGGGATCTCACCGTCTATGTAAACGCTTCTGCTGGACACAACGCCGCGAGAGTAATTCTGACGGCCTTTCACCATGATGTTGTAGTATCCGTCTTCCGGCACTTCAAATTCCCACTCAATCCACTGCCCCGAGCTTCTCCATGCCTCGCCGCCTACATAGTTCAGCACGGTTTTGGTCACACTGTTGGGCTGTGTTGTCGGGGAAGACCTGTCATACTTTGCATAGAGCGAAGATTCGGAACGATAGGTGGAATCCTCCCCCTCGATCAGAGTCATATAGTTTTTCGCTGTATCAGAAGATGTGTCCGCCGGACACTTCGCCATGTATTCCTGATAGGTGTCAAGCTCCTGCACTTTCGTAATCTCAAGCCTGCGCAGAATCATGGGCTCATTCTCAGCCTCAAGACCGATCGTATTCTCGCCCTTCTCCAGATAAAACATGTACGGGTCGGTGATGTATCCCATGTCATCCCTGAAATACGCTTTCTGCCAGCCTGGCGCCTCAATCTGGCTTGGCCGGATCTCGTTGCCCTGATTGTCAACCGTCGGTTCTCCCGCATCGGTCCAGATCCTGGTGAACGAAATATTCCTTGCATCCTCAAAAGGAACCTCACCGTTCAGATAGACAACGCGCTCTGCCGCCACGCCACGGGATTCAGGAAGCAGGTACTCCATAAAAATATTGTAGAATCCCGCTTCCGGCACGTCTATTTTCCAAGTGACCCTGGAATTGGTGTCCGTAAACAGTGCCTTCTCCTCTCCCTCATAATTGTTGTACACCTCCACGCTGCCGTCAGATTCATAGTCGTACAAATCCACCGCCACACTCTGATCGGGATGCGCCGCCCCGGCATGGGCATTCAGATATCCCGTGTAAGTGCCCGTCCTCTGCATGCCTTCGACGTCAGTGTTCAGGTCAGCGCCCGCGTACTTCTCATGGAAGTCATCTACACCGCGCAGAGACATCAGGAAAGCAATCAGCACTATAACTGCTACGACTGCAACCGCAATAAGAATCTTTTTTCCAGACTTTCCTTGGCTCTTCATACCTTTCCTCCACAAACCAGTATTTTTTATAGGGAACAAATCAACACAATAACTAAAAACAGGTGCATTTTAGCAGCTTTTTTAGTGTAATTTCATATTACACCATAATTCATTCCATGCACTCCCCATATATTGCTATGCATTATTCATTTATTGCTTTTTATTTGTGCACACTGTACATTTGTGCTGCTATATTCTCAAAAATCCCAACAAAATGACAAGGCAGTTTCCTCCAACAATAACTTCTCAAAACCCCTTTTATTTTTATAAATATTCATATATAATGACTATCAGGAAGTGTGAAAAACGCGAAGGATGGCGTTTTTCATCTCTATTGGAGCCGCTAAAGCGGCATGGGGGATTATTATGGAATATACGATTGATTTTACATGGGATAAAGACGCTAATGTATGGATTGCCACTAGCAAGAATATTCCAGGTCTTGTGCTGGAATCCGACTCTTTTGACGCATTAATAAATTGATCGCACCGTTTTGCTGTTCCAGAATTACTGGCACTAAACTCTCCTGAAACGCATCTTTTTTCTCTTACTTTCAAATCGGAACGGCATGAAAGGGTGTACGAATTTTAAGACAAAGGATTGATGGATATATGACAAACAAAGAACGAAAAACCATAAAGCATCAGGACAACCAAAAGTGCACAAAACCTATTGACTTAGAGCAGATCAACGGCAGCGACTTTGATTTCTACAGTGCCAACAGCGATTACATCGGCTCCACAATGATCAACAAGAATCATGAGATCGTCAATTACCGCAACAGCTCCACGGTGCGCATCTGGTACAATGAACAGCTGGAAAACTATCCGCTTCACTGGCACAATTCCCTCGAGATCATATTGCCCGTCAGCGACTGCTACTACGCCGCTGTAAACGAGACCACGCATTGTATTCAGGAGGGTGAGATCTTTTTCATACCGCCAGGCACGCTGCACGCAGTATACCCCTCCCCCGCTTCAAGCGGTGTCCGTTTCGTCTATCTGCTTGACCTCAGCGTCATGGCTCATCTGAAGGATTTTGCCGGTATCCAGCCGCTGCTTTCGAACCCGTTTCTCATGAACAGAGAGAACTCACCGGAGATCTACAAGGATATTTTTGACCTGCTGATGCAGATGCAGATTGAGTATTTCCGCAAAAATCTATACAGCGAACTCGCTGTCTACTCCCTGCTGATGACCATGTTCGCAAAGCTTGGCACAAACTACGCAGACAGACTTGCCACCGCTGATATCCAGGCGGGAAAACATCGGGAGTATATCAAGCAGTTCAACGACCTGTTAGCGTATATCGACGAGCACTACATGGATGCGCTCACACTCGAGGACATGGCTTCGCTGATGGGTTTCAGCAAATTCCATTTCTCCAGACTGTTCAAGGATTACACGGGCTACACCTTCTGCGACTATCTCAATTACAGGCGCATCAAGGCAACGGAAGAACTGCTGCCGCACGCGGAGCTGCCAATCACAGAGATCGCGATGCAGGTAGGCTTCTCGAGCATCTCCACCTTCAACCGCCTGTTCCGTGTATACAAGAAATGCTCTCCCAGCGAGTACCGCAGCAAACTGTCCACACATATGCTCAGAAAAGGATAAACGCGGGCATACCATTTATACATTATCGACTCCACACCTGCCTGATATGGAAGCCACAGGCTCTCCCCAGTTAACGCAGCATCATTGTACGGCATGGCTGCATAATCCGCGTCCAGACATACAGTATCCGAAACAAATGCGCACAATGACACATCCGTTGCAGTTATACCAAAAAGGTGTAAAAACATGTTAGAGAAAGAGATCAGTTCGGCCAAAGACCTATTGTGGAGAAAGGTCAGCAAATGCCTTGACGCGCTCGCCAGGATTGGCGATCCCTTTTACCCTCGCTGATGCGTTTTTACAGTCTTTCCTGTACTCTATGATCGCCTGCTTGATCTGTTCGATCATAATAATAACATTCAGACCAACACCACAGGGCGATTAACGGTATCGTACCGGAAACCAGAAAAACCTGCCCTGCCGCCGGTCTCCTTTGTAGCAAAGACAAACAGTCCAAACCGGCATCCTGTAAAATGGTCTAACTTAAAATACAGTTTCTGTATTTTGCCAATCTGTTTCCATGCTCCATCCATGTATATGTCGCCCTGTCCGCCCTCACCACAGTGTGCGCTGTCAGAATCACCGCCGCGTTCGCTGTTATGCCCATCATCACCATGACATTCCGCATCATAATAAAAGAAACGCGCCTCATCCTTCATCTGCGCAAAGTCCGCCTCCAACCGCAGGCGCACTGCACTTCCGCCTATTCGTACAAACTCCCACTCTGTTCCTTCCTCAGCCCCTTCCGCGGCTGTTCTGCCCCTCATCACGACGTAAAATCCATCCTCCCTGCGCGCCACCGCAGCCATGCCATAACACCCCTGCAGCGCGCAGATTCCCGCGTAATCCCCCACTTTTAGGGCGCCCGCGTCCACTGTCACCTCCCCCACACACCGCGGAAAAAGCATGCGCTGGGTCAAAATATTTCGCGCCTGCAGCAGGCTCTGACATACTTTCCCTGTCTCCATCCAGAGAATCCCGCGCTCTGTATCCTGCCTGACCAGCCGAAGATCCGGCTCGTGGTTAAACTGCCACACGCTCTTTAGACCATAGCAGCCGTACCGCTCGCGCTCCTCTTCCTCCGAAAGCCCGGATTCCCTGCGAAAATCATCGCTCTGCACCAGCGGCTCATATCTGTAATCTGCCCTTCCATATGGCACCTCAAACTGCAACGGAATCCGCCTGTCCTTTCCAAACACAGGATAATCCGCCTCCCATGTGACAGGAACCAGCAACGGGATTCTGCCCACTGCACCGTGATCCTGAAACAGTACCGCATACCACGCTCCGTCGGGCGTGTCCACGATTCCTCCCTGCGCCACGCCCTGACCACAGTATCCCCTGTCGTCGACCAGAACGTCACCGCCGGAAAACACACCGTCAATGGAATCAGACACAAAACACGCCTCCGTGCGCATCCATCTGTCCCGCAGCGAGTGGATAAAAAACAAATAGTATTTCCCGTTGATTTTGTAAAAGTGCGTCCCCTCATAGCCAAGCCCGGGATGCCCTGCATCACTGACCGCCAGACGGTGCAGCCCGCCTGCGAGGGGCGCTGTCAGATCATCGTTTAACTGTGTGATATAGATGTCCTTGTTTCCATATGCAATGTAGACACTGTCCCCGTCAAACAGCAGGGAACAGTCGTGATAAAATCCTTCGATCTGGTGTTTCTCCCACGGTCCTGCAATGAACTCTGACGTGTACAGATACGTCCGCCCTGTGTCGTTTGCGACAAAGCATATATAGAACCTATTGTTATGATACCGCAGGGACGCTGCCCACATTCCCTTGCCGTATATGTTTTCCGCGCCCTCCAGGCACTGTGAGGGCGTGCTGTCCAGACGGTCGAACACAAAGGCCGCATGTTCCCAGTTCACTAAGTCATAGGAACGCAGGATCTCCCCGCCCGGCATAAAGTGCATGGTCGTCGAGACCATATAATAGATTTCGCCAACCCGTATCACGTCGGGATCTGGATAGTCCAGCTTTGTAACCGGATTGACTTCCGTTTCCTGTCTCAACAATTTATTTTGTAAACTCATCTTATCATTCCACCTATCTTATCAATAATCCTCAGCAGCCACTATGCACCGTTTGAGTCCACATAGTACTGCGCCTGCGCCCGGAACATTTCCGCGTAAATGCCGTCCGCGCGCGCTACAAGCTCGTCGTGCGTGCCATATTCCTTGACAGTTTCATCGGCAAAGACCGCAATGTGGTCACAGAAACGGCAGCTTGAGAGGCGGTGCGAGATGTAGATCGCTGTCTTGCCGCCCACCAGCGCATGAAACTGCCTGTAAATCTCATACTCCGCGACCGGGTCGAGCGCTGCTGTGGGCTCATCGAGAATGACAATCGGCGCATCCCTGTACAGCGCCCTGCTGATCGCCGTCTTCTGCTGCTGCCCTCCCGACAACTCCACGCCTTTCTCATCAAAGCTCTTGTAGATCATCGTGTCGAGACCATCGGAAAGCTTCTGCGCATCCTCGTACAGCCCGGTCTGTGTGAGCACCTGCTCAATCCGCTCTTCGTCGACCGCCTCCAGTCCCGGTGCCACATTCTCCCGCAGGCTGAACGCAAAGAGGCGGAAATCCTGAAACACCACTGCGAAGAGCTTTCTGTACTCCTCTTCGGCATACTCCATAATATTGACACCATCAATGCAGATCTCACCCTCCGTCACTTCATACAGACGGCACAGCAGCTTGATAAAGGTAGTCTTCCCCGCACCGTTCAGACCGACGATCGAGAGATGTTCCCCCTGCCTGATGGTCAGGTTCAGATGGCGCAGCACATACTTATCCGAGCGCGGATAGCGGAAACTCACGTCGCAAAACGTGATCACATGTCCTTTGCCGCCTGTGTCCACAAGACTGCGCTCCCCAGTCTGCATCGCTGCCGGATAGTCCAGAAACAGAATAAACTGATATGCATAGCTGCAGCGTTTTTTGATATCCATCACGCTGATGATAATATTTTGCAGGCTGTTATATAGCTGCGCCGCCGACAGCATGCACATGGTAAAATCACCCACGGATATCACCCTGCGGACAGCGAGCATACCGATATAGAAATAGCTGATGCCGTCCCGCAGCACATTGACAATGTCAATGCCCCAGCTGTACCGCATCTGCTCAAGCGCCTGTTCCCGCCAGATGTCCGCCATCTCATCCGACTTCTCCTTTGCCTTGTCCCCCATCATGCGGCTGCTGTCATACAGGCGGATATCCTTGCCGTACTGAAACGATGCCAGCTGGAACAGCACATAGCTAAAAATGCGGTTGAGCCTGGACAGCCTGACAAAATTTCTGGTGTCAATGCCATTGATGCGCGCTGTCAGCCACGATATCATCAGAAGAGCAATCAACTGTATCGGCAGCAGCAGCGGACATCTGGTGAAAATGAGCGTCGTCACACCGCAGAGCACCGTCACATTCAGCGCGATCCGGTAGACACAGTCAAGTATTCCCACCACGCCCCCACTGTACCACGACATACCCTCCCGCGCCTTATTGAGCTGGTCAAGCGCGTCAGGGTCCTCCGTGTGCTCATAATCCATCTTCATCGCATGTTCACCGATCATCATGTCACAGTACTCCTGAAACCACTGGGCAATCTCTCCCTTCGTCCGATCCGCTACGCCGTTTGTCGCACGCACCAGCACATCTATGGCGACGGTCAGCGCAGCGTACAACACGATCAGGCGCAGATGCTCCGACAGCGGCGCTCCCTCCGTCACCAGCAGCAGCTCATCGAGCAGCAGCTTGGGAATCAGCACACTTTTCATGGTGGCAACAGTATCCCCCACGAACAGGAGCAGATAGCTGCCAAAAAGTGCAGGCTTCTCGCGCCATGCAGTGCGCAGCATAAAAGCAAGCGTTCTTCTGACTTCACGCATCTTTCTGCACCTCCTCCACATAATACTGTGCCTGGATACGGAACATTTCCGCGTACTTTCCGTCCTGTTCCATCAGCGTTTCATGCGTTCCAAGCTCCGCAAGCTTTCCATCCGCAAACATTGCCACCCTGTCGCAGAAGCGTGTCGAGCTGAGGCGGTGGCTGATATAGACCGCCGATTTCCCGCCGATCAGCCTGTCAAAATTCTCGTAGAGACGGCTTTCCGCCAGCGCGTCGAGCGCCGCTGTCGGCTCGTCGAGCACCACGATCGGCGCATCCTTGTACAATGCCCTCGCAAGCGCAAGCTTCTGCCGCTCACCTCCCGACAGGTCTACGCCGTCATCATAGATGACCTTTAACATCTGTGTGTGCACACCGTCCGGCAGACCGGCAAGCTTCTCCGAAAGCCCCGCATCCTGCAGACGCGCCTTGGCCCTTGCGCAGTCCGTCTCCTGCGGCGGCTGCATGGACACATTCTCAGCCAGCGGAAACGCAAACAGCTCCACCGTCTGAAACGCCGGCGCAAACAGCTTATAATAACTGTGTTTGTTGTACTCCTTCACATTGACGCCGTTCAGTAAGATCTCGCCCTCCGTCGGCTCATAGAGGCGCAACAGCAGTTTGATAAAGGTCGATTTCCCCGCACCGTTGAGTCCCACCACAGCAAGCCGCTCCCCCGCCTTCAAAGTCAGGTTCAGATGCTCCAGGGCACACTGCTCCGCCTTGGGATAGCGAAAAGAGACATCACGGAATATAAATTCATAATCCTCCGACGCAGGTACCTGTATCCCGCCCAGATCCTCATCTCCGCCGTCAAAGTCCATAAAGCTGCGGAAATCATCCACTTCCCTGCTCTTTGCGATCAGTTCTGCGATGCCCCGCATGACCATCCACACTGCACCCGCAAACGTGTTGTAGGACGAGAGGTAGAGCGTGAAACCGCCAAGCGTCATCCTTCCAGTCACGACAGCGTAGATCAGCCATGCGTAGATCAGTCCCTGACTCAAAAGCATGGTACCACACGTCATCAGTCTCTGCCGCTGCCAGATGCGCTGGTGCAGCTGTTCCTTCTCAAACCGCTCCGCCATCAGCTCCTGGTATTTCTGCATCAGCCACCCCGTCACCCCATACATGCGGATATCCTTTGCTGCCACAAAATCCGTCGTGATATTCTCCATATAACGATTCTTGCGCCACCATGTGGAGAGCTTATCCCATACCTGTTCCTTATCTTCTTTGGAGATGCGGTTGAACAGCCAGAAATCCACCGCAAGCGTGATGAGCAGCGGATTGGCAACTCCTAATATAAACAAGCCCGCCACTGCCACACTCAGGTTGCTGAGCAGATTAGCCATCTCACGCATCATCCCCTGTGGACCTAAATTGTCGTTTGCGACAGCCCGCTCCGCTTTCTGGCAGCAATCCATCACATCACTGTCCTCGAGATGCTCAAAGTCGATCCGCATGATCTTGAGGTTCTTCTCCTGTATCATCTTCATTCTGATACTGATATACCGCCACCAGCTGCTGTTATAATACGTCTGCAGCATCACCGTCACAAGCCGCACTGCACAGAATGCACAGATTACAGCCACCAGATTCTCCCCTGTGTTATGCCCGGTGATCCTGTCAACAATAAACCTTGACAAAAATCCCCACAGATACTGCGTAAACGGCGCACAGACAGCACCCAGCAGAATCACCGGCAGAATATGGCTGTCCGCTTCCGTCATCTTATTCAGCATGTATCTGATGTTGCGAAGCAGACCGTAATTCACATGCAGCGGATTTTTGTCTGCTTCCTTTTTTTCCTTTTTCCTGCTCTGCGCTCTTTTCATCTGAATGCATCTCCTCTGTCCACACATCCCCGACAACCCTCTGCGCCGTCAGCTATCTATGTCCATTCCTCTATTTCCTCATTAAAATTAGAACCAATCAATCAGCTCACAACGCCAAACCCAAGAATCGTGAATTCCTTGTCCTCGTCTCCCGGCTGCATCCTGACTTCGACGCGCCATGTCCTGCGCTCACGGTTCTGGAAGCAGATCAGCGGATTGCAGTGCGTCCAGCCGTTGACCTTGGGATCGACAGACAGTACCGCCTCCCCGTCCACATACACCTGCGCACAGCCGACATCCGGCGCACCCGAATCCTTACTTACCATCACAAGGCTGGTGCAGCAGATTTCCATGACAAATGGATCTGCGCCGCTCACATGCTTCCAGTTATACGGAAACTCCTTCGTCTGCGTCAAATCCCTGTCCATCTCAACTCCCTGCAGTTCCTCATCTGTCTCCGAGAACGCTCCCGCGGACACTACCCTGACAGCATCCGTCTCACTGCTGCTGCGGTCAAACAGCCAGACATCCTCAAAGGTATCGCCAATCGGCGCCGGCACAGCCGTGATATCCGGCGCGTCCCCGTCCATCGGGCTCCTGTCAGTCTCCCGCATCAGGTACAACAGACCATCCGCCATAATCTGATGTCCGATATTCGTCGGGTGGAAACAGTCATAGAAAAACTGGTTCTTCGTCACAACCATTCCCTGTCCCGCTTTTTTATAAAACTGCTCCACTACGCAGTCCCTCGTGCTGACCATCGGCAGCTGGTAGCGCTCTCCCACGACGCCCAGCCGCTCCTGCAGGTTCCAGTCGTTGGCAAACACGGCAAACAGAAGGATGACAGCAGGTTTGTTTGCGGCCGCCAGAATCTTCCTGACCAGAGAGTCATAGCACACGCCCTTTGTCTCGTCCCCCTCATCATTGACAGAAAATTCCACAACCACAATATCAGGTGCCACGGTTCCCCCTCTGAGCACATCGCGCTCATAGCGTATCATGCCAAGCTCGGAGGGCGTACCGCCCACACCCGCCTTGATAAAGTGAATGTTCTCATCCACACCCTTTCCGGCAAGCCTGCACAATCCCTCAAAAGTCCGATAGGCATAACACTTTGTGTTGATTGGCACTGCGCCTGCTCCCTGCGTGATCGAACCTCCGATAAAGGCAATCGTGGTCTCCTCTCCCCGCCTTGCCCTGTCTATCGCAGTCTTTAAGCGCGCATTGTTTCCAGCCTGCATCAGCGATTTTTGAAGCATTTTCTGATAATCGGGCGTATCAAAGCCGACACGCTCCTCCTCCTCCGCCTCCGGTGCGGTAAAACCGTCGTTCAGATAAAACTTTACTGTCGCAACGGCCTGCGCCGCATCCCCGTCTTTCTGCGGCTCGTCGAACACAAAGCGGATCTGCCCCGGAATGTCGTCATCGCCCGACCAGTCACAGGCCGACAGGTCCATCACATACTCCATGCCGTCCGCCGGAACCTCCATGCACAGTGTCGTGCCCGAGCCGTACAGATCGGATTTCCCGTACATCTGAAATATAAATGCCGCTGTCCTGTCCGCGCCGTCCATCACCACGCTGACACCGATGCTGTGCACCAGACGCCGGAATCCCTCCGCCGTCGAAAGCAGCTCAAGCATCGCATCGTCGTTGATATTTCCCACAATCCGCGCGCTTGATATCATGCGTCCGTCATTTAAATAGATAAACTGCACTCCCGTTCCGTCGGGCTGCGCGGAGCCTGATATCTGCTTGTTTCTCATAATATAAAATCCCTGTCGTTTCTTTTCGGGATCTCTGGGTGCTTTTGGTCCTGCCATAATGATTGTCTCCTTTTCTATGTTATCATCTTCCAGTTCCTTTCGTCAAATCCGCCAGCTCTCGACAGGTCCCAGGTACGACTCTGGAAGCTTCGCATTCTCAGGATATAAGACGATGCGCTCCAGTACAATCCCTGGGTCTGAGGCGTAGAAATACAGCTGGTTCTCTCCTTTTTTCACCGGAACGACCGATTCGACGATGCGGATATTGTCGAGCACACCGCGGCTCCACTCCTCACATGCCCAGTCCGCGCGGAAGGCCTCCGATACGGTGTCGAGCTTTTTTCTGCGCTCCCCGTTTACGGAGAAGGAAAGGCGCATGCGTGCTCCCTTTTCCACCGGATTTCTGGGCAACAGATAAAACCGTATGATGTAATCCGCCTCGTTTTCCGCCGCAAATGAATAGCGCAGATAGGGCGCGTCCGCCTCGTCAATCCACGACTTTGTGACGGGAAAAGCCTTGACGGCAGAGCCCATCCTGCCAAGGTGTCTGATGACGGCAAATCCCTCGCCGTTTACGCTCTTCTGCTGCGTAAATCCGTCCGCGTTCATGGCGATATAGCCCTGCTTTTCGATATAAGTGCCTGCTGTGCAGATCCCCTCCGAATCAATGATATCCGCAGACTCCGCCACAAGCTCCAGCCGCCCTGTCGTCTTCTCCCCGTTTGCGAAGGTGACAGGAATTTCGACCAGAGCGCGCTCCCTTCCCTTTAACTTCGACCTGTCGCAGGTGACTACGATGCTCTCCCTGCCCATGGTCAGACTCCCGACCTTTCCCTCAGTCTTGTCAAAGCACACCCACGGCTGAGCGCACTGCATGCGGTACGAGAAATCTACATCCCCGCGGCTGCCAAGTTCGATGACCACGTCCTTCGTGTCCGGCCTGGTGAAATCGTCATTGCAGGGGTAGCCGCTGTCCTGCCAGTGCGCGCCCAGATGATACGCTTCGCCGCCGCGGAAGCTGACGATTATTTTAGCCATCGGAAGCGGTATCACCTCCTGCACCGCCGGATATGTCCAGTTGTGGGCGTCCCAGCTGCGGAAGCCTGTGTGCGCGGAGTCCATCATGTGGTTCCACTTCCCGTCTGCCAGCGCATGATACGCCTGCACGAATTTCCGGTCATCCGCAGCCCGCCGCTTCACACTCGCGGCGTATGCGTTTGCCCCCATATTCCCCTGCCTTGCATAGAACGCGTTCCATCCCGCCTCAATGTGCATCAGTATCAGATTGAAGGACGCCATCGCCGGATAGTAGATCATACTGCAGTACGCATTCATGCACTCTGCGGGCATGTGGTCTTTCAGCCGCTCCGCCGTCTCCATCAGTTCATGCACCTCATTCCAGACACGCTCCCCCTCGCGGAAATGACAGGGGTGATAGATATCCGGCGTCATCGCCTCCGGACGTCTCGCTGAATTCCACTTGGTAAAGCCATTCAAAAGCTCCAGCAAATCCTGTTTTTCCTTCCGGTCAAGGCGGCTGCCGAACTGCTGGTCAATCCATGCTGCCGCGTACTCCTCCGTCTTATTTTTCTGGCTGTAAGTCTCGTAATCATACGCCAGATCCATGAAATAACACAGCGGATACTCAGCGCCTTTCAAATCTCCCACATTGACAATCCAGAGTTCCCGCACGCCGTACTCATATGCCTGCGTCATCTGCTCCCACGTCCTGGTCAGACGCGCGGTGTTCTGCCACTCGTAACTGATCGGTGCGCCATGGTAATCAAAATGATAGTACATCCCATAGCCGCCGGGATGTTTTCTGTCTGCCTCATTGGGCAGTCCCCTGGTGCTGCCGAAATTGTCCTCACAGAGCAGCAGGATCACATCGTCAAGCTCCTCCCAGTTTTTCAATCCTCCGCAGGTCGCATCACCGTAATAATAGTCCTCCACTTCCTTGTAGATGGCAAGCATGCGCGGAGTCTCTTTCAGATCTTTGTCCATATACTCACGCAGGAGCGCGTGCTGTGTCACGATGGCATCCTTGATGACCTGCACATTGTCCGCGAGACCCGCGTCCTCAGAGAGCAGCATGGAATCGTTCTCGCCGCGCATGCCGATCGTAATCACATTCTCAAACGGCTTGTTGCGCAGAATGCCGTCCTTCCAGAATTCCGTGATCGCCTCCCTGTTCGACACGAAGCTCCAGGTGTTGTCCGTGCCGTAGCGCTGATAAATCCGCTGCCACTCCGCTCCCGCGCGGCACAGCGGCTCATGGTGCGATGTCCCCATGACAACGCCGTAAGTATCTGCAAGCTCCGCGCTCGCAAGTCCCGGCCCTTCTTCCGAGAAGACAGAATCCCACATGGCAGGCCAGAGATAGTTGCCCTTGAGACGCAGAAGCAGAATAAAGATCTCCTCATACGCTCTGGCATTGACGCCGCCGAACGTCTCCATGCACCAGTTCCCAAAGGCGGGCCACTCGTCGTTGATAAAAAAACCGCGGTATTTCACGGACGGCTCCTTAGAGACAATCCCGTCCCCGATTGACAGAATCACAGCGTCCCTCTTCTGCGGAACAGCATCCCCCCAGTAGATCAGCGGCGACACGCCGCACAGTTCCGACAGGCGGAACATGCCATAGATAGTCCCGCGCTTGTCGCTCCCTGCAATAACCAGCGCCTCCCTCACAGGCGACATGCCGCCAAAAGGCGTGCTCACAATCTGCATCTGATAGACTTCCCGCTTTCCCTGAATCTGTGCGCCGCTCCATCTTCCCGACGCCTCGAGCGTCTCCAGAAGCGGACTTTTCCCCAGCGTGGCAAATATGACAACACTGTCACTTTTGCATTGTTCCGGAACCGCCAGAATCTCCGGCACAGCGCCTGTCACAAGCCCGATATCACACGCCACGCGCGCACCAATCCGCTTTACTCCCTCAAATGCCTCGTTTTCAATAAAAACAGGGGTTTGTTTCCCGCTCTCAAATATTGTAAATGTGTTCATATGATTATACCTCACTTTCTGTTCTCCGCACCAGATTTACAGGCTGCGTCTGAATGGCATCGGAGTCTTCCCTCCACCTGCCGCATCTGTTCCGGCAGATCCAGCTCCTCCAGCACGTCAAGCATCGGTTCCCCGTCCACATCAAAATGTACCCGCCGCGCAAAGGAAGAGCGCGGCGCTTCCACACCAGGTCTGGCATGATAAAAATTCCACACGATTCCGTTCTCATCTGTCAGATAGGCGTTATGCCCTGTCCCGTACTGTCCTTCCGCACTCCGGGAAGTCAGCAGCGGATAGTTGCTCTTCTTCCAATTCCCGGGATTCAGGATATCGCTTCCCATCACAGGCTTTAACATGCCGACTGTGTATGTGGCATCAACAGCCGCACCAGAGTAGGTCACTATCAGCTGCCCATTGTGCTCCAGCGCATAAGGTCCCTCCACCACAAACGTGTGGTTGTTTTCCCAACCGTACTCCGGCTTTGCAATACATACAGGGTCACTTGTCAGCTTCCACGGCTCGCTCTCATCAATCCGCGCCAGATACAGCCACGCTCCCTGGTCGACCGGCAAAAACTGTCTCTGTGACCACATTGCATACGTCTCACCCTGATATGCAAACGTAGTCATATCCAGCGAAATCACTTTCCCTGCCTCACAGAGCGGCGTCCCATCCTTTCTTACCACCAGGTGCGGCGCAGACCAGTCCGCACGGCACATCGGGTCTCCCCCGTCCCTCAATTTCATCACACGGGACTCCTCCCAGAAAAATTCCCCGGAAGTCGCTGCATGAAACAGGTAAAGGCTCCCGCCGATTTCATGAAATTCAGGTGCCCACAACAGACCTCCGATCCCCGGATAGGTCACAGAATCCAGAATCAGCACTTCCCCGGCCTCCATGATTCCCTCCAGCACATCCGAACAGCGGATATACAGTGTGTTATTACCGTCCGCATCGTTTGTAGCGATATAATAATATTTTCCATTCCAGTACATGCAGCACGGGTCCGCGCGGTTTTCTGCAAAGGGGGCCGCAAAATGCTCCTGATGCACCCGTCCCCGTAACAGCACGCACCTGCTGTCTTCATCCGTCTTTGGAGCGTCAGTATCCCAGTCGACTCTCCGCTTCACCACTGTGCCGTCGCTGTATGACGCGACAGCCTCCGCCTGTAACATTTCCTCCCTGTCAGAAAATACACCCTGATGCGGGAGGACTACCTTTTCGCAGACAGGCGTCGTCAGCTTTTTGACAAGATATGCGCCTTTCGCATCTGGTATTTCTATTGTATTGCCTGGGCTGACTCCTTCGATCTGTTCAATCTGCCATTGGTCCGCTGCCCCAAACGCTGCTTTTAAAATCTGCGGACTTTCCGTCACTGTCACAGAATCCGGCAGGATTCCGCCCGCGTCAAACAGGTTTCCTTTCCCTTCTTTCCAGATACCATCCTCTCCAAGCCAGCAGATACGGTACATTTTCCCTGCCTCATCCCATGAACACCGGACTTCACTGATATATCCGCTCTCCTGGATCTTCCAGAGTCCGGCTTCCTCATAATGCACCAAATCGACGCTCCTAAAAATCAATATGCTTCCTTCGCTGTCCGAATCCTTCTCCCCGTCTGCTTCTGTCCGCACGGCTGCGATGCCATACGCACCGTCCCCTGTATGAAATATCCATGGATTTTTCAGGCTCTTGGCACAGAGCACGCCGCTCTGCCCGTCCTGCGTCGCCTTCGCGTACAAAATCCCTTCATTGTGGTGAAAAGGCACATACTGTCCCGTCTCTGACTTCCATGCCAGATGCATGCTGTACGCCAGGCGGTTTGCGTAAATGATATCCTCTTTTGGCTGTCGTGTGTAACATAATAATTCCATCGTGTCATTTCCTTTCACTATATATTTTGTGTGCTCACTTTCTTTTTCTGAAGAACACTATCCCTGATACCGCGCAGACGACTACGGCCGCCACAATGACAGCGATTGCTCTGTCACTTTCTTTCCCAGTCTCCGGACTGTCCGCGGCGCGCTCCAGGTCGGCTGCCACGTTTTCCTGCGCACTCTGCTGCGGCTGTGCAGTCTGAGTCTCCTCCGGCAGCGTCTCCGCGGCCGTCATGTCAAACGCCTCGCCCTTTGCCGCCATCACCACCGCGTCGAATGCTGGTTTCCTGTCCAGATTTCCATAGAATAATAGCGGGTTTGTATCCGCGCGCCACGATGCGTCGTCCGTCAGCCCCCAGACCGTCACGGACGTGAGCTTCGCACCACTTTCCACCGCCTCGATCAGTCCCGCAAAAAATTCATAGTAAAATTCCGCCTGGTAATACCACGCCGTCTCGTCGGTTCTGCTGCATCCCACATCAAGCTCTGTAATGTGAACCTCATCCACCGCAGCACTGTATTTTTCCAACGCGCGCATATACTCGTCAATGTCCTGCGCGTCAGTCAGATGCCCCTGCATGCCGATTCCGTCGAGAAGTCCGTCCCCGTAAATCGTGCCGTCCCCGCCGGGGACAATGACATCGCTGTTTACCTTCGCATGGTTCTCGTTCCACGGATCCTGTGTCAGAAATTTCACAATCTTGTCGCTCCTGTCCGCAAACCATTCATTGTAGTCATTGTAAAAAAGCTTCGGCATAATCTCCGATAAATCATCCGTCTCCGCGTCCAGCCCGTAGACCGCCGCGTACTGTCTGGCATAGACTGTCTCCGCCTCCCGCGCATACAAAAAGGCATAGTAGAGATAATCTGGTCCGATAATCTTATACCAGTAACTCCTGCGCAGACCATCCTCATTGCTCTCATCCGCCGCCTCGTTCACCACGTCCCACGCGTAGATATTTCTGGCATACCCGTTCCGGTACGTGTACTCCATCACACCGCAGATGTATGTCTTTAGCCGCTCAAGCAGCGTCTCCCTGTCAACCAGACAGGCCTCGTCCAACTCCGCGGTATCAGAGCTGGTCAGTTTGCCGTCCGAGTACGCCTGAAAATCCTTTGCAAAAACTGCCGGGTTTACCTGGCTGTGCCAGAGCAGTGTGTGCCCGCGCACGCTCATGTCATGCTGCACTGCCCAGTCGAGCATTTCCTTCGCCGCCGGATTGAACGAGACGAGCGACTCGGATTCCGGGTCAAAATTATAAGCCGGCTTCATCTCATTTCCACAGGTAATACTGTTAAAAACAGTTCCGATCAGCTCCTCTTTGAACGGATTTCCGATTTCCTTATTCCTGTCATTCCAGTGGCTGACCGCCTCGCACGCCGCACCGAACCGGAAGTAATCCTGATACAGCTCATCCAGATGTTCATATCCGCTGACATCCGCGTATTCAATCTCCTGCGCCGCCTCAACCATAAACTGCTCTCCCCCTGACATGATCCCCGATACCATCATTACAGCTGCCGCAAGCACAGCCCCCAGCCGCCTTCGGGCAAAACTTTTTCCGTGAAACATTCCTCTCGCTCCTCCTTAGAACTGGCACAATGATTGCGCACAGACAATATATCCTCCACAATGAAACAGCACCTGATGCAGCGTTTTCGTTTGCCATACATCAGGTGCTGTACTGACTGTCGCATCAGCATAAATTCTCTTTTTACATCGCTGCAGTCCGCCAGAATATCAATCAGACACCGCACGAATCCAATGAAATCTGAAAATGGCACACTTCCTTCTTCGTCAGCTCCCTGCTCCTTTCATCCGGCTGCGAACCGCCCATGTAAATATGATATGTTCCCGGGCAGAGCACACGCTCTCCGTTTTTGTCATAGAGCATAAATGCCTCCCTCGGCAGCACTGCCTCAACCTTTTTCGTCTCGCCCGCCCTCAGCGGAACCTTCACAATCTTCTTTAACTGCGGATTCGGCGCGTCCTCACGCTCAAGCCCGACATAGACCTGAACCGTCTCCGTCCCGTCCATCTCCCCGGCATTCGTGACTTCCGCCTGCAGGACAACGCCCCTCTCCCCACAGATATCGTCCGACACCAGAGCCGCATTCCCGTATGTATAATCCGTGTACGACAGTCCGAAACCAAACGGATACAGCGCCTTCTGTTTCATATAGCGGTAAGTTCTGCCCTTCATGGAATAGTCCTCAAACGGCGGCAGCTCCTCCGTTGTGCGGTAAAAGGTCACCGGAAGCCTGCCCTCCGGGTTTGCCTCCCCAAATAAAATCTTTGCGATTGCTGCGCCGCCCTGTGCGCCCGGATACCAGCCCTGCAGAATGGCATCAAGGTGTTCATCCTCCCACGTCACCGCCATCGCGCTCCCTGTCAGAAGCACCAGGATTACCGGCTTTCCGCTCTCCTTCGCAATCTTTAAGATATCATGCTGCAGACCCGGCAGATTTAAGTCAGGCTTGTCGCCGCTTCCGTACTCGTTGCCGGTATCGCCCTCCTCGCCCTCCAGCGAGGCATCCAGCCCCATCACTGCAACGATGACATCGCTCGCCCTGCAGATGCCGCGCACCTCGGAGGCGCGGTCATTCTCCTGCGCAAGCCCGCTCGTCCTGTCCTTGTACAGATGACAGCCCTCGGAATAGAGAACGCGCATTTCATCTCCCACATAGTCTTGAATTCCTTCCAGCACCGTCACATAGCGCGACGCCGTCCCCTCATAGTTGCCGACCAGCGCCCTGCGGTTGTCCGCATTCGGACCAATCACGCCGATGGTACGGATCTTATCCTTTTTTAACGGCAGGATATTGTTCTCGTTTTTGAGCAGTACGACACAGCGCTGTGCCACCTGCTGATTCAGACTGCGCATCTCGTGCGAATCCACGACCGTGTAGGGGATATTGTCATAGGGATTCTCCCCCTTCTCGTCAAACACGCCCAGCTTCATGCGCGAGGTAAACAGATTGACCACCGCCTCGTCCAGCCGCTTTTCGTCCACCAGTCCTTCTTCCACCGCCTGCTTCAGATACAGAAACAGCGAACCGCAGTTCAGATCACACCCATTGTTCATGGCGAGCGCGGCAGACTCCACAGGCGTCGCAGTCACAAAATGGTGCTCATGAAAATCTTTAATCGCCCAGCAGTCCGAGGTCACATGTCCGTCAAATCCCCACTCCTGGCGCAAAATCTCCTGTAAAAGGCGGGCGCTCCCGCAGCAGGGCTCCCCGTTTGTGCGGTTGTACGCACCCATCACAGTCTCCACCCCGGCCTCCTGCACACACGCCTGAAATGCCGGCAGATATGTCTCCCGCAGGTCCTGTTCATTCACCTGCGCGTCAAAACTGTGCCGCACGTCCTCCGGGCCGCTGTGCACCGCAAAATGCTTCGCGCACGCTGCCGTCTTTAAGTATCTCTCATCATGCCCCTGCAGTCCCATGATGTAGCGCACGCCGAGCCTGGCTGTGAGATACGGGTCCTCGCCAAAGGTCTCGTGTCCCCGCCCCCATCTCGGATCGCGGAAGATATTGACATTGGGTGCCCAGAACGTAAGTCCCTTGTAAATGTCTTCGTCGCCGCCCTCCTGCTGCATTGCAAATTTTGCCCGCGCCTCTGTGGAGACCGCATCGCCCACCTGCTCCATCAGATCCTCGTCAAATGCGGCCGCCATGCCGACCGCCTGCGGAAATACCGTCGCTGTGCCCGCGCGCGCCACACCGTGCAGCGCCTCGTTCCACCAGTTGTACGCCTTGATGCCAAGCCGCCCGATCGCCGGGGACTGATGCACTGTCTGCATCACCTTCTCCTCCAGTGTCATCTGTGCGACCAGCTCCTGCGCACGCCTGCGGTACTCCGCTGTCTTTTCCTTATTCCGAACCAATTCCATCATGTGCCTCCTCACTGTTTCCGGTGTTAAATGCCCATGCCTGTCTGTTCCCTCCGTCACAAATTACAGGCTGTTGTCTTAAGCATACAATGCATCCCCCGCAAATACTCCCTACCATTTGCGTGAAAGTACCCATATTTTGCGCTCCTGATATAAAATATCATTAAGTACAATGTCATTTCAGAAACTGCCAGCTCCTCATCTCATATCCCCCGCCGTCAAATACCAGATACAAATCGTGAACCCCGCAAACCGCCGTCAGAAGCTGCGCTTCGCGTTGTTCAAACATCTGTTTTTGTGACAGATTTTCCACCGCAAGGCTTGCCAGAAGTTCCCCGTCCAGGCTGTCAACGCGCACCTGTATCACACCGCCTGCCATGTCCTCATTCCCGCACCGCAGCGCTGCCGCAAACAGCTTTGGCGGTTCCTCCGCAAAATCCACACCCGCAACTTTGATAAAACCGCCGCTGTCAATGTCCGTCAGCACCATGTCCGCCCCGCCAGCATCCCACTGCCCACTCTTGTCCGCCACAGCAGTGTCCACGCCTGCCATAACGGCAAAGCTGACCGCTGGATTCTCCTGACAAGCGTCCACATACCGAATCTGTTTTCTGCCGCGCAGAGTCTGCCCGATCTCGCCAATACTGCCGTCCTCCTGCATCGCAAACGCATCGATGTGTGTACAGCGGTATCCCTTCTCCACGCCCATCGCCTTCTCGAGAATCCGCGTGTGGTAAGCGATATACCACTGATTCTGAAAACAGAAAACACAGTGGTGGTTATTGCTTTCCAGGCCAAATACACGCACCGGGTTTCTGAGAATCGTCTCCTGATACACGAATGGTCCCGTCGGCGCATCGCTGACCATACAGGCGATCTCCCCGTTGTGAAATCCGTACTGCTCTGTCCCCGCCGCGTCAACCTGCCAATTCGTACAGTATGTATAGTAATATTTTCCGCCCGCCTTATGAATGCCGGAATCCTCAAAAAGATACGGTACATCCATCGCCTGCGGCTCCCCCGCGATGCTCACCATGTCCGCGCCGAGCTCCACCACTCTCGCCGTGCCCGGCGCAGCGGCCTTCCCATCAGGCACGCCGCCGCCAAAGTACAGCCAGGCTCTCCCGTCGTCGTCCATCAGCACCGCCGGGTCAAACAGCCAGAGCACATCGGCACAGTTTGGCGTCTCTCTGGTGATCAGCCCCTTGCCCAGCGGGTCGCGGAACGGTCCTGTGGGACTGTCCGCCTGCAGCACGCCAATTCCGCCGCCTCCGTCCGCAAAATACAAAAAGAACTGGTCCTTCCCGTCAATCTCTTTCCACGCCGCGGCAGGTGCCCACGAATTCACTGCCCACTTTGCAGCCCCGTCTCCGGAAGCTGCATTGATAGAGCCGTGGTCGGTAAAATTGACCATATCGTCCGTCGAGATGACATTGATCTGATGAATCTTTCCATACGTATTCTCCGTCACATTGCCCTCGCTGTCATACTCAAACGCATCCGCAGTCATATAAAGATACACCCTGTCCCCATACACCATCGCATACGGGTCTGCACCGAAGCGCTGCGTCATGACCGGGTTGGTGTCCCCCACGCCTTTATAACTTCTGGTTACTGTGATTTCTTCTGGTTCCATCTGTTTCCTCCTCTGTTCTATCCAAAGACAGCCCTCTCATAGTCATACCCCCGGTCAGACTGTCCCCCGCACTCTTTCACTTCAAAATAGACAACTGCGTTTCTTTTCAGGGACAATGTAACGCTGAGGCAGGCATTCTCTCTTTGCAGACGGCTTGACTGTACAAACGGCTGTGCCGCCTGGCGCAAAAGCTTCTTCTGTTCCGCTGTCGGATATGCCTGCTCTCCCAGGTCATGCCAGACCTTCAGCGGATTGCACGTCTCCTCGTCCACCGTCTCCGTCAGAAGACTATATCCGTCCTTGTCCGCCGGCAGGGAAATCTCAATCCTTCTCTCTGTCTCTGCATCCTTCTCCACCGGATTCCAGCCAATCCCCTGATAACCGCCATCCTGCTTTCTCACCACTACCACATTTTCATCTTTGTAAACACACTGTCCCTTGCCGCTCTGCAGTCTTTTGTAAAAGGCAAACGTCCAGAAGGACGGTTTCGGAATGCACCCGTTCGCCACCAGCCCAAAGCCTCCATAAAACGGAGTGAACGGCACACCCTCCTCCTCGAACACATCGCCAAAAGTCCAGTAGGAATACGCTTCGTTCACATCGCCCAGCCGTGACAGCTGATGCGCGATATACGCCGCATTCTGGTTTGTGTCATGAATCACACTCTTAGAGGAGTAGGAGGTGTTGAACTCGGTAATGTAAATTGGCAGCCCCCTGTACTCCGCAAAGGAATCAACAATATCCCGCGAGGTTTTCAGGTTGGCAAATCCATCCTCCGGCTTTATCAGGGTCACATAATCATAGTGTCCCTCTTTCCGCGGCTGTTCGACCGTATAGTGATGTCTGGTCACAAAATCTAGCGCAATCTGATGTTCCCTGCAGTACTCCATGAAAGCCCGAATCCACACCTCGTCGGTTCCGCCGCACACTGCCGGGCCGCCCACGCGAAATCTGCCGTCGACTTCCCTGACTGCCCGAAAGGTCTCACAGAAGAGTTTGAAATACTCCTGCATGTCCGCGTTCTCCCAAAATCCGCACAAATTCGGCTCATTCCACACCTCAACCGGCCATGTCACGACCTCGTCCTCCCCGTAACGCTCCATCAGATGGCGCAGCGTGCTTTGCACGAGCTGACACCATGCCTCATAATCCCTGGGCGGCGTCGTGTTCCCCTTCCAGTAAAAGATTGTCTGCGTGCCGCGCGCAAGCTTTTCCGGCATAAATCCCAGCTCCAGAAACGGCCGAAGCCCGACACTCCTGTAAAAATCCATCACCCTGTCCAGGTAGGTGAAATTGTACTCCGCCCTCCTCACCCCGTTTTCCTCATACTCCTGATAAATCGCCATATCGTCACAGAACAGCCCGTGCCCTCTGATATGGGCAAATCCAATCTCCTCCTGCACCAGTTTCAGCTGCTCCTGGTATTCCTGCGTCAGCGCAAGTCCCATGCGCCCTGTCCCGACGCAGAAACCGACGTTATTGTGAAAAAATACTTCCGCATCCCTGTCCACCACAATTCTTTTTTCCTCTGCCATAATCTCCTCCATATCACATCTGCATGCCCCGCAGCCAGCCGCGGGAAATGTACTAAATTAGATACAATGATTATATTTTGAGACCGCGCCAGATACAATGACTTATACTCACAACTTTTTGATATATCCTCCGATGTGCTGCAGGATGCCAGTGTGCACAAAAAAACACAGCCGGAAACGACTGTGCCAGTCCTGCGCGATGCGGCAATACGATAGATATGTTATTGCGAACGGCATGCAAAATTGTTATAATACTCTGAAACACTGCTTTGAGCAGACAACCGACTGTCGTAAATGGAGGAGCCATCATGAACTATATCTACTTTACCGGCTATAACGCCCAGCACCCCGGCGACTTTGTGTTTGAGGTCACAGAGGGCTACGACTGCTACCTCCTTCTGATCACCCACACACCTGCCCGTTTCTGTATCGACGGCGTGACAGAAGAATATCCTGCGCACTGCGCCATGCTCTATCCGCCCCGCACACCCGTCTGGTACGGTGCCAGCACAGACTGCTACAGCGATGACTGGGTGCGCTTCTCATCGGACGAAACCTTCGTGGAAAGCTTTCCGCAGACCAACCGCCCGTTTCCAATATCAGACCCAGACTACTGTCACAACCTGATACAGCTGCTCACCTGGGAGACCTCCTTGTGGACAGGCACCTCCCGCTCCTTCCACCACGCAAAGGCGGACGACTCTGCAAATCAGCCCTGCAGAAACGACACCCAGATCACTGCCCAGCTGCTGCGCATCCTGTTTCTGAAACTGCGCGACGACGTACTCCGCCACACTGTCTCCCCGCATGACCACGCTCTCCTGATGCTGCGCAGACAGATTTCCAACAACCCGCAGCTTCCATGGACCATCCGCCAGATGGCAGAGCAGCTGCATATCAGCCCTGGGCATCTGCAGCTGCTCTACAAACAACAATTCGGCGTATCCTGTATGGACGACGTGATCGACTTCCGGCTCCGCAAGGCCAGAGACCTACTCGCATACACAGAACAGAGTGTCGCGGAAATCGCAGAACAGTGCGGTTACAAAAATGTAGAGCACTTCTGCCGGCAGTTTCACAAGAACATCGGCGTCACTCCGCGAACATTCCGAAAAAAATCCGCGTCAGCCGGCATCACCAGATACGATAATTCCCGCTGAGCGCCAGAAAAGCAAAGAAGTACAGACAGTTGTCATAATATCTTCTCTTCCCCGTGCGCATGGGCATCTTCCAGAATCGCTCCACCCACTCGCAGCTGCAGCCTGTGGATGCTGCCAGCGTGGACATCGCCACAGTTGCCGGAATCGCCGCCGGATGAAGCGCCTGCTCCCCGGCCACGCTTCCGTCAACCTCATAGATATGGTATGTATCCGTCCTGGCGTCCTCCAGCAGAAACTCCTGTATCGCCCGCGCCGCGCTGCACTGGCCCTCATCCTTACCAAACCACTCATAGTCGAGTCCGATATTGGCGGCAGTGCGATACGAATCACTGAAAAACCAGTCGTGCCTGTCATCCGTCCACGGCAGCCTCCTGCGCATCGGACTCCCGTCAAACTCGGCGTACTCCGCCGAAAATCCAGTCTTCCCATGACATGCCTTCACCAGATACCTGCGGCTCTCAAGTGCAGCCCTCTCCCAGAACGGCCTGTCCTCCTCATACGCCCACAGCGCGAACAACTCATAAAAGTGCGGCAGATGATAAGACGGATCGGTGAAATCACTTCCCGGCACAAATAAAATCTGATAATTGTCCCGGTTCCACATCGGCTCTCCCGGCCTGCCGTTCTCACCCTTGTGGAGACATGCCCTCAAAATTTCCCTCGCCTCATGGGAATAGTTGAAGATTCCTTCCCCATTCCCCCACCTGTGCGATGCAAAGAACAGTGCCATCGCAAAAAATTCCTCGCCGTCCGGCGCCGGGCTGTCTGCGTTTTTCGTGCCGTCTGCCGCACAGGACCATGCAAAATATCCCTCGTGAAATCCGTCCGCCATCCACATATAAGTCTTTGCCCACTTCCAGAGCCGGTCAAACTCCTCACGCATGCCAAGCTGCACACAGATCATCATGCCGTACGACATGCCTTCTGTGCGTACATCATTGTTGCCTGTATCCATGATGTACGCCATATCGTCCCCCACTGGATAATAGACGTGCTCATCCTCCTTTCCATAAAAGTAAAAATCCCGGATCTGCCCAAGGCGCACTTCCACCTGTTCCGCCTCAATTCCGATCTCTGCAAATACATTGCGGTAATGTTTCTTCATAAGTGATCCCTTTCCTCAATCATAACAATATTTTACCAGATACCTGTTCATTGTATCCCTGCTTTTCACCGAACGCTACTCAGAAATTGCCATCCTCCGCTCAAGTTCCTGCTGCATTTCCGCAAAGAAAATCTCAGGCTCACATGCCGCATAGTGCTCCATATACTGCTGCCACACGGTATCAAAATCGTCTGTCATGACAACCCGCGGCAGATATTCTCTCTTGACACGGTTCATCCGGGCCCACACTCTGCCCGCCTCTGATTCCGCTGTCAGCATCTCAGAATAAGAATACATCGGATACCACGGTCCCGGATTGTCGTTTGTCCCCAGCATACCGACATAATCCCTGCATCCATATGCTGTCAGACACTCCTTCACATCCGGTGCGAGCGCTGCAAAAAACTCGTCCGCCTGATACTCCGGCGAGAATGCATTGATCCCGTCACTCAGCATTCCCTCTATCCTTGGAAAATAGGAGTACGCACACAGATGCGCAGCCCTGTATTCCGGATCCTGAACCCGGTTTCTCTGTTCCTGTGTCCTGTAATAAACCCCGTTTACATACATCTCGTAATCTGTGCCTGCAACACCCCAGTACCGCAGCTTCAGAATCTCCTCATCGAGAAGATCATTGATAAATTTCATCGCCCCCTCAATATCATCGCAGCTCACCGTGATCGAGATACCGTCCGCCGCGCTCAGTTCCGCCCCGCGTCTCACATGCCATTGATTCCTGGTCTCTCTGTCCATCGTGACTGGAAGCGGCACGTATCCACAGCCCTGTTCCGCCATTTTTTCAAGGGAGCTGCCTGCATAGTAGGAAAACTGCCACCACTGGTCAACCATGCCAAGCACCCTTCCGCTCGCAATCTTCTGGAGATATTCCTGATAATTCTGCGTGAAAAATTCCCGGTCTACGATTCCCTTGTTGTACTCTTCATTCAATTTACCAAAATACCGCCTGGCTGTCTCAGACGTGTTGTAATCCAGCACCGTCCGTGTCTTCCCGTCCACCATGCAGCTGCCGTCGTTGGGATAGCCGTCGAGAAACTGCGGCGGATTTTCCAGACAAAAAAACCGCCAGTCATCGCAGAGTATGGTAAACGGAATATTTTCCATCATATTCCCCGGATGAAACGGATCCTCCATCACAGGGTTTGCGGCGGCGTACGCCTCAATCAAATCAAAGTACTCCTCCAATGTCCGGATTTCGGGATATCCCGCCCACTTGAGCACGCGCGTCTGTATCCAGAATGCCTCACCCTCATGCAGCACTTCCGCCGATTTGCCATGCACAACGCCAAACTGCGGTATCCAGTATATGTGACCGTCTGACTGTCGGAATCTGTCCCACTTTTCTGCGGACATATAGTGCCTGATATTCGGATAATCGTCCCAGTACTGATCAATGGGAATCAGCGCCCCTGCCTCATACAAAGTCACACTGCCAGAGATAAAGTCCGTATACTCGCCGCTGGCAATATAGCCTGCAACCGCCTCCTCCGAAGTCTTTCCCACAAGCCACTGCTCCTGACAGCGCGCGCCGGTTTTCTGCGCGATTAGCTCCATGATCTCATTGTCTTCATTGATTTCATTTCCGGAAACGTCGAAGAAAGCTGTAAATTCTTTGATTCTGTCTTTTTTTCCATCACCTGCCCTGTTTGCTGCCATCCATGCAGACAGAGCAGCCGCAGCCAGAGCCAGAGCGATTCCTGCCATCATTCTTTTCTTCACACCGCTGCCCTCACTTCCCACCATATCGATGTCACCATTATAACCAATTCCGGAACTGTTCGCAAATGAGGAACTGTCCGCAACAGTTCCTCATTATAATCAATAATCAAGTTTATTCCTTCACACCGCCGATGGTGAGTCCTGTGACAAAGTATCTCTGCAGGAAAGGATACAGACAGATAATCGGAAGCATCGTGAGAATCGTAGCCGCGGCGCGCACCGAGGTCGGTGTTACCGTTCCCGCCGCATTCTTCATCGCCTCCGCTGATGTTCCATGATTGGTGACAGAGGACAGCAGCTTCATCAGCTCGTACTGTAATGTAGTCAGATGTGAGCTCATTCTGTTGTAGAGCATCGCATCAAACCACGAATTCCACTGTCCTACTGCCACAAAAAGCGCGACTGTCGCATATACCGGCTTACAGAGCGGCGAGATAATTTTGATAAAAATTGTCGTGTACCCTGCCCCGTCAAGCTGTGCAGATTCCTCGAGGCTGTCCGGGATTCCTGTCATATAGGTACGGATGACCAGCATATTGAATGCGCTGAACATACCGGGGATCACATATACCCAGAAGCTGTTGGTCAGATGAAGTCCTCTGTACAACAGGAACGTCGGAATCATACCGCCGTTTACGTACATTGTAATTACCCAGAACAGGGAAAGCTCACGCTTAAAGAGAAAATCCTTCCTGCTCACAATAAAGGCAAGAATCGCATTCGCAGCCAGCGCGAGCAGTGTGCCCACAACCGTCCTTGCAACCGTGATATAAGCTCCTGTGAGCAGGTTTTGTTTCTGTAAAACTGTGATATAGTTTTTGAGCGTCCACTTCCTTGGAATGAGATAGATCCCGCCCCTGAGCGCGTCTGTACCATCATTAAATGAGATTGCCAGCGTGTTCAATACCGGATACAGTGTGATGACAACAAACGCAATCATAAACAGCGTGTTGCACACGACAAACACTTTGTCCCACGCAGAAGTCTTTACCTTACTACCTTTTATCTTTTCCATTTGCGTCTCCTTCCTAGAACAACCGCTCTTCGCCGTTTTTCTTTGCAATCTGGTTTGCGATCACGATCAGCACGATACTTACGAAGCTCTTAAAGATTCCGGCTGCAGTACCGATGGAAAAGTCGTTCTGACTGATGCCCCATTTTAACACATAGATGTCGATCGTCTCAGACACACTTTTTACCAGACCGTTTCCGAGCAGGTACTGAATCTCAAATCCCGCGTTCAGCACGTTGCCCACATTCATCAGCAGGAGAATCATAATCGTCGGCTTGATGCCGGGAAGCGTCACATAGCGGATCCGTGCCCAGCGCCCGGCACCGTCCATGTTTGCCGCCTCATAGAGCGACGGATCGATCGCCGTGATTGCTGACAGATAGATAATCGCGTTCCAGCCAGTCTCTTTCCACACATTCGCAAATGCGACAATCGGCCAGAAATATTTCGGATGCGCAAAGAAATTGAGCGGCTGGTTCAAAATATGAAGTTTCAGGAGCAGCTCATTGACGATTCCCGTGCTGGACAGGGCGTCGTGGAGAATGCCTGTAACGATAATCCACGAGAGGAAATGCGGCAGGTATGAGATTGTCTGGACGGTCTTCTTTCCCCCGTTTGATTTCACTTCATTCAACAGGATTGCAAACACAATCGCCGCGACAAACGTGACGACAAGATTGATCACACCCATGCCAAGCGTATTTCTGATCACGCGGATAAACGTTTCATCGGAAAACAGTTGTCTGAATTTGTCCAAACCTACAAAGGCAGAGTGGAACAGCCCGTCCTTTGGCTTATAATCCTGAAATGCCATCACCCAGCCTGCCAGCGGGAGATAGCAAAAGATGACACCGTATACCACAATAACCAGAGACCATATTATCAATACTTTTTGCTTCTTCATCTCTTTCCACGTTATGTTTCTCTTCTTTTCCTGTGAAGCCATACTTTCCCTCCTTTAATTGAGTAGGGGAGAATCTTCTCTACTACTCGCCGCGTGCCCCGTGCGACGCCTTGGCGCATATTTCCTCTGCACGGGGCTGTGCATAAAAGGCGGACCGTCTGATTCAGTCCGCCCTGTCTGGTTAATTGAACTTGGCTGCTTCCTCCATTCTGCGGTCAAGCTCTGCCTGCATCTCATCGATAAATGCCTGCGGATTGCAGCCGTTGTATACTTCCATGTAATCTTCCCATGCACTTTCAAAGTCACTTGCCATAACAACCTTCGGCAGATATTCATGCTTAATCTCACCCATCTTTGTCCATGCCATACCACCCTCTGTGGCCGTCGTCATGTTATTGGAGTAAGAGTACATCGGATACCATGGTCCGGGAGCCTCGCTTGTTCCCAGCATATCCACATACGTTTCCGCACCGTACGCGTCAAAGCACTTCTGCACATTTTCACTCAGACTGTCATAAAATTCCTTTGGCTGGTTTTCCGGTTTCATAGCATTGATGCCGTCCCTGCTTGTACCGCCATACTGCAGGAAATAAGAGTACGTGCATGTGTGCGAAGCCTTGTAGGCCGTGTCTGAGGACTGCATTCTCATATCCTCAGTGCGGGTAAACTCACCGTTCTCATCCACATTGTAGTCCACATCCTTTACGCCCCAGAAGCGAAGGTCATGTATTTCCTGATCCAGCAGATCATTGATAAACTGCATCGCGCCGTCGACATCCTTGCAGCTTGTCGTGATCGCAATACCGCTTGACACATTCAGAACCCCGCCGGAATTGTGCCACTGGTTCTTCATGCCCTCTTCAATCGTGATTGGAAGGGGAACATAATTGCAGCCCTTGAGGTCAAGCCCCTGCTGCTTGAGCGCATCATTTACTGTGTATGCAAAATCCCACCACTGGTCGATCATGCCGAGCACACGCCCTGTGGAAAGCTTGGAAATGTATTCGTCATATGTCTGTGTGAAAGATTCCGGATCCACCACACCCTTGTGGAACTCCTCGTTCAGCTTCTGGAAGTACCGCTTTGCCGTCGGTGTTGTGTTGTAGTCGATAATTGTGAGCGTATCCGGATCTACGATACAGCTCCCGTCATTGGGATATCCGTCGAGGAACTGCGGCGCATTCTCGAGACAGAAATAGCGCCAGTCATCACACAGGATCGTGTACTGGATATTGGCCGTTCCGTCCTCCATGGCAGGATTCGCCTCATTGTAGCTCTCGATCAGGTCAAAGTACTGATCCATGGTATGTATCTCCGGATACCCTGCCCACTCGAGTACCCTCGTCTGTATCCAGAATGCCTCGTCATTGTGTGTTGTCGCCTTCTCTTCTCCATAGATATTGCCAAACTGGTTGATCCAGTAGATATGTCCGTCGTCCTGTCTCAGCTTATCCCACTCTGCCTCTGTCAGAAACTCCTTGATATTGGGATACTTGTCTATGTAGTCATCCAGCGCTACCAGCGCCCCCGCTTCATAGAGCTGCGCCGATCCATCGCCGCCGTCGATAAAATCCGGATACTCTCCTCCAGCTATCAGCGTGCCGACCGCCTCCTGCGCCGTCTGCCCTGTAAGCCATGTCTCCTTTACCCGCACCCCGGTTTTCTCCGCAATGATCTGCTGAATCTCATTGTCATCGTTGATCTCCGATCCCGGAACCGCGAAGAACGCTGTAAATTCCTTGATCTCACCTGTTCCGGACGCCACGCTGTCACTAGCCGTATCGCCTGACGACGACGCGCTGTCATTCGTGTTGGCTGACGCCGCATCGTCACCGCCTCCACAGCCGGTAAACATCGCCGTCATCACCGCTGCTGCCAGTAAAACTGATAGTACTTTTTTTGCTTTCATATAATTCCTCCATTCTCATCAAAATCTGTGAATTTGCCAGATGAAAAATCTCTCATCCATCCTCCCTTTTTCTGATAATATAATTCTACTTTATAAACTTCTTAAAAAAACCCAATAAAGAATATATAAAAACATAAAAAAGTATAGATTTTTAATCTATACTTTTTTATCCTTCACACTTACCTCCCATGCCGCCATCAGCGGCACAAACAATCCGTGAGAAGAATGCCTGCTTTTGGCATTCTTCCAGTGTGTAATTTAGAAATTCTTAGCGGGCGTTCTTTGACCGCTTAGAATTTCTTTACACACTTCACAACCTGTCCAGCGACTGCTTCCTGAACTTGGACGGCGTGCATCCCTTAACCGCTATAAACTTGTTGATAAAGTAATCCGTATTTTTGTATCCTACGTCCTCCGCGATCTTATAGATCTTATCGTCGGTGCGGACAAGCAGCTGCGCCGCCTGCTCGATGCGGTAACTGTTGAGATAATCTTTGAAGGACTGATTGTATTTCTTGCGGAACACCTGACCGAGATAGGCGTTGTTGATAAAATACTTCTGACCTAAGTCCCGCAGCGTCAAATTCTCCGCAAAATGCTCCCTGACCTCCTGCTCAATCAGGGCAAGCACCCCGCGCGACACGTTCTTGCGGAGCTGTGTCAGATACTCTGCGTACTCGCACGCAAACCTTGCCAGATGCACCTTGCTCCCCCGCATCAGTCCGTCCTCAAAAGCGCTCTCGCTGATCAGATGCAGTATCTCCTCCTGATTGACACAGTCGTCCTGCTCCGTCGCCGTGTGAATCAACTGGAACAACAGATAATTGATGTTCAGATTGATTGTCTCACCCATCGCTCCCATTTTGCGCAGCTCGTCAAACAGCCTGTCCACCGCCTCATGGATACGCACCTTGTCATTCTGCTCAATCACCGCGATCAGATTGTCAAGCTCCGTCTTGCACAGCAGAATGCCGCCGTTGTTGACCTGTATCTCCTCCTCATAGTAATAGATATGTTTCCGGTCGTGAAACGCCTGGAGAGAATTGAGCATACAGGCTGTTCCGTAGGACTTTGATATGGCTGCGATGTCCGCAACCTTCTTCCCCACCAGCATCACAATCTTCTGCTTTAATGCCACATTCAGATAATTTAACAGTCTTTCCAGATAGCCTTTCTCAGAACAGTCATTTGCCGCCGCCATGTAATCACAGTAAATCAGACCGACGTCGTAGATGTTCTCCTCGGAGGAAACATCGAGAATACAGTGCGTCTCGTCCTCTTTCAGAAATTCCCTGCAGCTCCGGTAAAGCTTCCTCTGGCGGGAGCGCACTTCCATATCCTCCACGTCCTCCGGGTCCAGCGCATCCACCAGCTGGATATCAATGTACCGCACACCGCCTGACAGCCGCATGTGATTGGATACATAGTCCAGATTGATATCATCATACTTGCCAAGCAGCAGGGAGATCACATTCCTTGCCAGGTACGCCCTCTCCATCTGTTTTTTGTCCTCCTGCCGCTGAATCTCCGTCGCCGACATGTTTGCCGCTTTCCTGATGATCTCCGTCAAAACATCCTTCTCAACAGGTTTCAGCACATAATCCATGCAGGAATAGCGTATCGCCTGCTGCGCATAGGCAAAATCACTGTACCCGCTGAGTATGACAAAATACGCATCTGAGATCTGCTCCCTGCGTATCGTCTCCAGCAGCTCCAGCCCCGTCATCTCCGGCATTTTGATATCTGCGATAATCAAATCCGCCTCATTCGACCGCAGATACGCCAGCGCCTCAGCCCCGTTCTGCGCCGTCGCGACAATCTCACAGCCCTCCTTCTGCCAGTCCAGAAGCATGGACAGCCCCTGCACAATAAACGGTTCATCATCGACAAGCAACACCTTCAACATGTCTCACCACACACCCTTCCGTATATCCATATGACATTCCGCTTCCATTCTTTTTCATCAAACCGGCAGCTGAATCTGCACGATCGTGCCAATCCCCCGCTCGCTGTCCAGGGCAAATCTCACCTGATTGTCGGATACCATTTTGAGGCGAAGGCAGGCATTTACCATTCCTACTCTTCCCTTCTTCTTCAGGCGGTCAATGCTCGCACTCTGCATCGTCTCCAGGAGCTGCTGCCGTTCCTCCTCCTCCATACCGCTTCCCGTGTCCTCCACTTCTATGCACAGCCTTGTGCCGGATTCCGTTTTTTTCTTGTAGATGCGCACGAAGATCCACCCCTGCGCTGTCTTGGTCTCGATACCGTGGATACAGGCATTCTCCACGAACGTCACTACCGTGAGCTTGGGTATCGCAATCTCCAGACAGTCCTCCTCCACATCAAGCTCATACGACAGCCTGTCGCCAAACCGGAACTTCTGCAGACTGAGATACGCCTCGACAAACTCCATCTCCTTGCCGATTTCCACAGTGTCCGTCGACCAGTCCACATTCTGCCGCTCCATAACGGCAAGTTTCTCAACCATCCCGGCAATCTCAGGCTCACTGCGGAGAATACAGTGCATTCGTATGCTTTCGAGCGCATTAAACAGAAAATGGGGGTTAATCTGGCTGTGGAGCGCTAACAGCTCAGCGCTCTGCCTCGCGATATCCATCTCCTGCTCCCTGATGCGGTCCTTGTAGACGGTCTGTATCAGGTCATTTGTCCGCTCCGCCATTCTGTTATAATTCTCCATGAGCATGCCAATCTCATCATTGCCGCTGATCTCGTCAATCCTGCTAAGCTCCTCGTCCTCCACCTTGTCAAACACCTGGCTCAACTGTTTGATCCGCACCGTGAGCGAACGGTTGAGCTCTCTCATAAGCCTCCACGGAAGGATGGCGTTCGTGAGTATCAGCAGTGCAATCAGCGGCATATTATCCCTGATATTCCTGATCACATCCGTCTCCGGCTCAAGGACATAAATCAGCAGATCGCTTCCGTACAGACTCATCTCCTTGCACACGCCGGCCTTATGCCCCAGCGTAAACTGCTCAAAATCCTGATTCATGCTGCTATGCCCGTCGTTCGCCAGCAGCACCCTGTCCCCCTGACAGATATACACAGGAAATTCATATCCCAGTTTCACGAGCCCGCGCACCATATTGCCGTAATCAAGCTCTATTTTCAAAAATTTGTCACGCCGGTTCCCGCTGAAAAAATCAAGATTCTTTAAAAACAGAATCTTCCGCTTCGGCTCAACCACAGGGCTTTTTTCATTATCATAATAAAAGAACAGGAGATCTTTTCTCCCTGAATCCTTAAATGTCCGGTACCAGTTTGCATTTTCTATCGCGGACAGCTGGGAAAATTCTCCGCCGTTTACAATGGTCGGATTGTCCGCATACATGGTAATAATCGTGTTGTCCATACCCGCTCCGCCCTTAAACAGCGTCGTTTTCACGAAATCCTGATACGCCTCAACATACGCCAGTGCACCCGCATACTCATGATTCAGATATCTTTCAATATACTCGTTCATATAGATCTGCTTTGCCGTCGCTGCCGCATAGTCGATGCTGTTGGTCAGGCTGTACTGTATGGCATTCGCCTCATTTTCCATGGCGTGCTGCTGCTTCGTATGCTGGTCATTCATCACAATGTACAGCACAATGCTGTCCGTGACCATCAACGGCAATAATACACAGCACACATACAGAATCGTCAGCTTTCTGCTCAGCTTAATATTGTTCATCAGCCGATAGAACTTCTCTATGATTTTTTCATGCCTGTCCATCCTCAATAAAACCTCACCTCTGGTCAGGAAATAACTGCCATTTATAAACGCAGTCATCCTATATACATTTTAACGAAAAGCTGATGATATGAAACCTCTCAAACTAAATAGCATTTCCGTGGTTTTTATAGTTTTCTGCACTGTTTGCCGCCTGAAAGCCCCGCGTACATAAAAAAACAGACAGCCCTATCCAGCCGCCTGTTTTTATCCTGTACAGGGAAAATCTTTCCCACCCAATGTTCCCTGCAAATTTTTCATCTGCCTCTTCTTCTCGTACATGCGGTCATCCGCAATCTGATACACCTTATCGATATCGCTGTCGCTCTGGCTGCCGGAGGCATATCCGTAGGCGATCGACATATTCAAATCCTTGACAGAACGGTTTTTCCGGGCGATATTCTGCTGAAACTGTTCCATCAGGACTGACAGCCTGTCCTCATCGGCCGTCCCGATGACCGCGACAAACTCGTCTCCGCCCATGCGCGCCACGACACCGTAATCCCCAAACGTCTCCGCGATCACTTCGGCGGCGCACCGGATCAGCACGTCCCCCTTTGCGTGGCCGTACGTGTCATTTACCGTCTTTAAGTTGTTTAAATCAAAACAGATCACCGTATATTGAAAGCTGCGCTCCTCCTTGAGCTTATTCATGTACTCCATGCAGTAGCGGCGGTTGTGGAGCTGCGTCAGCTCGTCGGTGTAAGCACTCCTGATCAGGAAATCGCGCTCCCTCTGCTCCATCATCTTCTGTGTCATTTCTATGTAGAATGAGATAAACATGATACAGATAAATATCATAATACCGATCGAGGTCACACCCCGCACCGTAAAGTAGTCTCTCCCAAAATAGCGTCCGCTATTGTAACCGAGTATGTCATATACCGCACAGAAGATCACCACCAGAAGCCCTGCAACAGACAGCCTGTTTTCCAGCCGCGCAAATTTCAGGTTCATAACCAGCACGAGCAGAAAGTACAGCACACCGACCAGCATAACCGCCTGCATGTACTTGAACATTCCCGCCAGATGCACGAGATTCAGCGCGTGCAGTGCGACTGCCGCAAAAACCGCCGCCAGATCCACCGCGAGGAATATTCGGTAAAACAGGCGCAATGGTCCGTTCTTTAGATTGACAACCTCCTGATGAATATATATTGTCAGCGGAACCGGCGCCAGGTAAAGCGCCAGATAATTGATCAGAGAAACCGCATAGAGCGGCATCGCAAAAACCAGCATGACATGATAATAGCTAAGCGACCACAGCCCCATACAGAGTGCAAAGATGGAGATACAAAACAGCCTGACATATTTTAACGAGTAAACGAGTGCAAATATCGTGATCACACTGACAATCAAGCCAAACAGTATCAGAAAACTGCCGCAGAACAGCGGAAGCCTGTTCTCCGTAATCAGAACCCGGTAGGCATTCTCCCACTCGTAAAGTCTGACGGAATCAAACTTTGTAAACACTTTATCCTCCGCCATGACAAGCTGGATGCACAGCCGCTTTCCCTGATACGTGTCAGGAAATTTAATAAACTGATATCCGCTGCCAAGCGTTCTTCCCTCCGCCAGTCTGTCGCAGCCGTATTCATAGACCAGTTCCTCATCAATAAACATTCTGACAGCACTGTGCCTGACATAAAAGCGAAGCACACCTTCCACAAGCCCCCAGTCGGACGGCAGCGTCCGCTCCATCGTGATCGCGTCGCCTTTTCTGACAGCCGGAAAATGAAAGTCTGTCAGCACAACATTCTGGTAAGTCTCCTCATTGATGGCAATATCCCATGCATCGTCCAACAGAACGCACTCAGACATTGCCGCGTAATCCTTTGTGATCAGTCTGTCAATCTGGGGAATCCAGACCAGTATGCCGGCAAGGGCCAAAACGATCCATATTATCTTCCACACTGTTTTTTTCGAAATAATCGCTTTCACACCCTCATCCCCTTTGTATATTTATTCTGTTTTTATTAATATTTATCATAACATTGTGCGGTCATGTTGTCAAATCTGCGGCTTTGGTTCCGGCACAAAGCAGAACAGGCAAAACCAGCCGTTTTCCTGCCTGATTTCCATATTTCCGCCGTATTTTTTTACGATTTCCTGTATGCTGCGCAGTCCGTAGCCGTGATTTTGAGCATCCTGCTTTGTCGTTTTGGGCAGACTGCCAGACAGCGCTCCCTCAAACGGATTTTTGACCTCGACAGCCAGAATTCCTTTGGCGGCACGCGCAGTCAGTGCAATCTGCCTCTTGTCTGTATCCAGTGCCGTGCACGCCTCAATCGCATTGTCAAGCGCGTTGGCAAACAGCGCACAGAGATCTGGTTTTTCAAAAGGCAGTTCCGTTGGGATGTCCATTTTCGCATAAAACGTGATATCCCGCTGGCGCATCCGGCTTTCCTTAACAGTCAGCACCGCGTTCACCGTGGCGTCACCTGAGTAGTTCAGCACTTTCTCAAAAGCGGGGTTCGCAATCATATTCTGGATGTAGCTGTCCTTTTCCTCTGCCGGGAGGGACAGCAGTACCTGCAGATGATTGGCAAGGTCGTGCCTAATCCTGCGAATCTCAAACTGCTGCTGTTCCATGGCTTCGTAATACTTTTTATTGTGCTCTGCCAGCGCATTTTCCCGCTCGAGTTTCTGCTGCCTGTTGAGCGTGAGCATCGCCCATAGTATTCCCGCAAAAGAAACCGCTGCTACCAGAAACAGTATCGTATTCATCAGCATATAGTCTGTTCCCCTGTAATCATAATTATTGAACAGAACCAGCGCACACACGATTCCCATCGGCGGTATGCAAAGCATCAGCAGCAGCCTCCACAACGGCGGAGAAAGCTCGAAATCCCGCTCTGGTCTATGCCTGTAAACGCCCGCACACAACAATATTACCGACAACGCGCGAAATAAAAAATAATACAGGTAATAATTCTCTGCCACACTGTGAAAATAACAGGAGATACAATTGTCAAACAATGCATTCAGCGCAAACATAACGCTGGCAAGCATCATTCCGACCGTCAGCCGCTTCAGCCCTGAACCGCGGCACGCAATCCAGACGCAGAACAGAAAAAACAACAGCGTCGGCGGCAGATTGACCAGATCCCCTGTAAATATAACCATAAAGATAAGAAGCCAGCTGCCAATCAGAAGCAGAATGCGCCGCCACCACTCTTTTCGAATTTCAATCAGGCAGGATACCAGTGCATAAAAAATCAACGCCACAAAGAAACCTGCCAATGTAATAAAAATTTGCCACATATTGAATTTCCCTTCTGTATCCTCAAAAATGACCTCTCACTGCAGCAGCATTCTTCTTGCCAGACTCTTTACAGCCTCCTCTTTCAGCGCTCTGCTGACCGGAAGCTTCTCCCCGCCGACTGTCACATAGTCAGTCCCGATCTGCTCTACCTGCTGCGGATTTACCAGATACCGCTGGTGAATCCGCACAAACTTTCCTGCAAGCTTCTGCTCTACTTCATCCAGCTTTGCGTAGAAAGGATACTCTTTGTCCCCGCACACGCAGACTACTTTTCTCTTGTCACTGTAAAAATAGCAAATTGACGCCACCGGAAACCGGAACGTTCCCTCTGTGTTTTTGATGAAATAAACATCATTTTGCTTTCTTTCAAGCTGCGTGCGCACGCGTTTTAACACTTCTAAAAGCCGCTCCGCATTTGCCGGTTTGATGATATAGTCCAGGGCATTCACCTTGTAACCGTCAAAGACATAATCAGAATATCCCGTCACGAAAACAATGATTATCTCCGCATCAAATCTCCTGACAGCCTCCGCCGCCTCCATGCCGTTCATTCCTGCCATCTCCACGTCCAGAAACAGAAGGTCAATCTCCCCAGGGTGGTTTTCCAGCCAGCGAACCGCACCGGCTCCGGTCGAGAATTCGTACACAATCTCCTCCGCATTCTCCCACAATATTTTTTCCAGCTGCAGACGCAGTGCATCCCTTGCGTCCGCCGAATCGTCACAGATCGCTATCCGCAGCATCGCTTTCACCATTCCTTCATGACACATTGTCCTTTATTATCTTCTTTTTGCCCGAATATTTATTCATTTCCCTTGTAACAGGTTCTGAAAATCGATATCCATTGCTCTTATTGTATCACGATTTCGTCCATTGCGGCAGAAAACGTGATGCAATTTATTACAATAATCCTGCAAAACGTTACATAATTTTCAGAACCCTGCGAAACGTTACAGGAAATGTGCCAAAAATGACACGGCGAATTTCAGGCGCATTTCATTGTGCTATGCTCATTAGGAACTGTAAAACTAAAAAAGCACACCACCAGATAGTAAACAGCAGCTTCTATATAAAAAAATCGGGTGTGTATTATCAGAACGGAGGATTATTATGTTATATGTTAAAAATCTGCGCAAATCATACCAGTCGGGAAACAAGTCTTACGCTGTGCTAAAGGGCGTCGACCTGTCTGTCGCCACGCAGGAGTTCGTCGCGGTGATGGGACCTTCCGGCTCCGGGAAGAGCACTTTGCTGAACTGCATCTCCTGCTATATTCCTTTTGAGGAGGGAGCGATCTCGCTTGGCGGTCAGAACTTACAAGGACTGGACGAGGACGCGCTCGCCAAAATCCGCAATGAAAAGCTTGGGTTTGTCTTTCAGGATTTTATGCTGCTCGACGGGCTGACTGTGCGGGAAAATGTCCTTGTGCCAAGGATTATCAGGGATAAGGTGGAACCGGAGGCAGAGCAGCTTGCGGACTCCCTGCTCACCCTGTTCGGTATCTCTCACATTGCCGACAAATATCCCGCCGAGATTTCAGGCGGTGAGCGGCAGCGGACGGCAGTGGCGAGGAGCCTCATCAACAAACCGCTGATTATCCTGGCCGACGAGCCAACCGGCAACCTCGACAGCAAGTCGAGCCGCACTGTCATCGAAGCGTTTGAAAATGCCAGACAGCAATTGGGCGCTACGATCTTTATGGTGACACACGACAGCTTCGCCGCCTCGTTCTGCGACCGTGTGATCTTGCTAAAGGACGGCACTGTCTACAATACGCTGCGGAAGTCTGAGGATCAGAAAGAGAGCCAGGGTGCCTTTCAGGACCGCCTGCTCACGGCAATCAAAGAAATGAGCAAAGCGTGACATTCCAGATAGCGTAACATTTCAGATAGAAAGGAACCGCAATTATGATGACAATGAATCAATTAGAAAACAAATTACGCAAGGCCGATCAAAAGCAGGCCGCGCTTTATCTGTTCTGCAACTTTGTATCACTGCTGCTGATCACTGCCTACGCTGCCATGATGTTCTCCCCGACAGTACTTCTGGTGCTGCCCGAAGGCGGTGACAGCCGCAAACAGATGATCGCAATCTTTGTGCTGGCTCTCTTTGGCTGCGTGGTCTTTACGATCTACGCCTCCAGCCTGTTTTTCCGCAAGAAATCCAGGCAGCTTGGCACGCTCATGGCGCTCGGTGCCTCCAGAAAGCGGCTTGCGCCCGGCTTATTCCGGGAAGTTCTCCTGCTCAGCGGCACCTCCTCGCTGCTTGGCGTCGCAGCTGGCATTCCCTTTGTATTTCTCCTGTGGAATGGTTTCCGCCTGTTTATCGTGGACAGTGCAGAGATGCATCTGAGACTGGATTTCAGATGTCTGTATCTGTCGTCAGTCTTTTTTGTCATCGTCGTCGCCTTCTCCTGTGTGACTGCATACCGTTATCTGAAAAAGACAAATATTATCGATATCATACATGAGGAACACAAGAATGAACCCGTAAAGAAACTGGGCAGCTGGTGCGGGCCCGTCGGCTTTATCCTGATTCTCGCAGGTGCTGTCTGCGGCTATGAAGCGCCCGTTGTCTACATGCGTCTGTTCAGCATGTATCCGACTCCTCTGCTGAATCTCTTCTATGCGCCTGTCTTTGTGGGGCTTTATATGGTGATGCTGCACACAGTGGTGCATGGCTGGCGCTCGCAGAAAAAGAATCCTTACCGCAATCTTATCGCAAGGAGCATGATGAAATTTCAGGGAAAACAGACCGTCAACAACCTGCTCGTCAGCACTGTGCTGATTGCTGGGAGCGCTTTTGCGATCTTTTATCTTCCCATGCTCGGTGTCGGACAGATTATGAACATAAACTCACGTACATTTGATTACTGTTATCACTACCGCATGGACCAGACGATACCAGGACAGGATGAAATCGACGCACTCGCCTCAGAGTATGGACTTTCTGTCAAAGATTTTATCAGTATTCCTTATCTGATACTCGGCAGAGATGGCATTGTAGAAATCGAGGAAGGCCGGTCATTTCACAACGAGCATGTTGACCTGGCAGGAAGTATCAATGTTTTCCCGGAATCGGGCTTTCGTGCCCTCACCGGGGAAGAATTCACTGTCAATCCGGGAGAATACCGCATTGTCTCGTCCATCAGTGAGACGGAAAATTACCTCTATACGACCAATATCACGTTTCTGACAAATATGGTGACGCGGGATACGATCCCTGTAAAATTTGCAGGGTACACGCACTATAATCTTCTCGCCGGTGACCCGGGATACTATATTCTCGACGATGCGGACTACGAAACCATCATGCGCGGCATCACACCTGACTGGCAGGGCACAATGTCCTTTTTCAACATTGACGGCACAGACAGCTACGATTTTGCGCAGGACTTTTTCCACACGCTGATTTCGTCCTTCGGACCGGAGTGTGAGCACGGGTATTTCTATGACAGAGTTGCAAAAATTGCTGCGAACGAGGCGGGCGAAGTCTACTGGGGCGATACCGACACAATGACCAAACTGGACTATGACCGCTGCGATGCGAGCGACTTCCGGCTTTACTGGGCCTATATGCCCAAAATCCGCATAATGGACCAGAATGATTTCCTGCGGACATTTGCTGTATACCTGATGATGTTCCTGTTTATCTCCATCATCTGTACGCTCGCCGCGCTGATCATCAGCTACACCCGGTGCATGACCATCACATTAAACAACCGCTATGTCTTTGACGACCTGCGGCGTCTGGGAGCCTCTCCTGCCTTTCTGAAACGCGAAGTGCGCAGTCAGGCTGGAAATGTTTTCAAGATTCCTTCACTGGTTGGCATGGGTGCTATGTATTTCCTGTATATGCTGATTATGTATGGCAATGACGGAAAACTTGCCCTCGACGAGATCAGCGGACTTGCCGTCTGTCTGGCAATACTGCTTTTGATAGGTATGGTATATTATATCGTTTACCGTTATACGGTGCGTAAGATGTGTGTTGAATTGGAGATAAACGGAAAGTGATAACAGTAAAGAAAGAACGGTGATTAAACCGTTCTTTCTTTGCCATTCCTATATATCAACGACAACACACTGGTGTTCTTTTTTCTCTGTGTCGTAACTCAGCCCGACCGCAAGAATCCTTTCCACGTTTTCCTTGCGCAGTTTCTCGGTATATTCCCTGCTCTTAATCTGGGCAATCGCTGCCTCAGGCGTGTCATTGGCTTTTAATTCAAGTATAATACCCGGCAGGTTTTTGCGTCTCGGGTGGAAAATAAAGTCTGCAAAACCCTTACCACTTTTTTCCTCCCTTTCGATTCTGTACTTATTCCGCGCAGACAGATAGGCAAGTGTCACCTTTTTTCTCCAATGTCGCATCTAACACTTCGTCGGAATTTCGGACAAGTTCTGCCACATAGCCAAAATCATCGTCCTCCAGCGCCGCTTCAAATTCCATCATAAGTTCCTTATTCGGTATTCTGAGCATTCCATCATGGTAAGATAACAAACCGTAGATAATCATTGCGGAAAAGATATCCTTCTTGGTTGCAGGATTCTCCTGTCCGGCAGAATATTCCTTCTGGATATCAATTCTGACAGGCGTGCCATTTACCATCCTCACAACATCATCGCGCACCTCGCTGATGTTGTACTTCAGGAAAAATAAGATTTCATCCATTTTCCCGGTTCTGGTCCAATAACTCTGACACGCCGCATCCTCAAGAGCACACACAACAGACCTTGGATTGTACAGCCGTGCGCCGCTTTTTGTCTGGTATCCGTTGTACCAATCGCTGATTTCTGCCATCGTCAACGCCGACTGCCTTTCACAGAGTGCTTCGACCTCACTTTCCGTGAACCCAAAGTATTCCTCGAAAAACGGATCTTTGAGCATCGTATATTCCTTGAACATGTTCAGCGCAGAACCTGTACTGTATTTTTTGATAGGCAAAACACCTGTCATATAAGCAAGCGCCACATATGGACGGTCCTTCAGTAGGTTTCGCAGAAATTCCAGAAACGCGCTATGATGTTCTACATACAGCTCATGGCTGAATATATAATCCCACTCATCTATGATAAAGATAAACTGGTCCTGCGTGGCTGTCAGCAGTTCGGATATTTTGCGGAACTTCCTGTCCTTCAATTCGGGATAAGCTTCCTTGATGTCATCCTCTATGGAGCCTTTGATCAATTCGATATAATCCTCATACGTGTTGCCCGCATCGGGAAGATCATTCAGGCATAAGTTTATGACATTATACTGGTTTAAATGCGCTTGATACGTTTCGCTCCTGCCGATTTTCAGGTTTTCAAACAATTCTTTCGAGTTGTATGCTTTGCAATAATACGCTCCAAGCATATTGAGTACCGACGTCTTTCCGAACCGGCGCGGTTTCGTGACGCAGACATATCTATTGGTGGAATTGATCCGCTCATTTATGATGTTGATTATTCCAGATTTATCAACAAAATACTTATCATGCACCAATATATTGAAAATCTTTTTTGCCGATTCTGTGTTCAAACATACTGCCATAGCAATTCTCCCCGTTTTTCCGCTGAATGAAGTTCCTGTCTCTTATATATTATATCGTTTCATGCCTATCGCCACAAGCTAAAATAGCGGGAAAAACTCTCAGGCTGTAATTATCTCCGCCAACGCGCCGTACAAGTCGCTGTCCAGCTCCATTGCCCGCAGCTGCTCTGACAAGTCTGCGTCCCCGGCGTGCGCCTCGATCGTGTTAAACACATTTTCTTTCAAATCAAATGCGATCTCCGCGCGGTCTAACAACTGGAAGCATCTGTCTGACACGTTGTTTCCAGTATATACCCGCTCACTCAGATACAGGGCAGCACTTGCATTCACTGGAACATTTTTTATGGCAACATGGAACATCTGACCCGCCTCTTCCTTTTCGCATGTCTGCCGCTCCACGGCAAGTTCCGATTCGCTGTTGTCTGACAACACTTTCCCGGCAATCCGTGCGTCCTTTATGCCGCAGAACGAAATAATATAGTCCCTGTCAGCCGGAATCAGCGATGTATCCCCCTCTGCGCTGCCGATGAAGAAACAGCCCTCCTCATCCTGCCAGCGATAGCATGTCCTGACACATTTTTCCTGCTGGTAATCGTTTGTGCTGTTGTCGTCCTCATACAGCGTGAACGTGCCGTCCGCTCCCGGGTATACATAGATGTGGAGCTGTCTTGGATTCTCGTCTGCGCTCTCCATATAGTCCTCCTGAAATGGAATCACAGCCCCAGCCTTCGCCAGCACCGGAATGGAGGTGATATCGCGGTATAAGTCCACTCTCCTGCCGCCGCGATAGCGCATACCGGTAAAAATATCATACCACTCACCTTCCGGAATCCACGCATCCACCTTCGCCATCCGCAGGCTCTTGATGCAGGGCGTTGTGACTGCCGCCACCATCAGTTCGCTGCCAAACAGATACTGATTGGGCACCTGATATGCTTCGCGCTCATTGGGATACGCGTAATACATGGGCAGGACTACAGGGATTCCATCTGCATACTGTCTGTAATTCATCGTGTACAGATAGGGAAGCATTCTGTGGCGCAGTCTCAGGAAATCCTCCATCACAGCACGTATTTCGGGTCTGAATCTCCAAGGCTCTTTGGAATTGAAGCGGCTGTCCGTCGAGTGCAGGCGCATTATCGGGGAAAAGACGCCGAACTGTACCCAGCGCCCGCTGAGCTCATCGTCCTTCACCCCCTGCATATGCCCGCCGATGTCATGACTCCACATGCCGTAGCCGATATTGGTCGCCGACGCCGTAAAATAAGGCTGGAAATCAAGCGACTGCCATGTAACCACCGTATCCCCCGAAAAGCCAATCGGATAGCGGTGGCTTCCCGGTCCTGCGTATCTCGAAAATGTCATAGGACGTTTCCGGCCGCGTCCATTGTCCAGAAAATGATAGTGATTCAGCATCCATAGAGGGTCCAGTCCCTCCACCTTTGACTCGGTTCCCTGCTGCCAGTCAATCCACCAGAAGTCAACTCCGTCCGCCTCCTGAGGGTGATGCAGAACACTAAAATAAGCTTCCATAAACTTTTCGTCAGATACGTCAAAAGCAACCGGCAGCTGATTCTCCCTGTCCGCATCGCTCATTCCCATTGCCCTGCTCATGGCCTCGTACCTCTCCTCGTAAGCCCGCACCCCGTCCGCCGGGTGCACGTTCAGGGTAACATGGAGCTTCCGCTCATGAAGCCAGTTCAGAAATCCCGCCGGATCCGGAAACAGTTCGCGGTTCCATGTGTACCCTGTCCAGCCGCTTCCGTACTGCTCCTCCACATCCACCAGATGCCAGTCCATGTCTATGACTGCCACGGCAAAAGGAAGCTTCTCCGCAGCAAAGCGCTCCATCAGTTCCCGATAGCTTGTCTCTGTATATTTGTGGTATCTGCTCCACCAGTTCCCGAGCGCATATCGCGGAACCATGGGCGTTGTCCCGCACAACCTGTAAAAATCCTGTATACACGCAAGGTAATCTGTCCCGTATCCCCAGAAATACAAGTCCTCCCCCTGCTCTTTGCGCGCCTCAATCCACCCGTCCTCCCTGATGACCAGAGATTTGCTGTCGTCCATCACAGCATAACCTTTTAAGGAAATCAGTCCGTCATCAAGCGCGGCAGCGCCGTCCACTCCGTCAAGTGTTCTCGTCGTTCCTCTCAGCTCGCGCGCATCATCCGTTTTTACAGTGTCGCCATAGTGCCATACGTTTTCTTCCTTGAGAAATCCGCCCTCGACTTTTATATAAAGCCCCTCCGCGCAAAAACGCTTTTTATCATAATAAAGGTGAATCCTGTCCGTAATGATTTCCAAAAAGTCCTCTGTATCAGAAACCCGATAGTCGCACACGCCCAGATTTCTGTTCCACACAACCTGCGTCGGCCTGTCCTCAAAGATACCCTTCTCTGAGTATTCCAGTCTGACCAGCCCCGCAGTCAGCACACTGATGCGGTAGCATGCGCCCGCTGCGATATTTTCCTGCCTGCACACAGGCTCTGTGTGTATCCGATAATATTCCTTCATTTTCGTCCCCCGTTTTTTTATTTCTTCAAATACATTCTCGCCTCATAAGGACGCAGTACTCCTGTCTGGTCCGCGTCTTTGTAATTGCTAATCAGCAGTTCCATGTCGGTGACATCCTCCTCCAGCGAATAACTGACAGTTGTGTCATAAAAATTGCAGACAACGAGAAGCCGGGAATCCGCATTTGTTCTGGTATAAGCAAAGATATTCCTGTCATTCTCCAGCAGCATCTGGAAATCACCGTCCACAAATACAGAATACTCCTTGCGCAGCCGGATAAGCTTCTGATAGCAGGAAAAAATGGAATCCTCGTCGCCAATCTGCCCTTTGGCATGAATCTCCCTGTAATTCGGATTGATTTTCAGCCATGGCGTTCCCTCCGTAAATCCCGCATTCGCGCCGTCATTCCACTGCATCGGTGTCCTTGCGTTATCGCGGCTCTTCGCATGGATAGAACGCATAATCTCCTCTCTGGAATACCCCTTTTCCAGCCGCTCCCGATAGAGATTCAGCGTCTCAATATCGCGGTAGTCTTCGATTTCATACTGCACATTCGTCATTCCGAGCTCTTCACCCTGATAAATATACGGCGTCCCCTGCAGCCCATGCAAAAGGACCGCCAGCATCTTTGCGGATTCTACCCGGTACTGCCCATCATTTCCCCAGCGCGAGACGATACGCGGCAGGTCGTGGTTGTTCCAGAACAGACTGTTCCAGCCCTTACCGCACAGTTCTGTCTGCCAGCGCCCAAACACTTCCTTCAGCTTCATAAAAGGCAGCGGCGCAAGGTCCCATTTCTCTTTTCCTTCGATCTGGTCCAGACAAATATGCTCAAACTGGAATACCATCGACAACTCGCTGTTATCCGGGTTGCTGTACAGCTTTGCGAGCTCTGTCGTAGCGCCCCACGCCTCCCCGACTGTGACCAGATCTGCTTTCTGGAACGTCTCCCTGCTCAGCTCTCTCAGATACTCGTGAAGCCTTGGTCCATTGTTGGTAATCTTTTTGTCAGGCTCCTTCGCAATCTGGTCAATCACATCCAGCCGGAAACCTCCCACGCCCTTTCCGATCCACCAGTTGATCATGTCATAGATCTCCTGGCGCAGCTTGGGATTTTCCCAGTTTAAATCCGGCTGTTTTACAGAAAATTGATGAAAATAATACTGCTGTATTTCTGGTACCCACTCCCAGGCCGAACCGCCGAAAGCCGCCCGCATGTCATTGGGATATTCCCCCTCCGCGCCGTCTCTCCAGACATAGTAGTCGTGATAAGGATTTTCCCTGCTCTTTTTTGCTTCCTGAAACCAGTAATGCTCGTCCGAAGAGTGATTCAGCACCAGATCCATAATGATGCGGATATGATGCTTTTGCGCTTCCTGAATCAGCTCCTCCATATCTGCCAAAGTGCCAAACATTGGATCGATATCCCGGTAGTCAGAGATATCGTACCCATTGTCATCCTGGGGAGACCTGCACACCGGCGAGAGCCAGATCGCGTCGATTCCAAGCATCTCCAAATAATCTAACTTCGCGATAATCCCCTGCAGATCGCCTATTCCGTCCCCGTTGCTGTCCGCAAAACTGCGCGGGTAGATCTGATAGATCACCGCACGCTGCCACCATTTGCTGTTGACTGTCTGAGTCATTTCCTTCATTACCTTCATATCACTCTTGTCCTCCTGTCCTGTTTTATGCGCGCGACCGTCGCGCTTCCTTTAATACTCTGCTATTTCATGTAGACCATATCCCAATATTCCAAAATTGGCACCGTAAACGAGAGATATCTGCCGTTTGCATCCTCCCCCTGCGCAAAGGCAAGTTCCCTGCCCAGACCGCCGTCCATGGAAAAAGATGCCACATGAACCTCTGTAATTACTTTATCCGTATAATACTTTACTGTCAAGTCCTCCGCGCATATTGGCGGCGCTTTCTGTTACAGTTCAGCCCAGGACTTCGCACTGCGCTGCGAATTATGGCTTTACAAGCCACGTAAGAAAACGTGCAGATTAAGATGCATCAAGCCACGGTACGTGGCTTTGACATCCGCGAAGCGGTTTTTGCATGGCTTGATGCTTGTAACAGGAAGCCGAAGGCTGAACTGTTACCTCTTTCTCATACTCCGGATTTCAGCGCAGCTTCCACAAGAACGTACTCCCTATTAGAAGCATCGGCAAAACCATGCAGCCCAGGAGCGGCATCAGCAGATTCCCGGCAGAAAACGTATCCAGAAATGCCAGCGCAAACACCGTCTGACAGGCCGCCGCGGCACCTGTCAGACACAGACACAGCTTTAACAGCTTTTTCAATACATACAATGCAAATTGTCTGTAAGAAACTGGTACATAACAGATGATCCCGCGGACACCCCGACGCTTCCCTTCGTCGCGAAATTCGCAGTACTGTTTTACATACATCTCCAGCCCCATCAATTCTATGAGAAAACAAATCCCCTGCACCTGGTAGTCCCCTTCCCAGATCTGGAAGGGCATGATAAACAGTATCATCGCAGGAAACAATAAAATTCCCGCAACAAAATCAAACAGATAATAATCAGTTCCCCATATTTTTTCCTGTGCATAAAAATTCTTTAACAAAATCTGCTGCTTTTCATCGATTCCTTTCATCGCCCGTCCTCCCTCTGTTTTTCAGCCTGGGTATCATATCCAGACTTTCCCCAAACGCCGCCAGACAGCCGTTTTCCATCACACCAACATAGTCGGTCCTCGTCTCTATTTCCGAGGAGATATGACTGGTCATGAGGACACAGGCGCGCTCGTCCATGATAATCTGCTGCAGTATCTGAAAAAAATCGATGCGGAAAACCGGATCCATTCCCGCCGTCACCTCGTCGAGAAGATACAGGCACGGCTCGTGCGCTATGGCAAACGCCAGTTGAAATTTCAGGCGCTCTCCTCTCGACATCGTCCGATAGACTTTATCGGCGGGCAGATTCATGGAATCCATGATGTCAAGAAACGTCTTTTTATAGAAGTTCTCATAAAATCCTCCAAGAATTTCCGCATTCTGTGCCGCGGTGCAGTTTTCAAAAAACTGCCTGTCCTCAGACACATATCCAACACGATTCAGTAATTGCGCGTGGCCGGTGCGAATATCTGTTCCTTCTATAAAAATATGTCCCTCGTACGAAATATTGTCTTTCAGGATATAGTGCATCAGTGTTGTTTTGCCGGCGCCATTTTCTCCCATCAGTCCATAAATATATCCTGCTTTCAGATCAAAACTGATATCCTGCAGCACGAACTTTCTGGATGCAGCATTTTTGAAACCCCAGTTTTGCGGAGAAAATCTTCGTCCTAATCCTGTGACATGATCAAATGTCAAGATTGATTTTTCCATTCTGCCCTCCCCGGACACGCTATTCTCTGTACAGCGCCCCGACCATCTCAATCAGCTCTTCGCAGTCCACCCCCGCCTGTTTTGCCTCGTATATGACCTCTCCAAGACGTTTCTCAAGCATCATCAACTGTTTCTCCCGCAGATAGTCTGTATTGTACTCACAGACATAAAATCCCTTGCCCGCGACAGAGCGTATGAGTCCTTCTTTTTCCAGTTCTTCGTATGCGCGTTTTGTCGTGATGACACTGACGCCCAGCTCTGCTGCCAGAGAGCGGATTGAGGGCAGCGCCTCTCCTGCTTTCAGCCCGCCCGTCACAATTTCGTTTTTCAGCTGGTTGACAATCTGCTCATAGATTGCCAGCGTTCCCTGCGGAAGAATTGTTATCTTCATTGAGATTCAATACCTTTCTTTCTACTCAAACGTGACTGCCGCCCGCAGTGCCTTCCTGATATATTGCACATACCAGATTTCCAATGGCAGCTGCACAAGACAAAAAACGAAAAATACAGCCAGCCTGACCCACAGAACATGCGGTGCATACACAATGATGCTAAACAGTATTACATTGGAAAACAGCGCTGTCACAAATATAATTTCTCCAATGATTATGACCTTTCTGCGGCTCTTATCACCTGTGCGCTGCCCATGGCTGACCATAACGGCGATCAGCACATGATTCAGCAAAATCTGAATCGCGAAAAAGAGGTCACAGCCTGATATGGATACCGCAATGCAAATCCCCGCTGCAACGACCAGCACATGCACTCCCGACCTGAAGCAGTACGAACCGTAGATATAATATCTGCGCTCTCTGCGATCCATCGGACACAGATACATCATTTTTTCAAGCTGTATGGAATGTACAGACGCAGAACAATACGAGAAAAGCATTGGGAGAAGCAGTACATTTTCAACAATGACTTTTCGCCATGCAGCCTGGTCAGCCCAGATACGCTGGGTAAAAATTGACATGCAGAAAATATAAATCATCCCATAGATACACTGATACGAAGCCTTATTTTGTCTCAGACTGCTTATCCGAAACGCTCCAAAAAAATCACGGATAATATATTTTGTCATAACTGCATCCCCTTTCCGCCGCCCTGCACTGATGTTGTACTGCGTTTTGCATAAAAATACATCAGCTCCTCAATCGTCGGATCAGAAACCGCGAGACTCTCATCATACTGTTTGAAACGGCTGTGCGCAATCAGTGCCTTCGCACCGTATTGTCTCTCTTCCAGATGAATCACCTGTTCCGGTGCGAGCAGCCTGATCTTGTACGCTTCCCCGGACACCATTTGATATCTCTGGCGCAGTTCTTCAATATCCCCCGCAAACATCTGATTGCCGTTTTCCAGATAAACAATGTAATCTGCCATGCAGTCAAGATCTTCTGTGATGTGTGTCGCTAAGATAATGCTCCGCGTCCCATCCTGAATAAACCCCTTTAAAATCTGAAAAAACTGTCCCCTGAAATCCGGATCAAAATTCCCCGCCGGCTCATCTAATATCAGCAGCTTCGCATCATGGGACAGCGCAAACGCAAACTGGCATTTTAATTTTTCTCCCTTTGACAGCCTGCCATATTTTCTCTTTTTTTCCAGATGAAACAGGGACAGATAGTTTTCCATACATGTATGTTGTAATTGGAATAATACTTTCCGTACCAGTCCGCATTTTGGATCAATGTCATGGAAGGATTCAGTAAATCTTCCACCAATACCGTTCCAATCATGTCATGAATTTGCTTCTCCTGTGTCTCATAATTCATTCCATTCATCAGAATCGTCCCCTCGTCTGCGTTGTACAGACCGAGTATCAGATGGAGCAGCGTCGTTTTCCCCGCGCCATTCTGCCCGACAAGACCGCAAATATAGCCGGGCGGAAGGGTGAAGGAGATATTGTTCAGATGAAAAGAACCTAATTTTTTTGTGAGGTGATCTGCCTGCAATAAATTCATTTGATTCCTGCGCCCTCCCGTTATGATTGATTTTTACTGTAAATCTACTGTATATATCAATATATACACTATATGTACAGAGTTGTCAATCCTTTATTTATAAAAAATCCTGGAATAAAATCTGTCAGCGACTGGTTTCGCTAAAATTCCTACATACTGCAAAAAAAGCAGAGAAACATATCTGATGAACCAGTAATTTCCCTGCTTTAAACACAATATAAAATTTCTTCTGCGCTGCTGCCCTACACTGTTTGAAGTCCTGCAAGCTGTTCTATCCTGCAATCTCTTTTACCGTATAGAGTTCTATGATTGTCACATTTACTCCACACATATCTCCTTCGCAATGACAGCCTTATCCGCAGCACCGCTGTTGATTCCTTCCTCTTCCATCCGGATACAGTCATCGAAATTATCAAAGATGAAGATATGCAGCGTTTTTATCTCTTTTCCCTGAACGGCAAATCCGGCCCTGCCTGCCACCTCCATATCCGGGTAAAGCTGTTCCCCATCCTGATTAAAACATATAGTGAAGCATGGTTCATAAGACCCTCCAAGTATCTCTAGCATCTCTGCATCTGTCAAATCAGGATCTTTTGAAAGCAGTTTTTCCCTCCTGTCATCTGTCAGTTCTCTCTGCTTTCCAGGTGTTGTCGTGTGGACAATTACCTGATAAGGAGATACCACTACATTGTCAAGCACAATGTCCCCGTTCTTCTCACCCACTTCAATCATCTTTACATCTGTCCCGTTCACCTCAAATGGAAGGACCATATTCCAGCTGCCATCCGTCCAGTGGGATGCCGATATCTCTTCGCTGTCAGACAACCGGTCATCATCGTAGCCGAGACCGCTTACATTCAAATTCAGTTCGCCGCTGCCAGAAACACGCTCCGCAAGATTAATCTTCAGCATACCTGCAAATGTGTGGCTGTCAATTACCTCCCCCTCGAATCTATTCTCGAGATACTCCGGTGAACTTCCATTGACACTCCATGTCCCGTCTATATAAAACCCTGCGGCTTCCCGGTTCTCTGAGATATTCATACCTGTATAGTGTTTTGGAATATGCGTAAAATCTGCATCTTCCGCCTCAATATTGACTGTAAGGAATATGGAGTATCCATCGCAGTAGACTTCCGAGGCCGTCAGTGTGATTCCGCTATCCGATACAGAATAGTCCAATGTATCCAGACTGCCCGCCTGATTCTCATTCGTCAGGACAATTCCCTTGTCCGTATAATCACCAGAATATATGACGTCATCCTCAACCTTCTCAAAAATCCTGCCAATCAGCGGAATTTTTGCCGCAAGCACCGGATTAAAATAGCCCAGTCCTCCAATTCCAACAACAACCGCTGCAGCAGCCACCGCCGCTGCTTTTCCTATCGCACCAAATTTCATTTTATCCTTCCTCCTTCTGTGTACCTGAATTTCTCTGTCACTAATTTCAGGAGCAAGGGCCTGCTTTAAGATTTGATCCAATTTTTCATCTGTCATATCCTATCGCCTCCAATTTTTCCTTTAGCTGCTTCTTTGCCTTCCGCATCCGGCTCTTGACAGTTCCCTCCGGCAGTCCGAGAATCTCAGCTATCTCATTGATCTGCATATCTGCCGAATAATACAAATAGATCGGTATTCTGTACTTCTCAGGCAGGGATGCCACAAATCCCTGAATCATATCCGCCTCATTTTGCTGCAAAACAATATGCTCTGGCGAGGCTTCCTCCTCATGGTCAGCCATCTGATATCCTGCATCGTCCATCCCGTCCATACTGTCAACCGGAACTAATCGCATTCTGTTTGCATACTTTTTCTTCTTATTTTTCCAGAGATAAATTGAAACGGATAAAGCATAACTCTTTGCGTTCTGCGCAGCGTTCAGCCTTTGCTTTTTCTCCAGCAGTTTGAGCATCGTGTCCTGATACAGTTCGTCTCCATTTTCTGCATCTCCGGCTGTCATCCGGCAGAACCGCAGAATATCCTTTCCAAACTTCAGGACAAACCGCTCGAATTCATCCTTATTCATAGCAGCCATCCTCCTTCTTCTTTCAAGTCGATATGTCGACCTATCGGCTTGCAAAGATTTGCCCTTGCATAGATATATTGTCATGACTCTGGAAAAAGTTTTCAGTTTTATAAAGAATTTTATCATTTTTAAGGTCAGATGAAATTCAAAATCTTTCGATAAAGTATGGATTCCGCGGCAATGTATGGTATACTATTGTAAGAATTGCTGCATAATAACGTCCGCGCCACATCATACCAGTCAAAGCATGACGTTTTAATATGCACATCAAAACACGCAGGGGGGAATCACTATGACGGCAGTCAACAGGGAAGATATGCTTGAACTGACAAGGCGCATGACGCCAAAAAGAAACTGTTTCTCGCGCATCGCCGGCGCATATTTTGACGAGGAAGGCTTTGTCGACGGCACGTTTAACCGGCATTTTCTGAAACTGCCGGCAAAGGACATCGAGACAAATCTGCGCCTCGCAAAGACTGTGCCCTTTTCAGAGACCAATAAGAATTTAATCTACCACCCCTTTTCCAGGGACGACGAAAAGGCCGGACATACGTGGCAGATACTTATGGGGCTAAAGGACTGCGAGCTGAAAAACGACGCACTGCTGGAGCTCTTTTATGAGTTTATCGGGGAAAAGTACATAACAGACAAGCCATTTGCTGTCAGAATCCTTTACGGGAGCTACGATATTCCCATCAAGGCGAAGGACAAAGAAAGTCTGTGGGAGTCGGAGGAAGTGTACAAATTTATCATATGCACTTTCTGTCCACTGCATGATGACTATGAAGCCGGGCCTCCCGAGTGCGGTTTCTTATTCCCGGCATTTATCGACCGCAGCGCCGATATTCATGGCGTAATGGTCTATCAGGCAGACGAAAAACATCCGCATGAAGAGCTTGTCAGAGATATCTTGTTGTCCGCATCGCGCTAAATCGCAGAGAATGACACGCTTTCGCCTGTCCTCTGCACTTTGGGGACTGGTATTAGAAAAATGTCCCCCTACTAAATATGTTGTCCTGCCAATTTTCTTTTGAGCGCAAAAAAGACGCATGGTATATATTTACTGTCCCGTGCGCCTTTACGCTGTTATTTTTCCAACTGCACCGCGAGAGCGCCTTATCTTAAAAGACCATTGACGGCAATTATTTTTAATCCCTGGGAAGTAAAGCTTTCGTCCAAAACTTCAGCGATCCAGACCTGCCCGTTTTCACCAATCATAATCCCTTCAAAATTACAAAACATTTCCACGCAGTCTTCGCTTTCCAGCGCTGAAAAAAACGCTTCATCCAGATTACCTTCAAAACTGCCGGCTGCATTAAGAAAATCCGTGCTGTTATTGTAAGTTACATCAGCTATTGTGATCGGGTAAGAAATCTCCGCGGAAACTGCTGTCCAATCATGCTTCAGAAACTGCTGCCTGACTTGCGCTGCATAGCGCTCAACCTCAGCAGAGGGAATACCTGTTGCAGCGCTATAGGAACTAACTGTTGTTACGATTCCTTCCTCCGGTTCCGCAGCTGCACTTGGAGGGGCCTCGTCACTGTTCGCTGTGTCCGCGGCGTTTACAGGTTCCAGATTGGTTTCCGTCTCTGCAGATATTGCAGAATGCTCATCGCGAGACTCTTCCGTGGGCACTTCAACCTGTTCTGTGTCGTTTTCCTCATCCAGGGATATTTCGACCACAGATGGAATCGGTGCCTCCTTGTCCGGCAGCTGAGCGGAACAGCCATATAGCTGCGTGCTTAATAAAATAAATACCAGAATTAATCGTTGTCTCATAAAAAAGAACCTCCAGATACAAATTTTTAATCACCATATTGTAAGGATGTGAAAATAATATTCTGCCCTTGCTGTTATATTTACCCATTGTCTTCGCAAATAACATTATACAAAATCAAAACAATATGTCAAGAGACAGTTTGAGCATTCGTATTGAATGCAAAGACAGGCGTTACTGTTCTGATATCAATAGCAGATACCATTCACTGTACATCGGAATCCGCAAAGAAGCCGCGCCCTGTCTCCAGATTCTGCAGTCCCCAGCAGCCCAGAATATCGTCCTCACTGTCAAATTCGTGATGGTCATGCATCCAGGATTGGAACTCCACCGCACCGTACAACTCCGTTCCGAGCTCGTGTCCCGTGGCATCCGGGCTGTAAAGGATAAACTGCGCACCCGGTTCCAGGGCTGTCCAGTCCTCGCCGTCAAAGCCATATGGATCGCTGGAAATATAGTGGATTGTATAACCGTCCTCTGTCACATCCCATTCTTCCCCCACACTATGTCCGGTGTCAAGCTCCAGCTCTTCCAGCGTCAATAGCCAGGAATTGTCGGATAGCTTTCCTACCTTTCCAAACTGTCCATGAAACTGACAGACATATATCGTATCGCTGTCAGCATCAGCGTAATCCCCCACAAAACTGCCATCCGGGTTCAGGGTTATGTTGGTCATCCACGCCCCCGCACCGCTGTAAAATGCCATCTCCAGGGAAGCGGTGATGGGAAGACTGTCCACTTCCTCCAGAACCACCGGCTCCTGAACCGCTGTCATCGCAGCCTGAAAGTCCTTTAAATTCTCCAGCAGTGACCTGCTCTCGTCCCTGACAAACACCGGCTCCCAGTTATCCAGCCACCACAGGCTGTCATAAAGCCGCCCTTCCTTCTCAAAGGTTTGTATTAAATCGCTGTCCGTATTGAGCAGCTGGACACTGTGGGAGAGCAGATCATTGATTTCCTCCATAAAAGCGGCCATTGCCTCCGCATCGAATTCATTATAATAGACAGGGGAACCAAAATTGATATCAAACTCGACTCTATTCTTCTGTATGACAGTCTCCTTATTATCAGTCAGCACAGACAGCGAATATTCATACGTGCAGATACCCTGAAACATCCTCGGGTGATAACGCAGCAGATAGTCCTCTCCATCCAGCGTGCACACAAATATGCTGTTCCATCCCACATGCGCAAAATACCCCTCTTCCATGTCGATCAATTCATCGTTTTCCCAAATTTCCAACCGCTGCCCCTGTCCGTCATCGATATCTGTCAGACGCACTTCCTCCGCGACACCATTGTGGTTCAGATCAGGCGCAATCGTCCGATCTGCAGCGTCATCTGTCACAGTCTCAGACGGTTCTGCTGCATCCGTTTCTATTGAAACACTGCTCTCGCTCTCCTGCGGCTCCTCCGCTTTCTGTTTGCCAGAACATGCACAAGTGAATGTTATCACCGCGATCATTTCTATCAAAGTAATACATATCTTCTTTTTCATAGTTCCCCCGCTATTTTATAAATTGCTATGTCAATTTTACACAGATAGCGTACCACAATTTTGCATACATTTCTACCTAAATTCCGTATTACTTTTTATTCCACCATTGCATTAGACACCGTTCACGCCATTACTGATTCTGGTACAATTCTATTTATCTAATGAGTGAACAGCATCACTTATACACACAAATTCATCAAATCTTTCTCTTTTCCATCAATCAATTTAGTATTATGTGCACGCCCCTCTATTTGGGGCGGTGGAGCAAACAGTAACATTCAACCAATACTAGAATCAGCTAAAATGCACTTCGATTGCATCAGCAAAAGGTCTGATATATACTCAATGTATCAGCTGATAAAAATGTAAACATAGTAAAATCATAAGGAACTAATATCAAGGAAACGAATGCAAATAATTGTAAACGGAGGTTCCAATGGAAATCGGAAAACAAATCAAGACACTGCGTCTCTCCAAAGGGGTAACACAGGAAGAACTGGCTGAATATCTGGGCGTGTCCTTTCAGGCCGTATCGAAATGGGAGACGGAATCAAGCACCCCTGACATTGCACTGCTGCCCAATATTGCTGTATTCTTTGGCATTACAATCGACGAGCTGTTCCATATCCCCAATGAGGCAGAGTTTGAGCGTATAGAAAATATGTTCTGGCATGAGAGACGAATCAACCCGGAAACATTCAGCCACTGCATACGGTTCCTGGAAGGCGTGCTGCAGGATGATCCCAAAAATATCAGGGCTTACGCCTGTCTGGCATACCTATATAACCACAGAGCCAGAAGCGACCATGAGACTGCCAGCGAATATGCAAAAAAAGTTCTCGAGATGAACCCGGAGGAAAAAGCGGGGTGGGTGGCTTTTCTGGAAGCGAACAACGGAGTGTGCGGCGATGAATGGTACGACAATCATTTTGAAGTCATTGCGTATTTTAAAGAGTTTCTCAAAAGAAACCCTGACAATATCCTCGGACTCTATGGCATCATTGAAAATCTGCTGGATGATGCGCGCTATGACGAAGCGGTTCCGTACATTGAACGCATTCATGCCGCAGCAAAAAATTATCAATATGAGATCTATATGGGAGATGTGATGTTCGGAAAAGGCAGACTTCAGGAGGCCATAGAATACTGGAATGCAGCCGTAACGCATTTCCCGGAAACATGGCAGGCCTACTGCTGCAGGGCAGACCGCCTCAAAAAGCTCGGCAGATATGAGGAGGCGCTGGCTGACTACGAGAAATGCTTTGACATTCAGAAACCGCCCCGGATTACGGACGGGCTCCACTCTCTGGCGCAGCTCCATGAGCACTTGGGAGACTACGCCGCCGCAATCAGTGACAGGGAACGTATCATCCAATGTCTGAACGATGAATACAACACTGTATCCGGCGAAGGAATCAACAGCCAGAGACGGGAAATTGAGCGGTTGAAAGGGCTTTTGGCCAACAATCAGCTTTGATATGGCATTTTGTGTAAAACCCAGCCAGAAGCTGTAAAAAAGACGTATGAAATTCTACATCTCATACGTCTTTTCGTTTTTTATTATTCCCGTGATTTCCTGTGCGTCCAGAATACCTGCTCTATTTCTTCACCCGTTCAATGATACAATGGTGCTCTTTCGTCTTTTTCTCATAGCTGATTCCCACCAGCAGAATCTCACCTGCATAATCCTTCAATGACTCCGGATAATGCCGCTCCCTGATCTGCGTCATTGCGGTTTCAGAAACGGAGTCTTATCAACAACATAAATACCGCCCCATACTCCGTGCTCCCATCCCACACTGCAATTCTGTTCCTACAGATTATCAAACACTATTGTTTCCTTTTCCAGCTCTTTTACTACTTTCTGGTTCACTCCCATGCGCTGCGCGATATCTTCCATGTCGCCGGCAAGCTGCCGTGTGTTGCCCGCAACGCCTGAAATGCCGTTTGCACCCTCATTGACCGCTGTTGTAATCGTGCCGATGGAATCCGCAATTTCCGACATGGAATGTTTCAGCCGGCTCGTCCGCTCATGAAACTCCGCCATTGTCCGGCGGATATAGGCGGCATCTTCCTTATACTGACTGCCGGACTTCACAAATGCCTGAAATTCCGCGAGGACGGACTCACTCATATACTCAACCAGATGCTGTGCATTGTCGGAGAGATTATATACCGCGGCAGTCACCACACTGTTGATTTCCTGAATCCTGTTGGCAGCTTCGTGACTGGAATTTGCCAGATCGCGCACCTCCTCAGCGACAACCGCAAAGCCCTTTCCTGCTTTCCCCGCCCTTGCGGCCTCCACAGCGGCATTCAGGGCAATCAGCTGTGTCTGCTGTGCAATGGAGAGAATCTCACCTGTCAGACTGTTAATCTGATCCACACTTTTACTTTTGGCAATCGCATCATTCAGGGAGATCAGGATTTCCTCCGCCTTGGCGCCTGTAGTACGCGCACTGTTCTGGGCAGACTGCTGCATCTCGTCTGCGCGTGTATTCATATGGGTACTGTACTCCGTGATGGCGCTGCACTCGTCCGCCATATCTTCGGCATCCAGCCTGACATTCTCCGCATGATCATTGATGGCGGACACATTACTGGCAACCTCCTGTATCGTCGCGGACAACTGCCCGGCAAGGGATGACAGATCCGATGCGCTCCCTTTTGAAGCCCGCGTCCTTTTCAAAACCTCGCCAGTCATCAGATTGATGCGCCCCGAGCTATCCTTAATGGTTTTCAGAATGCTCTTGACCGGAATCACCACATAGCGGGTGATCAGCTTCAGATCCGCAAAAACGAGCAATACGCACATCAGCGCAGAAGCCGCACCGATTGCCAGAGAGATGTAATATGTTGCGGACAGCTGATTCCTTGCATCTATGATCTGCTCACTGATGGATGCATTCAGGGCATCAATATCCGCCTCCATGGCACCGGCATACAGGGCCACATCGCCGTTTGCACAAGCGTATGCATCCTGTGTCTTCTGACTTGCACTGGCACAGACAAGAAAAACAAGCGCATGCCGGAACGAATCGTAATCCGCCAGTAACATTTCATACTGCGCCTGGTCCTCCGCCATCACATACGGTTCAAATTCCTCAAGCATTTCCTCAAGGACCGCCTCCTCCGCCTTAATCTGTCTGACAAGCGTCGTCATCGTGCCGTAGTCGATGGCGACAATATGGCTGAGTGCCATCTTATGTATGTTCATGGAGGACTCACAGATTTCCGACAGCCTGCTCCTGCCATCCATGTAGTTATCTGCAATATTGGCAGCACTCGTGTTCACATTGCGAATATTGATGATCGAGAGAATATTAGATAAAACTGCCACGATTCCCAGAAGGGCGATCGGAATGATTAAACGATGTTTTAAACTGATATTTTTCATCACAACTGAAACTCCTTTACTGCGTGAATCTTATGGGGCTGTAATCCCTTCAACCATTGTGTCAAGATGCTCCTGCAGATCTTTCCCCGACGGATTTCCCGCCAGAATCTCCGCGGTAAATGTCGTGACAGGATCCCAGTAATTGCCCCCGATACGCTGCAGACAGGAAAATTCCGACTGTTCCAGCAGTGCGGCGATTGCCGGGGAGCTTTGCACTTCCCTGGAAGATGCCGCGGCGATATTGGACGGCCCCTGACCGCGCAGTGCAAAACGGAGTTTCTGATTCTCCTCCTGTGTAATCCATTCTGCCAGCCTTACCGCCCACTCTTTATGTTCTGAATAGGCATTGACCCCGATCAGTTTATAACCGGAGAAGGACGCCATCTGAACTTCCTGCCCGCCGCACGTATACATCGGCAGTTTCGATGCACCGAAACCGCTGCCCCAGGTCTCCTCCACAGCGACGGCATTCCACACACCGTTGATGCCTGCGATGATCGTTCCATCCTGTACGCCCTCGAGAAATCCGGCGTCATCTGTGCTGATAAAGCCCGGGTGCCCCGCTATGTCAAGCATCGCCTGTGCGACATCCGTTCCCTTAATCTTCCCGTCTGTACTGTTCCATGTACAGTAATTGGTAATTCCGTCATCGTTCAGCCCGACTGTCAGCCCAGTATTTCCAAACAGCGAATACACATACCATCCGGACGACCAGTCCATTGATACCTTTTTGCCATGCTCTGCGGCGATGTCCAGCATCTGATCCAGCGATGTGACATCTTCCTGCGTAAAGTATTGCTTATCATAGTAGAGAAAATATCCGTTATCCGCTGTTAACGGCAGGGCATACAGGGTATCGTCGACAGATGCAGCGCGCACAGCCTCCGGCAGACTCGACTGGCGCACAGATTCCGCATTTTCCACGGGATCCAGGGCGCCGGCAGCCACAAGCGTATTTAACTGATCATCCGCAAAAGCAAATACGTCCGCCCCGTTTTCCAGATCTCCCATCAGCGCATTTTTGCAGTTGCTCTCACTCTGGGGCTGATATGTAATCTGAAAGTCTGCCTGTCCTCCATACTGCTCCACAAAACTGTCAATGATCTGTCGAAGCAGCTGCTCATCCTCCTCTGCTCCCCAGACAGTCAGATTGACCGTATCAGAATCGGAAGTCTGTAGTTCCTCCATAGGGGCAGGATTGTTTCTCTGACATCCAAATAATAATACGGTCAGTGTAAGCGCCGGATACAGTATTTTCATTTTCATTTTTATTTTCATGGCCTTCTCCGTAAATTTTATTTTCATTTATCATAGCATTTTACGGAGATTTTTGCAATGCGGTTTTCGCGGACACACTCCTCCCCCCAATCCACGCGCCGAGCGTGTTCAAAACCAAATCATCCAGTTCGGAAAAACCCGTTCCAAACACATACTGCAGCGTTTCGATCAACAGGGAAAACAGAAAACCATAAAAAGCTGTGCGCAGGAGGTTTTTCTGTTTTCCCATGTACTGCAGATACATGCCAAAGGGGACAAACCAGATAATATTTCCGACAAACAGGTACGTAAATGCAAACCAGTCTCCCTGCCTGATCAGATCGATATACCCGCCAAATAGATTCAGAATAATTCTGCCATTCTGACACAGATTCTGCAAAGTAAAACTGGAGCGGAACACTGTTATCCGCAGCACAATTGCAAGATATAACAGAAACAACATCGTAATTATCATTTTGTGAAATCTCTTCATCCGCTGTGCCCCGCAATCTATTTCAAATCCGCTTTCAGACAGGAAATCAAGGGCTCAATGTACTCCCTGGCAGAAATATCATAAGAGCTTTTGATTGCCTGCTCAAATTCGATGTCCTGCGCTGTTTTGCCTTTTTTATTTTTGATCATAATTGCTGCTGCCTTCATCATTAGCCTGTCCGTCAGAGACATTCTCTCATAACACAATCCGCTCTGCATGTAAAAATGCGGCAGCGCTGTCATCTCATCTTCTGAAAGATTCTGCCTCCAAAATGCTTCGACGACATCGGCGGCAGCGTTGGGTGTTGCCCCTGTCACAAACAAAACCAGCCTGCTGACATTGCACTTTTCAAACAGACTCTTCGCCTTCTGATACCCGTCAATCCTGCCTGCGTGCGCGCGGCTTCCAAAGATGACAATATCATACCCGGACAGTGTATCGGCCGATACATTCCGATAATCCGCCAGTTCGCACTCCATTTCTTTTGCTATCATCTCCGCATATTTTTTCGTAAAACCTGTGCTGCTCTTATAAATGACAATCATATTACTCCGCTTCATAATTCCTCTCCTCCGACACTTGTTTGAAAAGCGCCCCGTATGCCGTCTCCTGCTGCGCCAAAATCTCCCGCGCTTCTATTCATACTTCCGCGGCCTGCACGCAGCTATCACCGCGACAAGTGCGGCCAGTATCACGACCACAACAGCAGCCGTCATCAACGGCAAAACAGAGCTTCCCTGATATGAAACAGAATTGATGTCAAATATCTCAACATTCACGTCCGCAAGCTTCAGCTCCGTCTGGCCATCTGCCGCCGCCACCGCCGCGACGCTGCCGCCGAGCGACTCCACCAGATCCTTGTCCGCCTGCAGCTGGTCCATCAGCACCGTTCCGTCAGGCAGCCGGAAACTGATGCGCGACAGTTCGATATTTGCGGTATCCGACACCGTATTCCACCAGGAACCATAGCCAAAATATAACGCCTCCGCACCTGACAGCCATGTCAGAACATTGCTGAAATCAGAGGTTGATGTAAAATCCCCGTCTCCTGCCTCCGGATTGTCCAAAATCGTCTGGTCGTAACAGAGCACGTCGTCCGAATAGACCGCGAATCCATCCGGCAAAAGCTCAATGCGGATCAATGCGCCATTCTTGATGTAATCCGTGACAATATTGTAATTAAACAAATTTGCATCAAAGAAACCACCAAAATCAGCACTGTTAAATCCCAGATAAGAACCCGGCGTAAAATAGAGCTTTCCATCATATTCTCCAGAACCGTTTATCGCAAATATCGTGCCCAGCACATGCACATCCCATGTGGGATTGGCATAAAATTCGATAACCGCCCCTTTTGAAGTATCCTGACCTCTAAAGGGATTTTCATAAGCGTAGACAGGTGTGCGGTCGCCCGTTGTCTCTGCGTGCAGAGAGAGGTCAATCACATCGACGTTGACCATATTTCCCTTGGAAATCACTATTTCCTGTACTCCGCTATCAGAAGCCTCGCCGTCGGAAGTCTCACTATCGGAAGCCTCTCCATCCGCCGTTTCACCGTCTGCCTGCTCATTGTCATTCACATCCTCGGAACGCTCCCCGTCCGCATCTGCCGCCTGCTCCACATTTTCCGTCTCCGTTGCAAATACAGGCATCACACTGATTCCCGCAAGCACCCCGGCAAGGAGCATTGCCATAATTTTCTTCCTCATTCTCTATTCCTCCATTGATACCAAACCTTCACGATTATGTACACACCAGGAACTGTGTACAGATCCTTATAGTTTCACAAATGCTTCTGAGCTCTGTTTCAGCTTGCCCACGACTCTGACACTGGACTTCATATGATCCTGTACCTGCCTCATCTCATCCACCAGACGCGATGTGCTGTCTGCCGAGTCGCTGATTCCCCTGCTGCACTCTGCGACAGAACCTTCAATGTGTCCCATCTGGTCTACCAGACGTTCAATATGGCTGCGCAGCTCCTCCATCTCACCGATACAGTTATTCATTGCGGTGCTGACTTCCTCCGCATCCTCCCTGTACTGCTGTCCTGATGACGCGTATGTATCGTAATCCGGCAGAATCGTCTTTGAAATGTACTCGATCATCTCATTGGCATTGTCACTCAGCGCATTGACCGCACTGATCACGAAACCGTTGATATTCTGGATATTATTGGCAGTCTCGCGGCTCGAATCGGCTAGCTGGCGAATCTCATCCGCGACAACGGCAAAGCCTTTTCCCACTTCACCGGCACGCGCCGCTTCTATGGAGGCGTTCAGTGCGAGAAGATTTGTTTTGCTTGATATATTTAAAATCTCATTTGTAAGCTCATCTACTTTCGCTACACTCTTGCTGTTCTCGATCGCCTGATTCAGACGCTCTAAAATTTTGCCGACGACCTCGTTGGTGCCGCTCTTGTTTGTCTCAGCAGCCTTTTCCATCGCTTCGGCACGCACTTTCATTTCCTTGGTGTAATCATAGATGGTATGTGTGACATCTGACACGGTTCCTGCCGCTTCGCCGGCGCGGACTGTACTCTCGTTGATATCATGAATTGTCGCAGAGATGGAATCCATTGTCGCCACGGCCTGCTCCATCGCCGCCGATATCTCGCCCGAATCCTTGTTTACCTCTGTCACACTGTTATTGACTTGTTGAAACGCCGCATCCAAATCATCTGACGACGACACAATCTCACCAATAATCCTTTGCAGCGTGACAATAAACAGGTTAACGCCTCTGACAAGCTTTCCGACTTCATCTGCAGTGCGTATCTCGACGCGCTCCGTCAGATCACCGTTATTACTGTTAATCTTCTGTGTGATCTCGCCGATTTTTTTCTCATAAGAGATCGTCGGCTGGATAATTGCCTTGACCGCAATGATGACGCTCGCCACAAACAGCACTGCCATGATAATCAACATTCCATATGCAATAATTACTGCATTTTCATAGATATTGTCCTGTTTTCCCTTCGCGAGTCCAATCTCCGTCTGCTCCTCGCTGATCATCGTCTGTATCTTTTCGTGCAGCTGCGTAAATATCTCCAGAAGGATACCGTTTACTTTCGCTGTCACCTCCCGCGAGTTGTTCATCGCACTGAGGCTGAAGGTCTCGTTATAGTTCAGCATATAGGCGTCATAAATGTCCATCATTTCCTGATAGGCCGCCTCGTCGTCGGTCAGCTCCTGAAATGCGTCCAGATACGCTTTCAGCGTTGCCGCCGACACACTCATCTGTTCCTCAACGCGCTGTTTGTCCTCCTTCGTATCCATAACGCTGTGCGTCAGCAGGAGCTGCTGCATCTGCTGTATATTGGAAGAAATCGCGTCCAGCGTGATAATTACCGGCACCCTCCGGGCTGCAATCTCATTGCCTGCTGCCCCGAGGTTTTTCAGGGAAATCAATCCCAGGAAGGAAGAGCTAATCCCGACCAATGCTATCAAAAGCAGTGGTACAATCACCTTTGTCTTTAAACTTTTCATCCTTTATTCCTTTCTGCTTTTTTCTCAAAACCAATAGTTAGTTTTATTTTAGCAGAGTTTTGTGCAAGTTTCCACAAATATCTGAACTAATTTTGAGAATTACTTATATGTTTTATATATTGAAGCATCCAGTGTTTATAAACAAATAGTCATATTCCACAATTTAAGCTTATTTTGCATGGAAATATATACTGCATGAAACAATCTATCCGCCGCGACGGCAGACAAGGTACAGACAAGAGCAGAGAGCAGACCATTTTCACCGGCGGTCTGCCCTCTGCTCTTGTTTATACCCTGTTAAGTTTTTACTGCTTTTTAACACATAGGACACGACATAGCGCTCATCAACTGTTTCCATAAAGATATTAAAGTTGTCGTCCATAAGTCCCACAGCTATTCCTTTTTCTTTGCTACGGGTATCCACACCTCATATTGTGCATTCTGCGGGTCCGGATTTAAGTAAACCTCAATGTCGGGGGCATTGGCATATTCATATCCCGAGGCCGGAAGCCACTCCGTTATAATCCGCTGCTCCAGTTCCTGTATGGACTGGTTTGTACCTGTTCCGGAAAAGATTGCCCAGGTGGACGCAGGAACGGTGTATTCTTCAAACCCGTCACCTGTTTTTGTACTGGAAACGGCAATAAAATATTTCCATTGCTCTTCATCATTGCAGGCACTCACGCCCAAAAGTCCCATTGGCGGCGTATCCATCATTCCTGCCAGTTTCTGTATTGTTCCATCTACAGATGCCTCCTGCCACATCTTAGGCACAACAGCAAAGTTATTTTCGATTTCCTTATCAAGCGGTGCCGATACGCCAACGATGCGGAACGCTTCTTTTGTCTCAATTCTATAATTCATTTCTGTCGCTCCTTTCACAGCAATCCGAAACACAATCGGAGAAAAAGATTTCACAGATACGCCCTCGTCCTTCACAGCCGATGGGGCTATCCCGTGAAAAGCCTGAAACGCCCTGTTAAATGCAGTCGGGGAACGGTATCCGTACTTCTCCGCAATATCAATAATCCGTTCCTCTCCCCCCTGCAGGTCTACCGCCGCTAAAGACATTTTTCTTCTCCGGATATACTCTGCCAGAGTGATGCCCGCCATGTAAGTAAACATCCTCTGATAGTGGTAGGCGGAGCAGCAGGCAATCCGCCCAAGCTGTTCATAGTCAATTTCGCCTGTCAGGTGTTCCTCAATATAATTCATGCTTTGGTTTAATTTTTCAACCCATTCCATGAGATACCTCCTATCCGCACATATTGTGCTATGTAGACAAAAATATGTCTTTATCATTATAAGGCTTATTCGCAAATTTTTCCTCTCTATCCCTGCACAAAAAAGAGAGGCCGGGGCACAGGTGTCTTAAAATGAAAATGATACCATCTCCTCATATTCCCCATTAAAATAATAGTCAACGGTCTGTGTATCCTGACAGTACACAATCGACCACTGCGTCGTCCACTCTCCATCCGATGTCGACACGCGCGACAGTGCTGATTTTACCTCCTCGCCCGTGAGGATGCCACTCTGCTCCCCGTAGGCAGCGCAAAGCAGTTCATAGCGCTCTTTTGCGCTCTCGCCGCCTGCCGTCGTGTCGCCGTTTGCAAGGTTAAAATTCGTGAGATAGTTCGTGTCGACCACAACCATCCCGCCATCGACAAATTCTATACTGACAGACGCCCCCGACGCGTCAGAGATGGCAAGATGATGGCTGATACCTCCAGACGCGTGAATGTCATACTGCCCCAGCAAATCCACGGCCTCCTCCACTGTCGCCGCACGGTTGAGCAGCAGGCGGATCGCTGTTGTGATGGTCAGGTCAGGCTTCTGCGTGTCCACCGCTGTCATACCGCCCTCGTTCACTTCCAGGTCAGCCACACAGAGACCGGCTTCATTGATGCCGTCCATCGGGACATACAGCGCTGCAATCGCCAGCATCTTATGCACAAAATTGTCGGGTACAATCTCTGTACTGCCCGTAATATTCTTGAAATCACACGTAGCAATCGATGCGTAACCGTCCTTCGGAACACATCTTACAATAATAGGAACAGAACCGTCCCAGTCAAAATTGCGCCCCCAGACGTGACAATTCTTGTCATCCAGCGCGGAGATGACACTGCATGATGGTCCCTCATTTGTCACATCCACCTGATAAAACCCTTTCGAAATGCAGTTTGTCAGAAATGCGCTGACTTCTCCGTCCGACGAGGCGCCGCCGTTTTCCAGAAATTCATCAAAGTGATAATCACTGTCAAACTCCATATAGTACACATTTTCTTTTTCTGCAGTCGGGCGCACTGAATTTGCGATTTTCAATTCTTCCCGAAACATCACGCCTGCACCGCCGGCCAGAGCAATCACGCCCAGAGCCGCTGCAATCAATGTTATCTTCCACCATTTTCCTGATTTCTTTTTCATAACAAACCTCCCTTTTTTATTCACTTTAGCATTTTTTTCGCAATAAAAAAGAGCCTGTCTGGTAAGTTGCCAAAACAGGCAGGCAAGATGCAGACGCATCTGTCCATGATTCCTACAAGTTCTTATTCTGCTGAATCAGCTTATTGATTTCCTGTACCTTTTTCCAGTCTTCAAAGTACGTGATCAGACAGGTTCCCGCAAATACGACGACGAGCATACCTGTAAGGCACACGATGAAAGCAAAACGCATCACCAGAAAATCATAGACCACAATCCCCATAAAAAACACTACTGCCACAACCACACCAAAATACAGCAGACAAAAACACAAAACGGACTTTATCTCAAAAAATCCCAGCACAAAATGAATCGCTGCGATCACAAGGCAGATGCACATCAGCTGAAGCGCCATTTGATTGTCAATCGGGTCAAAGATTCCCATATCGCTGATCAGTACATATGTGATGACAACAAAGGCGTAAGAGATCGTGAAGCTCGCCAGCGCTTTGATGACTCTGTCTAAAATTTCAACCTTCCGTTTCAATGGATCATCTCCTCACAAACTTTTCCTTGAGCGCACTCACATAATGCCGGTTTACAATCAGGTGCTCCCCGTTGTCGAGAACCGCATCAAAGCGCCCGTTCAATTGCGGTCTGATCATCTGAATCTTTCGGATATTGACAATCACCGACTTGCTGATGCGCGCAAAACCACATTTTCCGATCTTCTCTTCCACCTCATAAAGTTTATAATCACATGCATAAACCTCTGTCTGCGAATAGACATACGTTCGCTCGTCAACGCTCTCAAAATAAAAAATCTCCTCCAGGGAAAGCTTGCTGACCGCCCCGTCTCTTGACACAGGAAGGGAAAACATCAAAGTCTGTATTTCATCGATAATGTGCTGCAGGTCTGCATCGATCAGCCCGCATTTAATATGGATTTCCGGTTCTCTGTACCCATCGTCCTGTTCTATAAAAAGTTTCATATCATAGTCTCTGTTTAATCATCTCTGTTCCTGCAATCCCGCCCGCAAGGTGAAAAGCCTCCCTTCCCTCGCAAGTCAGGAAGGCTTTCCACTCGCAGCACAGTTGTTCCATGTGAAAATATTATCATATCCTGTCAGACTGAACAAGACAAAACATCACTTCTTTTCCGTCAGCACCATGCACTCAAACGTCTTCAATGTAATCCTTCCCGTCAACGTTTCACCCGTCTCCACGTTCTCGTAACGCGCCAACAGTTCTACAGCGGCCGGCTCTCTGTTAAAGTTCTGCAAAAACCACACTCTCTCAACAGCGCCGTTGTCCTGTGCCGGCGTACTCCGCTCATTGACGGTAACACCTTCTGCCAGTCTGACCTGAAGGCCGCAGCCCAGCCCTCTCTCCTTCACGATATCGCTGTAAAAAGCTTTCAAAAAGCTCCGCTCATTCAGGGAAGCAATATAATACGCTTCCCCGCGTCCGAAAGTATTTTTTGTGAGCGCAGGATATCCTTTATAAAAATCCTGCTGGTACTCTGCCAGCACTTCGGCGCCCTTTGTGTGAACAAGACCACACAGGCCGGTAATCCGGTAATCCGTGCCCTGATACCGCACGCTGTTCTCACAGTATCCGCCCGGCGCATCGATCTCCTCCGTTCTGATTCCGAGCACGTCCTCCAAAGGGTGCGCGCCTGTATATGTCAGGTCGGAGTCGTTCACTTCACCGCTCCAGCAGGTCGTGATATAGCACCCGCCCTGTCTTACAAATGACCGTACTTTTTCCGCATAACCCTCTTTGTACATGTAGTTCAGCGGTGCGATCACCACACTGTACGCGTCCAGTTCTCCCTCCATATCAACCACGTCCGCGTCAATCCCGAGCTCCCACAGCGGTCGGAAAAAGTCTACAAACACAGACTGATAATTCAGGTTGTTGTCCACTGCCCAGGCATCTTTCACAGCCCACCAGTTTTCCCAGTCAAACACGATGGCAATCCGCGGCCTGTTACAGGTGCCTATGACTTTCGGGGCAATCTTTTCGAGACGTTCCCCGAGCCTTGCCACTTCGCGGAAAACCCTCGTGTCCTCCCCGTTCCGGTGGTCAACCACTGCGCCGTGGTATTTTTCGCTGCTTCCCCTGCCCTTGCGCCACTGAAAATACTGGACACTGTCAGAACCGCACGCAATCGCCTGAAGCGAGGACAGCTCATGCATTCCCGGTCTTTTCAGCCTGTTGATCTGACGCCAGTTCACGACAGAAGGTGTGCTCTCCATCAATAGAAAACTGCTCTTTTTCAGGCTCCGCATCAGGCTGTGCGCTGCCGCTGCGCCTGCCGCTGTCTGCAGCTCATCCGAACCGCTGTGCCAGTCCGGATAGCTGTCCCACGAGATGATGTCCAGCTCCTCTGCCCACTTAAAATAATTCAGCGGCTCAAAAAACTCCATCATGTTGGTCGTGACGGGCAGACTGCTGTGGCTGCGGACGGCCTTGATTTCCTCCCTGCAAAAGCTGCGCTGCTGACAGTCCACAAACCGCCTCCAGTCCAGATTCTGCCCATGCACCAGATTTTCGCCGCGCGGGGAAGGGCTTTTCACCTGGCTCCAGTCTGTGTAGGTGTGACTCCAGAAGCTTGTCCACCACGCCGCGTTCAGCCGGTCAAGCGTGCCGTACTTGTCCTGCAGCCACTTGCGGAAAGCGCCCTGGCACTTGTCACAGTGGCACGCACCGTCTCCCCCGTTTCCTCCGATTTCATTTGATATATGCCAGCCGATCACGCCGGGATGTGAGCCGAACCGCTCTGCAAGCCGTGTGTCAAGCTGTCTTGTCTTTTCGCGCATCACAGGGGAGCTCGGACAGTAATTGTGCCTTTTTCCCGGATAATTCCTCATGCCATATGCATTGACCTGCAGTACTTCCTCGTACCTGCCGGTAAGCCATTGGGGCATCCCTCCTGTGGGTGTCGCGAGAATCGTGTAAATGTCATTTTCATACAATCGCTGTATGATTCGCTCCAGCCAGTCAAAGTCGTATCTGCCCTCCTCTGGTTCCAGATGACTCCACGCAAAGATTCCGAGTGAGACACAGTTTACATTTGCCTTTTTCATCAGCTGCAGATCTTCCTCCAGGATTTCCGGTCTGTCAAGCCACTGGTCCGGATTGTAGTCCCCGCCGTGTATGATGCCGCCAAAACTGCCCATTCTTTTTTGATTCATGATATCCTCCTGTTTGTGTTCATTTCTTAATAACCAATCCCAAAACGCTCCCCATCGATTTATGATTGGGTGTGATATTCTGTTATTATAGCGGTTTATGGTTTATGAATCAACCACTTTCTTTGTTATTCTACATGAATTCCATGGACAGGATAAATGACTGTCAGGCGTGATGCACTCACTTTTCACAATCCTACATCATCGTATCATCCCGCAGCACCTCGGCCAGATTGATGCCGCGCACCTTTCGCCAGCCCAGGGCATAAGCCAGCGCCACAGACCCCAGAATAGCCAGCAGGAACACCGCAATCGGGAGAAACGGCGCCTCTGCCACAAACTCGGCCGCTTCCAGATAACTCAGCCGCAGCATATACCCCACCGCAAGCACCGCCAGCGGGAGGGTAATCAGGATTGGGCGGCCTGCGATAACCATCGCTTCAATGCAGAACATTTTTCTGATTTCCTCCGGCGTCAGTCCCACAGACAGATACCGGGCAAATTCCCTTTTTCTCTGGCGCACAAATCCCAGCGTATTGGAGAACACATTGCCAATGCCAATGATGGCGAGCAGGACGCAGAATCCCCCAAGTATCATCTGCATTCCCAGGATTTGCTTATTGTTTGTCTCATACTCCTGAATGCGGTTTTCAGACTCTGACTGATATTTCTGACCAATCAGCACATCGATTTCGTCCTGCAGCGCAGTCAGCCTGTCCAGTGCCGCATTGCCGCGGGCAAGAACGCGAATATAAGTATCCCGCTCCGCTCCGCCGATTTGTCCTTTGATCACTTTCCATAAAGACACTGGAAGAAAATGCACCAGCTCATAATGGTCCAGCGAAGCGTACTCCTCTCTCAAAACGGGAACCTTCTCCGTGTAGGACAAAACAGGAATCTTTGCTGCCATGTCACTGTTTCCTGCCGCCCGCAAAACCGTTTCCGCATTTTTTTCCTTTATATAAGGCATGTATACAGGGTGCCTGAAGTCCGGATTCGTCACATCACAAATCTGGTTCCGCACCACCACCCCGTCCAGCCGCGGCGCAATCCCAATCTGCTCACAGTATTCGAGAAAACTGGCATCATCCAATATCACAACCGGGGCGTTTACCAGCCATCCGCCGTCCGTCTGCGTCACATACGAAGCAGGAGCATGGGAAAACCCGCCAAATGCCCTCATCTCCTCACTCATTTCCTCCTCTGTGACAATCCGTTTTGCCATCGCTTTCTGATAGACGACAGCGCTCTCCACTCCGCCAAGCTCCTGTATGTCTGCTGTCTCCCCAAAAGAATCAATTTCCGCGTCCTTCACAGTGACCATAATGTCCCATGCATTCTGATACCGCTCAAAATACGTCTCGCGCGTGCTGATTTTGGAGGTTGCAAAAAAGCACTGCATGAGCGTAAATGCCATGACCGAGAGTATCAGGGACAGCGAAGCCGTCCGCAGGGCCCGCCGCTGTGCTTTCAGTGCGTTTCCAGCCAGCTCTCCCTCCACGCCAAACAAAAGCGCCAGCAAGGGAGAGCTCTTTTTGCGTTTTAACTGCAGTTCGCCTGTGTTTCTAATCGCTTCCAGCGGCGTCAGTCTGCTTAGCTTTCTGGCCGGCAGCCACGCAGAAATCCACACAGTCAGAACCGTCACAAGCAATGTCAGCAAAAAGACGAACGGGTGATAGCCAAAGACCGCGTCATGCCGTCCCGCGACGCTGCCCGCCAGCACATTTGACATATGCAGAAGCCACCTGCACAGCACAATGCCCAGCAGATTCCCCAGCACCACCGGCACAGCACACAGCACGGCCGCCTCCTGCAGAAGGCAGGCGCGAATCTGCCCCGGTGCAGCCCCAATACTGGAAAATATTCCAAACTGATGGATTCTCGCATTCATGGATACCGCAAAGGAATTGTGTATGATGATAACTAGCGAAAGTGACGCCATTCCCGTTATTATGATAAACAGCGGAAACAACAGCCTTGGCGCTGTATCCTGGGAATCGCGTATCAGGTACATTGCCAGAAGTTGATAGTGATACGTAACCCGTTTGGGCGAAACACCTGCCAGTTCCGCAATCCGCGGAGTGTCCCGCAGAACATCGCTCATATGATAAAAATAAATATCAACTCCCGTTTCATCGGCCACCGCTTCCTTCACAGTGGCAAAATTCCTTATGGATTCTATCACTGTGCCATTATCAAACGCGCCATCAATTTCCCAGGTGATATGGCTCTGCCATCCGCCCTCCTCCAGGACAATCCGCTCAACCTCATACTTCCATAAGTTGTAAAACAATCCGCAGATCAGCGATAAGAGCAGCGCGGAAATAAACGATGCCACCACGACAGAGATGCCCGATGAGCGGTTGTTTTTGATATACCCCGATGAATAATCTTTCCACATACGCACGCTACCTCCGCTCTTCATCACTGAGGATACGACCGTCCTCAATGGTTATAATACGGTCTGCCTCCAAAGCCACTCGCTCATCATGGGTGATTAAAATGCAGGTCTGCTCCAGATTGCGGTTGGAGAGTTTCAGCATATCGATAATCTCTCTGGAATTTTTCTGATCCAGATTTCCGGTCGGCTCGTCCGCCAGAAGCAGCGCCGGACGGTAAATCAAAGAGCGCGCAATCGCAGCCCTCTGCTGCTGCCCGCCGGAAAGCTGGCTTGGCAGAGCATCAAGCCTGTCTGCGATGCCAAGGGAACTGACCACTTTCTCAAAGTATTCCTTGTTCGGTTTCTTCCTGTCAAGGGCAAGCGGCATCAGTATGTTTTTCTGCACGGTCAGCGTGGGAATCAGGTTGTAAAACTGATACACCAGCCCCACCTTTCTCCTGCGGAAGATTGCTGCCTGCGTCGGGTTCAGTTTCGAGAGATCTGTCCTGTCTATGGTAACAGTTCCGTCTGTCGGCTTGTCCACACTGCCAAGGATATGCAATAACGTGGACTTGCCTGAACCGGATGCCCCCATAATTGCAACAAACTCTCCCTTGCTGACGGTCAGATCGATGCCGTCCAATGCCACCACCTGGTTGCTGCCAGAGCCATACACCTTGCGGACTCTCTCGCATGTCAAAATATTCATGGTACGATTTCCTCCTGCTATCAATGATTTGTAATCCATAACGATTCCGTGAAGTATATGCACACACCAGCATTTTTCATGAGTTCCGCTGTACAGTGCCAAAACTGTCCTGCCCCGTCAGGATCTGCATAGTTACATTATAGCAAACGAATCTTACAACTCAGTGACAATAGAACCGGATTTCAAAACATGCGCCGCCCGCCGCCATATTCCGGGCACGAATCGTTCCGTTCTGGCGCTCAACAATCTCTTTTGCGAGCGCTAATCCGATGCCGATACCGCCCTCACTGGCATTCTGCCCCCGGTAAAACCGCTCAAAGAGATGCGGAATATCCTCCCGGGCAAATCCCTGCCCTTCATCGCTGATCAGAATTTCCGTGTACAGGGGATTCTGCCCGTATACGCAATGAATCGTTCCGCCAGCGCTGTGTTCCATGCAGTTTTTCATCAGATTGATAACCGCCTCCATTGTCCAGTCCAGATCGGCGGTTATCGCCATTTCTCCCAGCTCTGGAATATCAACAGAGACATCGTGCTTTATCAATAATTCCTGCAGATTGTCCGCCGCGAGGACAAGGACCGTGAACACGTCAATCTCCTCCTTTTGAAGCGCCAGAGCCCCTGCGTCAAGCCGGGACAGCACAAGCAGGGCTTCCTCCAGATGTGTGAGCCGTAAAAGCTGTTTTTGTATCTGTTCCAGATGTTTTTCTCCGGATTCCTGTTTCATTGTCTGTACAGTCAGGGAAATCGCAGTGATGGGTGTCTTAATCTGATGTGCGATATTTGACAGGTTTTGTGCAAAATCGTTTTTGGCCTGCACCGCCGCATCTTTTGTCTGATAGAGAAATGTGACCGTCTTGTAGATTTCATCCTCCAATTTGGAGAACATATCCTCCCCGGAACCGGACAAGATGACAGCCTTTCCCATATTGACCTGCTCGAGGTACTCCGCCAAAGCCTGAATGCGCGCCGCCTCCGTCTTATTCCGGTACAGAAATGCCGCGATAAAAAGAAATGCGCCCGCCGCAACTCCCGCCATCACACACACTGTATTATACTGGTAATCTGCCTTCTGAAAATCAGAGCTGCGATACCCCAATTCTGACAAAATATCGCGCTCCACGGTACAGTCCGCATTTCCACCTGCGACTTCCTTCAACGCCGCAGCTATGATTTGTCCGGCTTCCGGCTCCTGCTCCACGATCTCCCCGCAGACAGCATTCAGCAGATCATACTGCAGTTTACTGTAATGACAGGACAGCAGCAGCACTGCAAGCGCAGAGGCGGTGAACCCCGCAGACAGTACAACGCCTAAAGTGAATACCAGATTTTTCCGCCCGCTCATATTGTATCCTCCATACGATAACCCACACTTCTGACCGTTTTCAGACAGGGCGGCTGGTGCAGTTTGTCCCGCAGTCGCTTGACTGTGACGGTCAGTGTGTTGTTGTTCACATAGTTTCCGTTCAAATCCCACACCTGCTCTAAGATTCTTTCTCTTGTGACCGTCTTTCCTTTATTCTGCATCAGATATAAGAGCAGCTGATACTCCGCCTGGCTCAGACTCACCTCCTCCGACTGGCAGGAAACCGTCCTGCGGTTTAAGTCGATCGAGATTCCGTCACAGGTGAGATACTGCGCCGCCACGTTTCCGGTTCTCCGAAGCAGAGCCTGTATTCTGGAATACAGCACTTCCAGCGCAAAGGGCTTCACCACATAATCATCTGCACCGCTTTGAAAGCCGGCGACAATATCGCGTGAATCACCGCGGACGGTGAGAAAAATAACCGGCAGTTCTTTCCATGTACTGCGAATCCACTGGCACAAGCCGTCTCCATGTCCGTCCGGCATATTCCAGTCCAGCAAAACGATTGTCGGCACATGGACTGTCAGCGCCTGCCTGACCGCCGCGAGCGTGTCAAAGACTGTTACCCGAATGTTTTTCTGTTCCAGATATTCCTTCACGATGCCCGCGATATGCGCGTCGTCCTCGGCATAATATAGTTCAATCATTATCTTCCCCCACCCTGTCTTTTTTTATATTATATCAGAAAAAAGTTACAATATTGTGACTAAATCCATCACTGCAATCACCTTTTAAATGCCCTTTGCCTATTCCATAATACCATGCATCATTATCTATCCCTCCACTGCCATGGCGCTGCTGCATGAATCATAATCGTGCACTTATGCTATTTTCCAAAACAAAAAGGACTGGAGAACCAATCCTTTGTGGCATTCAAATCCGGCACCCTTCGCGGTTCTTATCGTGCCGTGAATATTTCAGGTATCACTATCGCTTCTCGATCTTCAGATTCATTCTCCAACCCGAATGATCAATACAAGTTTCTTCTGTGTACACCCTCTCATACCGATATACGCCAAGCAGCAACCCAATCAGCACTGCGTACATAAGCGTCACACTGCCTCCATAAGTCAGAAACGGAATGAGTGCTGTTGTATAGGGAAACAGTCCAACATTCACCAAAGCCCCTTCCAGACAGTTAAAAAAAATGACCATCACGCACGCCATGGATACCAGAAAACCGAGATGGTTTTTCTGATCGTACACAATCTTCACCGCGCGAAGAACAAGCGCCGCCAGCAGAATCAACAGCACAATTCCAACAATGATACCATAAGTATAAATACTGATCAGCGGCGCCAGTCCGTTCTCCATAGGCATCACAGAATTTAGGCTGTCACCATATGTTGTGCTTCCCGTTCCCAAAAATTTCGCGTTTCTCAAGATATCATCAATCACATTATAAATATATCCTGCACCGTCACGATACTGATCCCGGTGAAAAAATGCTTTCAGACGCATTTCCCGAAAGGACCCCCATCTCCAGCTTGTACAGACGCGCCCGGCCAGCATAATCATTGGCAAAATGACCGCTGCAGCAACAAGCGCCGTCATACGCTTTTTCTTTTTGCCGAACATCCCTTTTCCGATTGCTGCAAGCAGCATGACAATCATACTCGCCCCAATATTCACCACAACCCAGAATGTCGCCGAGAAATATATAACAGCCAGACAAGTAACGCCGCTGACCACAAGTCCCATGACCACGGCCCCGTATCCCTTCATGCGCAGCTGATACAGAATCCCCGCAAAGACGGGAACATACAGATACACCAGTATCGACATCGCCGGTATCCTGCCGTTTATGACAGGCAGACAATTTCTGGCAATCCAAAAGAGAATTGTCATAATGATGTATATTGCCGCACCCATTCTCCCGAGTATGCTGTAGTCAACGAAATAGACCGCAGCCATCACCGCAAACCCTGCGAGCATAAATGGCCCTTGCTGGAACAGCACCTCCTCAAGAGGATGCATCGGCATCATACAGATCATCCCCGCGATACTGAGCACCAACGTGAGCAGGATCATTCTCCAGTCAGTCTGCGGGCGATGTATCCGGTCCATCGAGACACCGATTTCCACCGGATCACCCATCCCGCGCACCGCCATGGCGACAGCCTTGTCGTGCTCCATTCCTGACTGCTCATACGCTTCTGTCTGGTCCATGATATGATTTGACATCTCGCGCGCCACACCGTCCCGCGCCTTGGCACAGCGCATCTGCTCCGTCAAAGTCTTTATAAATTCTTCCATCTTTATACCTCCTATTTCAGATGCGGTCTCACATCTGTCTCAAACTGATATTCTGTTTTACGCCATGCCAAGCACATTCACAACTGCTGTCTGGTACTCCTGCCACTCCTCCTTTTTCGATTTCAGGTATTTTTTGCCGCCCTTCGTGATGCTGTAGTACTTGCGTATCTTGCCGTTGACTTCGCTCTCATACGAGGTCAGAAAATGTTTCTCCTCGAGGGAGTGCAGCAGCGGGTAAAGCGTCCCTGCCTTTAACGTAAATACATTCTTTGACTTTGCCTCGAGCGTCTCAATCATCTCGTATCCGTACATGTCCTTGTCCTCCAGAAGACGCAAAATTAACATAGAAGTGCTCCCCGAAATCAGTGCCTTATCAATTGCCATAACATAACCATTCCTTTCTCATTGTTATTTTTTCAAATTACTTTTACAAGTTCCTAATTGCCGACTGCATTCCTCCCCGTACAGGCAGGCGAACAGAAATAATTGTATCAACACAGTCAAATCAAATAATATATAGATAATCGATATATTATTTGTAATTATATATCGATTATCTATACATGTCAAGACCTTTTTCATACACTCAGATTTATTCACCCTCCGTGTGTTAGACTTGAATCAGATACATTTGGCAACCGATGAGGACAAAGCCTTCGGAATTGACTACTGGGCAAAACTTTTCAAAGCGAAAACATGGGAGGATTTAAAAATGATAGCGGAAAAAAATAGTACTTTTAAAGAAACCTGTGAAATGATATTTAAGCTCAAAAAGCAAAAATAGACAATGAAAATGACACCCTTCTGGGTGTCATTTTCATTTAATCCAGCGCCTTTTCAATCGATTCGATCACGATCCTCAACGCCTTCAGGCGGGCATAACGCTTGTCGTTGGACTCCAGAATATGCCACGGCGCATAAGAAGTATTCGTCTTTTGCAGCATTTCGTTCACCGCACCCTCATACAAATCCCACTTCTCCCTATTGCGCCAGTCCTCCTCCGTTATCTTCCACTGTTTAGACGGCGTGTTCTGACGCTCGTTAAAGCGCGCCAGCTGTGTGTCTTTATCAATCTGTACCCAGAATTTGATAATGACCGCGCCCCAGTCTGCAAGTTCTTTTTCAAACTCGTTAATCTCATTGTATGCCCTCTGCCAGTCATTCTCCCTGCAGAACCCTTCCAGACGTTCCACCATGACTCTCCCATACCACGTCCGGTCAAAGACCGCGATATGCCCGGTCTTGGGAAGGCGGTTCCAGAAACGCCAGAGATAATGTCTGGCCTTCTCATGCGGTTCGGGGCTTGCGATCGGGTGCACCTCAAATCCCCTGGGATCTAGCGCCTCCGTGATCCGCTTGATATTGCCGCCCTTTCCCGCCGCGTCCCAGCCCTCATATGCAATGATCACAGGTACTTTTTTGCGGTACAGCTTGTTATGGAGCTGTCCCAGTCTGTCCTGCAACGCATCCAGCTCCGCGCGGTACTCTTCCTGTGTGACTGCCCTGTCCAGATCGATTTCTTCCAGCTTTGGAATCCTTTCCAATGGAAATATATTCTGCAGCAAAGGCACCGCCATCGCACTGTTCTTCAGCGCGGTATCAATTCCGCTGACAAGGATCTCCAGCACCTGGAGCTGCGCCCATTTTCTGCTCTTTGCGTCGATAATATACCACGGATCTGCAGATGCATTCGTATCATTCAGATAGCGGTCAAACACCCTGAGACATTTGTCATAATGTTTGTTCTGCCAGCTGTCCTTTTCGCCCACACGCCATCTGGTATTCTTATCAGCATCCAGCGCATCGATTCGTCTTTTCTGCTCCTTCCGGCTGATCTGGAAAAAGAACTTCATCACCAGATAGCCGTTGTCGGTAAGCTGGCGCTCAAACCGCCTGACACTCTCAATCTTTTTCTTGTAGTCCTTTTCCTCCAGCGTTCCGTCCAGACATTCCCCTGTCACTTCATCCATCCAGCCGGAATCCAGAAACATGAACTTTCCAGCCTCCGGAATCTTGACAAAGTAACGGTAAAGAAAGGGTTTTCTTTTCTCCTCCTGCGTCGGAACATCCATAGCCGCGACTTTGAAAAAGCGCGGATCAATGTTGCGGATCACCTTTCCCAGCACGCTTCCCTTTCCCGCTGTCCCCCAGCCTTCAAACAGCACCAGCACCGGCAGACCGCGTTCCTTGATCATCATCTGCTGGCTGGAGAGCTTCTCGTTTGCCGCCTTTAACCGCTCCTCCAGCTCCGCATCTTCCGGCCTCTGTGGTTTGTTCCAATTCTCCAGCATTTCTCCTCCTCCTTTCCATTTATAAAAATAATCTGAAAACTAATTCACGACCAACAGATAAATCATCGTAAGCCCCAGCCCCACACAGAACATAAACAAGCCAAACGACAGACTGCGCTCGATGATACGGAAATTCTCAAAGAAATCCGTCCCTTTCATCGCAAGCCTGTGTTCATAATTCTTCGGCTCATAGCCCTCTTTGCGCATCACCGCATAGTATATCAGACGCACGCGTTCCATGGTGTAGCCGATGCGATGCGTTACACGATTCCCTTCCGGCAGCTCATACGGCAATGCCCGGTCGCTGTAGACCGTCTTTCGCAGAATAATGACAGCTGTATCCACAATACTGTCCAAAATTCTTGAAATTATCCCCAAAACAAACGGCACAGCTGTGAAAAACACTGCGCGGTACACATATTTCTCCATATTGAGCCATGCTGGGAAAATATCGCGGTATCCCTCCTCTTTTTTCTCTGAAAAAACACCGCGCAGCATCGTGAGCCGCACCACAAGGAAATAAACAACCGCACCGACCGTTATGGAAATCAGCGCACCTGACAGATTCTTCAGCGAATAGTAGTGAATGTTCTCCTGCTGATGCTCCAACAATGCGCTCAGCCCGAATCGCACAAGGCCGTACTCCGCAACCGGCTTCGCCACCAGATCCGGCAGCATTCCGATAAACGGAATCGGCAGTGCACAGACAGCAATCGCAGATTTGCTCAGCATCGAAGCGTAATTCTTCTTTGCCTCATACGTCTCCTGCACCTTCTTATCGCTGTTTTTCTCCACAAACAGCACCACAAAAAGCTTTGTCATATAAGCGACTGTCAATCCGCCGGAGAACAGGAATAACGCTTCCACCGACTTCATCAGCGCAGATGTCGCCGAGAACATGGGCTCTATGGAGTCTCCCTCCGCAAGCGCCAGCAGCGCACCATACTCCGCGATACTCTCGTGCAAAAGTGTCTTGCTCACATACCCATTGAGAAACGGAATCCCGCCGACACCAGCCGCCGCCAGCAAAAATACCACCAGCAAAAATGGTTTTTTACGCCCAAAACCGCGCACCTGATTCAGCTCATAACTTCCCACCTGCATAAAGATTACGCCTGCCACCATGAACAGAACCAGTTTCACCAGCGAATGATTGAGCATATGAAGACATGTGCCGTTGACCGCCATACCAAACACTTTCGTAATCTCTGCAACAGCCTCACCATCTATATATCCTGTGCTGACTATTTCTGTCAATTCCCCTGCCTGCCCTGCACCAGTCATCCCCATCAGATACTCCGCAAGCAGCGACTGCATGCCCACACCTGTCAGGATAAAACCGATCTGGGACATGGACGAGTACGCAAGCGTCGTCTTAAAATTATCGCTCATCACACCCTTAATTCCGCCAAGCACCATTGTGACGATGCCGGCCATCAGCAGAAATATGCCCCAGCTGCCCTGCATCGGAAGCACATCAAGCGTCACCAGCATAATGCCAAAAATACCCGTCTTGCTCAAGACCGCTGACAGGAGCGCTGTCGCAGGCGCAGGTGACTCCGTGTAGGACTGCGGCAGCCATACATGCACCGGAAAAGCACCCGCCTTCGCGCCAAATCCCACAAACATACACCCCGCTGCCACAAACAGCCATGTGACATCGGCTCCGCTGCCACCGCTCATGATCCTCATAGCGCTCCCGTACATCGTGTCAAACGAGAGCGTTCCAAGCCGGCTGTGCACGATAAAGAGCCCCATCAGAATCGCCATACCGCCCGCGACCGCAATTCCCAGATATGTCCCTGCGGCGTACACAGCCTCCCGCGTCTGCCTGTGTGCCACCCACACAAACGAGGTAAAGGACATGATCTCAAAGAAAAAGAACAGTGTAAACAGATCCGCCGCATAGAAAATCCCCATTGTCGCGCCAAACGTCAGCAGATTGAACAGATCATATCTTATGACATTCGTGTCATTTTTCATGTACTCATACGAAAACAGCGATGTCACAAGCCATGCAAATGCAGTCAGCACGCCAAAAATTCCACGAAAGCCCGAGTACATGAAATGAAGCCCAAGACCGCCCACACCGGGAACGTCAAAAACGTCAATCGGAATCCCCCGCAGATCACAGAGCATCAGATTCAGCGCCGCCGCAAGTTCCACCGCACCCGCGAAAATCATAATCAGGGCACATGCCTTTTTTTTCTCTTTCGTTCTCACGCGCGAAACAAACCACAATACGACACATACCACAAAAGGAAAGAGCACTGGCCAAAACGTATCCCTCATATCCTATCTCCTCCTTCCTACATCATTCCCGATGCCACAAATTGAAAGAAATTCACAATCGGCGCATTGTACACGCCAAACACCCCCATCAGTATCACAAACAGAAACAGCGGCAGGAGCATGCGCCAGTCTGGATCATGGATCTCATCATGCAGCTTTCCGTAATCAAAATCATTTCCCGGAAAATACGCCCTGATCACAATGCTGAGCATATAAATCGCTGTCAGGAGTGCCGATACCAGCAGACCGCCTACGCCCACAACTGCCAGTAGATTACCGCTCGCGAACGCAGCCTTGGCAAGATGCCACTTTGACACAAAACCGCACAGTCCCGGCACACCCATCAGGGCGAGCGCAGAAACCGTAAAAACAGCGAAAATCTTCGGCATTTTCCGCGCCATGCCGTCAATCTCATGGACATAGTTTGCATGTGCCTGCGTAATCATCGCACCGGCACAGAAAAACGAACAAATCTTCATCACACCGTGAAAAACCATGTGGCACAATGCCCCGGCCAGGCCAAGCGGAGTCATAATCACAACCCCGAACAAAATGTACGACAGATTGGATATCGTCGAGAACGCAAGCCGGCGCTTGATGTGCGTCTCCCGCACCGCCATGCTGCACCCGTACACAACCGTAAAAATGACAATACACATCAGCAGATACTGCGCCCATGTCCCCCGCAGAAAATCAGTTCCGAAACTGTAGTATGTCAGACGCATAATCGCAAACGCACCCGACTTCACGACCGCAACTGCATGCAGCAGCGCTGTGACCGGTGTCGGCGCAACACCCGCCTGCGGAAGCCACGAGTTAAACGGACAGATCGCAGCCTTGACGCCAAACCCCAGAAATGCCAGCACATACACAAACAACAGCAAATCCTTCTTGCTGCCAATCTGTGACAGATTCAGCACGCCTCCGTACGTGAAGGCAAGGCTGTCGCCGTACACCACCAGGAAAATCAGACCGATAAAGGCAAACGCCGCGCCGCCGAGCGAATAGTAGAAATACTTGCGGCTTGCAAGCACCGCCTCCCTCGTGAGTGTATGCATCACCAGCGGAACCGTCACAAGCGTCAGGAGCTCATAAAAACAGTACATCGTCAGCATATTTCCCGACATGGCAATGCCGAGCGTCACGCCGTAAGTTGCTGTGTAAAACAGGTAAAAGATATTCTCATGGACGCGCCCGTTGTGCTCATGCTCCATATAGGGAAACGAGTACAATGTCGCGAGCGGCCAGAGCGTTGATACCAGCCCCGCAAAGACAATGCCCATGCCGTCCAATTTCAAGGAAAAATCAAGCTTCGCACCGGCAAAATTGATCACCCTGATCAGCTCTGTAGGCCCCTGCCACAGCAGCGCATAAGTCAGCAGCGTATTGATCAGCACATAGGCGAAAATATAGCATTGCTTCTGTCCCTTATCCTTAAACTTCAAAATCTGCAACAGCAAACCGCCCGCAAAGGGAAGCAGTATCACCGTAAGCATCAGACCAAAAATCATTTAACAATCCCCCATTCTTGCTAAACCTGACAAATCTGGGCGCATACGCGGATTTGTCGTGTGAAAAAACTCCGTATATGTTTTTTCAAACACGCACTAAAATAAACCGGCAGCAATACCATTTTGTATCAGCGCAGTCAAAGGCGCAGGATACAGTCCAAGCGCAAGCGTAATCGCGGCCAGAATCACAACCGGTGCCAGCATCAGCAGCCCTGGCTCCTTGTAATCGTTGCGCACCGCATTGTAATCCGGTTCCATCAGAAAACCGCGGATACTAAGCGGAAGCAGATACCCTGCGGTCAAAAGCGCCGAGATTAAGAGCGCCGCAGGTCCAATCCATGAGAGTCCGGCAATCCTGCTCTCCAGACATCCCGCCGCCAGATACCATTTGCTGACAACACCGCTCGTGGGCGGGATGCCGATTAATCCCAGAGAGGCAATCGTGTAAGACCAGAAAAGCACTGGCATCTTTTTCCCGAGTCCCACAAAATCGTTGACCTTCGTCCGTCCGGTCGTGAAGATCAGCGCGCCTGCCGACAGGAACAGCGCACTCTTGATCACCGCATGAAACACCACATGCAGCAGACTGCCAGTAAATGCTGTCGCGTTCATCATGGAGAGACCCAGCAAAATATAGGAAAGATTTGACACTGTCGAGTACGCAAGCCGCTTCTTCAGCACCTTCTCCTTAAAGGCAAGCGTTGAGCCCATCAGGAGCGTCACAATCGCAAGAACCGCCCACGCCGTCTGCACCCATGTCCCCCGCAGAAAATCTGCGCCGACATAATAGTACACAACCCTGATGACTGCAAAGACACCGCCCTTTACAATAATACCGGACAGAAACGCAGAAGCCGGTGCCGGTGCCACAGGATGCGCCGTCGGGAGCCACGCATGCAGCGGAAAACACCCCGCCTTCACGCCAAAACCCACAATCATCAAAAATACCGCGACAAGACAGAGTTCTTTGTTTCCCGACCAGACAACCGCATCTATGTCAGGTCTGCCGCCCGGTGCAAAATCCATCATATGCGCATCCAGACCAGCCATCAGGGAATATCCGCGCCACACAGATACATCCACATAGACGCACTTATATAGGAAATAAATCCCAAAGAGCGCCATGTACGCGCCGCAAAATGAGTAAAACAGATATTTTAACGCCGCCATGACCGCCTCTTTGGAACCGGAATGAATCACAAGCGGCATTGACGCGAGTGTCATAAACTCATAAAACAGATACAGTGTCACCAGATTTCCCGAAAAGCACAACCCCATCAACACGCCAAACGTGACCAGGTAAAATCCATAATACCGCTTTTCATTTTTCTCATGCGACATATAGACAAAAGAAAAAAATCCTGCCAGCAAAAATACCAGAACCACAATCCCGGCAAACAGCCTTCCAAGACTGTCAATCGCAAAATACACCGGAATCTCATCCACCAGCCGGAACAATACAAGCTGATTTCCAGCCGCACCGCTGATCACATACACAGCCAGAAGCGCGCTCACAACAAATGACACACCTGTCACTTTTAGAAGTCCTGACCTGTCCGCAAACACGTTCTCCGGCACAAAAAGCAGGACTCCCCCCGCGATAATGGGCAGGACGATCGAAACCAAAATCATGTAATTCATCTGCAAATCCTCCATTCCCATTTTATCCAAACATAGCCAGGCCATTTGTGATCCAGTCAACAATCGGCTGGGAACAGCATCCCAGTATCACATTCAGTATGATCATACACAGCAGTGTGATATTGTACAGCGGATGCTCCCTAAGGATGCTCCTTGCCGCCTCGCCGGCCTGTGTTTTCGCCGTCTTTTTGCTCATCGGCGTATACAGGCGGATCACTGTCTTCATGAAATAGATCGCGTTGAGCACCGTACTGATTGCCAGGCAGATCAGCGTAGGCAGCATCTTCGCCAGGCTGTTCTGCACGGCCGCCTCCGCAAACTGCACCTTGCTGATGAAGCCGGAAAACAGCGGAATGCCAACCATGGAGCACGCGCCGATCGTAAACGCGACTCCTGCCGCCGGATTGCGGTAGCCGCTGCCCGTCAGGTCATCAAATTTCTTGCTTCTGCCCGACGCGTCGGTAAGCCCCACACCTGCGATAAACAGGAGCGACTTCGTGGAAGCATGCGACAGAATATGAAAGATGCTCGCCACAATCCCGATCGTCGTCCCAAGACCAAGTCCCATGTAAATATATCCGATCTGCGCCACCGAAGAGAATGCAATCATGCGCCGGATATCGTTTTCCAGAATCGCATTGACAGAGCCCATGATCATACCGAAAAGTCCAAACACAAACAAAATATTGACAATCTTCGAGTCCACGATAATCTCAAATCCAACCACACGGAAAAAGATCTTGATCAGCAGGAAAATATACCCTTTTGAGACCAGGCTCGACAGAATCGCCGCACTCGACACCGTCGAGTACCCATACGCATCCGGCAGCCAGGTGTGAAACGGATAAAGCGCACTCTTGATGGCAAGACCGACAACCACCATTCCAATCGAAGCGATCAGCGGGACATTGTAAGTCCCCTGCGCATAGACATACGCAATGCTGTTCTTCATATTGCTCATCAGGAGATGCCCTGTGATATCATATAAAATGCAAAGTCCCATCAGCAGCAGACCGGATCCGAGGGACGCCATGATCATATAGCGCGTCGCCGCCTCGATCGTCCGCCCGCTCTGCGTGATCATGATCAGACCACACGCACTGATGGTGTTGATTTCCACGAAAACATATGCTGTAAAAAGGTCATTGGTATAGATCAGCGCAAGCAGCGAACTCAGCAGCAGATTGATCATAATGTAGTATAGATTAACCTTCGTATCCTCGATCTCCGCGTCAATGTGCTCCTGTCCGCCCTTTAGGGAAAACAACATGATCAGGCAGAAAAAAAGCGCCATGCCAGCTTCGAGCACACCCGCCCTGATCTCATTTCCCCACGGTGCCGGAAAATGCCCCATCATGAACGTATAAGGCTCACCGACACCGAGCATGTACACAAAAAGCACCGCCGACAATACCGTGATCACCACGAGGATAAATGTATTCCACAGACGCGCTATTTTCTTGTTCATGATGGATGTCAGCACACCAGAACCCAGCGACAGCAGGATACTGAAAAAGGGAAAATTCTGTATAAAATCCATCACCGGTCCTCCTTTTTCATCATGGTGGAGATCTCATCCATATCCAGTGTGTGATATCTTCTGTAGAGCCGGATCGTGAGCGAGAGCATCAGCGCAGTCACGGACACGGACACCACGATACCAGTCAGCACAAGTCCGCTCGGCACCGGATTGATGTACGCTTCTGTGCTGGTAATATTATCCACGACAATCGGCGCCATCCGCCCCGCGATAAATCCCTTCTCCGCGAGAAAGAGATAGGTCGCCGTATCCATAATATTCAGACCGATAATTTTTTTGATCAGATTTTTCTGCAAAAGTAAATTGGAAAACCCGATGCCGAACAAAATCATGGCAACTGCTTCCCCATAATTTGCAAGCAAATTTCCACCCATCTATCAAAAATCCCCCTTTTTACTAGAATCCGCCTTTGCGGAACATTGCATAAAATGCATACATCGTACAAGCGACCACCATGCCGACACAGATATTCAGCGGCAGTATGAGACCCGAACTCAGAATATCTCCTGGTGTACCCAGCGGAATGCCTGTCTCGAGATGGTGCGCACCGCAGTAAAAAGAATACGTCTTTGCAAGGCAGTAAAATAAAAGCGCCACAAAACAGATCCACTTGTAAGTCTTCTGCGTAAAAAAACGCTCAATCTTCTTAAAGCCAAAGGCATTGACGTACAGAATCAGTCCCGATCCAATGATCGCGCCGCCGGAAAAGCCGCCGCCCGGGGACAGATGCCCGTTCAAAATGACGTAAATTCCAAAGATAATGATCATCGGTACGAGGAAAAACGCCACCTTCTGCAGAATGATATCATTTTTCGGTTCATAGAGACGATCGTTATCCTCCTCCTCTTTCTTTTCCGAATGTTTGTCGATACGCAACAATATCAGCACTGTGCATGTGGCGATAAAGAGCACATTCGACTCGCCGAGCGTATCAAAGGCTCGATAGTCGAGAATCATACCCGTGACGATATTGACCGCGCCAGTGTCCTTCATCCCATCTTCAATGTACTTCGACGCAACCTCATTGTTGTCAGGGTTTGCCGCATTTCCCACAGGCGGCAGATAAGACACCACATAGAGCAGAATCGCTATCAGCGTGACCACAAAAATGACGGACACTGCGCGATAAAACTTCGAGAAGATCTGAAGCTTTTTGTTGTGCTCAATATCATAAATATTCCTTTTCAGAATCGCCTCGTCGTGAACTCTCTGTTTCATCGTCGTGACATCCTCGGCAAATGGCTTCTGCGGCTTTAGTTCCACCTTGCCGATATAGGGATCCTTCTCGCCGCGATACCAGCGTTTGATCTTGAACGCCTTGGTTTTCCGATATTCCTCTTCTGACAATAGACGGCTCATTCTGCTTCCCCCTTTTTCTCTGAAACATTCTTGTGCGAATGCTTATCCGCTTTGTCCTCATCCAGCGCAATAATCGCATGAATCTTCTTGAGCGTGACAAAAAACAGGATACTCGTAATGCCTGCTCCAACCGCTGCCTCCGTGATGGCAAGATCCGGCGACTCCAGCAAAATCCATATGATGGACATAATCAAACTGTAGGACATAAAGATAATGATCGAGTTGAGCAGATTCTTAGAAAAAGTCACTGAAATCGCACACACAATCAAAAAGATAAACAATACAATCTGAAATACTTCCATATGCCAACCTCCATTCCAACCTCTGCTCAGCGCTCCGACTCTGTATCCTCTGCAGACGGAGCAAGCCCGCTCATATCGCACTCCCTGCCCAGCTCCTCATTCGTCGCCACCTCGAAGCGTGTCAGCATATGGGACGCCACCGGGGAGGCGAACCACAAAAATACGACGACGAGAACCATCTTGAGCGACGTAAAATTCAGTCCGCACAGAATAATCAGCCCCAGCATACTCAGGGCAATCCCAAGCGTATCCCCCATCGCCGCCGCATGCATCCTGTTCAGCACATAGCGAAACTTAAACACCCCAAAAAGCTCTATTCCAAACACGATGATTCCGCACAGAATCAACGCGATTCCTGCAATAAACCTAATCCACAATAGTGCTGTCATGTTCTTCTGCCTCCTTATCAGCGTTTCCCGACTCTCTCTTTTTGCGCTCGGCATACACCCCCATGTACACCTTCGTCAGCAGCGTCACTGCCAGGAAGGAGATCATGGCATAGATAATACAGATATCCACGAGATATCCCTCATCCATCTTCACTGCAAGAATGGCGATAATGACCATCGTCATCGTTCCCATCATATTGATTGCCACGATGCGGTCCGCAATCCGCGGTCCCTTGATTGCGCGGATCAGACACAGAAATACCATGACCGCCAACAGAACCGGAAAGACCGTCATAACGATTTCAAATGCTGCCTCCAGCGCGACATTTCCACTGTGCATACTCTTACCTCCTTACCCCTGCAAATCTGACTGCACAGACAATCCTTTTACTCTTCAATCTTCTCCAGAAGCTTCACAAATACAGAGGACTCAATCCCTTCTGCCAGCGTCTTGTCAAGGCAGTGTACGATAAACTTGTCCCCATCCACCGCAACCGTGATCGTTCCGGGTGTGAGTGTGATCGAGTTTGCCAGCAGAAAGCGCGAAGTATCATTCTTAAAATGCGTCTCAAACTCAATCAGCGCCGGCTCCACAACCCTGCCAGCAGAACAGATCAGTTTCATTGTCGCAAAATTGGCTGTGATAATCTCTTTGACAAGATGATACAGATACTGCAGCAGATAGCCGCCCTTTTTCAGAGATTCCATTTCCCGCTTCGGGCTGAAATCCATAAATTTGCAGATAAACCAATACAGCGCCGCGGAAATCACCAGTCCGAAAATCACAATCTCCGTCGTGATACGCCCGTTAAAGATAATCCACAGCAGAAAAAAGATGACATACATCTCCCAAACCTCCTTTTACTACATGGAAAATTGTAATCGCCATACCACCTGCATTTTTACCGGCAGATAATATATTTACAGATCGGATTTCCCATCGATGAGAATTTTTCCTCGTACTCCGTCATAATATTTCCCGCGAGCATCTTCTCGTCGCGGTGCAGATCTCTTGTCACCGCTTCAATCTTCCACCCTGCAGGCACAACCTCCTCCAGCGCAAAGTCAAACAGATCCACATTGTCCGTCTTGAACTCAATCCGCCCGTCCGCCGCCAGAATCTCATGATACCGCGCCAGAAACTGCCGCGAAGGAAGCCGTCTCTTGGCGTGCCTGTCCTTCGGCCATGGATCGGAGAAATTCAGGTATATCCTCGCGACCTCGCCTTTGTCAAACACCTCGCAGATCTCCTCGGCATCCATACGGACCAGCCGCAGATTGGACAGTTCCTGCACCTCCATCTTCTGCACCGCGCGCAACAGCACGGTCGAATACTTCTCGATTCCTATATAATTAATATCCGGATTCGCAGCCGCCAGGTCCATCATAAAACGGCCTTTTCCCATGCCGATCTCAATGTGAATCGGACGATTGTTTCCAAATACTTCGCTCCACTTCCCTTTCTGCGCGGCAGGCTCATGCACCACAAAACGGCTCTCCGCGATAATCTCCCTCGAACCGGTTACATTTCTAAGTCTCACGTTCACTACTCCCCTATTCTGTCATTCATCCATGCATGCGCTGCATGACTGTTATCGTTTCCATTTTACACCCTATGTTTCTGTTTGTATATTATTAATTTTACCAAAAATTTATAAAATTCATATCAATCGGATAATCAGCAGGAAACAGTTTCAGACATGAAAAAAACCCTTGAAAACCAAGGGTTCTTCCTGCAAATAAGAGAGCGATAGACGGGGCTCGAACCCGCGGTCTCGACCTTGGCAAGGTCGCGCGTTACCAACTACGCCACTATCGCATATATCTGTATCGGACTCTTATATTCTACATGATACAGAATACTTTGTCAACTGTTTTTTTCAATTTCCAAAATACTTCTTCACTCATGTAAAGCGGGTGATGGGAATCGAACCCACGTATCCAGCTTGGAAGGCTGGTGTTCTACCATTGAACTACACCCGCACAGTGCCCAGAACCGGAATCGAACCAGTGACACGAGGATTTTCAGTCCTCTGCTCTACCGACTGAGCTATCTGGGCGCTTAACGAATTATAGTATACACCAGCTTTCTTCAGTTGTCAACATATTTTTCCCCAAATCTACATCCGGCCAGAGATACCGTTCAGCACCTGCTCTCCTGTATCACTGCGATAAAGCGGCTTTTAATCTCATCAATCAGTGCCGCTTTCTCCTGTGCATCCCCGTCAAACGGCACAAAACCGCCTGCCATGGAAGCGTGGCCGCCGCCATTCCCGATGCCCTCCAGCGCCTTTCCAATCACCTTTCCGGCATCAAGCGCTGTTCCCTCACTGCGCACTGAGAGCCTGATTCCGCCGTCCTTCGCCGAATACACTACAGAAAACGTGACTTCCTTCAGGGCGAGCATAAAATCCGAAATATCCGCAATGACAGGACAGTCTTTCCCTGTATCGGCAAAGCTGATGTCATCGTGAACCTCAATGCTCGAGATCGCTTTGGAGTAGGCGACCAGATCGTCAAAGCACAAAATACTGTTCTCCAACATGGATATAATATTGTAATCGCAGTCGTCATACATCCGGTAGAGCATCTCAATATCCAGCCTGGAGACTCCGCGCGTCAGATTGTTGGTATCAATGCGGATACCGTATGTAAGCGCTGTTGCAATCTTCCTGTCCATCGGAACATTATTTTCAAAAAAATACTGGGCAATCATAGTCGCACAGGCGCCGACCTCTGGGCGGATGTCACAGAACCGGTACGCAAACATATCATTATTCGGGTGGTGGTCGACACAGATAATCTCATCCCCCGTAATATCAATAATGTTGGAATTCCCTTTCTGGGAATCCACCAGAATCACTTCATCCTCATCGCTCAGCACCTTTTCCAGGTCGTCCACGTTCAGAAGCTCGATTTCCATGATTTCCACAAGCTTTACGGTACTGTACCTGTTGATCTTTCCTTTGTAACACAGCGTCGCGTCCACGCCGCGCAGACCGAGCAGCCTCTGCAGTCCATATGCGCTTGCGATCGCATCCGGATCTGGAAAATTGTGTGTCTGTATATACACATGTTCCCGATTGATCTCTCCGAGCAGTCTGTCCAAATTTGTCATACGATTCCCCCCTACAGCCTTCATCATTCTTATACTCCTATATTTTATTTTAACACATTTTATGCTGCCTGTCTGCTAATCAGCCTGAAATTTTTCTCAAGGAAATGCACCGGAGTCTCTGGAAAATCTCAACCGCACATGCTATAATAGCTGGACATGGATTAAAAGCTTCATCCGCGGCACTATAATCAACCACTTATATCCCAAGACAACACAGAGAGGTTATCCGTTATGTACAATCTTTTTGAACCAGGGGACTTGCTGAATGCTCCCTACGAGGCTTTCCTGTTTGATACGACCAGGCACAATTTTCCTGTGAGATCGCACTGGCACCATTATATGGAAATCATTCTGATGGTTGAAGGAACAGCCATGATCGAAAGTGATGAGAAACAGTACCTGCTGCATCCCGGCGACATGGCTGCCCTCCCCCCGAAAAGCATCCACGCAGTTTATAAAGCGCCTGACATGCAGGATGATCTTTTGTATTACGTGATCAAATTCGACCTGAACCGGTTCCGTGAAAATATCGGCTATGTGCCCCAGCTTAAGAGTGCAGTCCTGCAGGCGATGGACAACCCGGAGGTGTCCTTTTTCTTCTCATCGCAGGAGCTTGCTGGTTTTCCGGTCCTGGAATTTGTGCGCGGCTGCGCGCGGGAAGCCCACTCAAAACATTACGGACACTACATGATCATATACTCCTACCTCAACTGTATCCTGGTCAATATGCTGCGCATCTGGCGGGAGCGCGGATTTACGCCGTCCTACGAGATCTCTCCTCCGTCGGGCAGCTCCATCGAGACCATCACCGAGTACATCGACGCACACTCTGACCAGCCACTGAAGGTAGAACAGCTTGCCATACGATGCAATATGAGCTACTCCTTTTTCGCGAAGCAGTTCCGACAGATCTACGGGCGCTCCTGCAAGGAGTACATCGAATACATCCGCGTGATCAAGACGGAGGACATGCTGCTTTTCACCGATTATGACATGACCTATATCAGCCAGGCGGCCGGTTTCGCCGACTGCAGCCATATGATCAAAACCTTTCGAAAGTACAAAAACATTACCCCGAAACAGTTCCGCATGCAGAATACCAAAAATGTGCGCGGTTCCTTGATGCAATCATAAGGCTCTGCGGGAAATAAAGGCAGGACACCAAAATGTCCTGCCTTTTTCTGATTATCCCTGCAGCAAATCCAACAATTCGTCCCTGCTCATACTGCCGAGCTGTCCCAGCTCACCGTTCATAACCTGCTCCGCGAGGTCGCGCTTTGTCTCCTGCAGTTTCAGGATTTTCTCCTCGACACTGTGTCTTGCAATCAGCTTATACACTGTCACTTTTTTCGTCTGCCCGATGCGGTGTGCCCTGTCCGTCGCCTGATTCTGCGCCGCGACATTCCACCATGGGTCGTAGTGAATGACGACATCCGCCCCTGTCAGGTTCAGACCGACGCCGCCCGCCTTCAGGGAGATCAAAAATACCGGAACTTCGTCCTCATTAAATGCCTTCACAAGCTGCAGCCGCTTCTCCTTGGACGTTTCGCCTGTAATCACATAATAGGCAATCCCCTGCTTGTCAAGGCGCTTCCTGATCAGATCAAGCATTGATGTAAACTGGGAGAACAGCAGCATCTTGTGCCCGCCGTCCATCGCACTCTCCACCAGTTCCACACAGGAGTCAAGCTTTGCCGACTCTCCTGTATAATTGTCGAAACACAGGCCTGGATCGCAGCAGATCTGTCGGAGTCTTGTCAGCTCCGCCAGCACCTTCATCTTATTTTTGTTGAAATCTTCATCGTCCTGCTTTGCCAGCATTTCCTGCATGTGTACTACCTGTGCATCGTAAGCCATCTGCTGCGCCTTGTCGAATTTTACATAGCGCACTTCCTCAAGCTTATCCGGAAGGTCTTTCAGGACATCTGATTTCAGGCGGCGCATGATAAAGGGGCCTACCATCCTCTGCAGCCTCGCCATGGCATCTTTGTCGTCGTACTTGGCAATGGGCGTCTCGATCTCCCTCTTGAAAACCTCATAGCTGTACAGGAATCCCGGCATCAGATAGTCGAAAATACTCCACAGCTCGCTCAGCCTGTTCTCGATCGGCGTACCTGTCAGCGCAATCCGCATCTGGCTGTCGATGACCTTGACCGCCTTTGCCGCCGCTGTCGTGTGATTCTTGATGTACTGCGCCTCGTCGATCACCTCATACGTAAACTTCTTCCCTTCATAATAGGAAATATCTCTCCTGAGCAGATCGTAGGAAGTGACACTCACGTCATAATCTGCGCAATCCTCAATCTTTTTCTGGCGCTCCTGCTGGTCGCCCGTGATAAGCTGTACCTTTAACTCCGGTCCAAACCGGTCAAACTCCTCGCCCCAGTTGAATACCAGCGAAGCCGGCGCGACGACGAGCGTGGTCACGCCTTTCTTTTTTTCGGATAATAAAAAGGAAATTGTCTGTATCGTCTTGCCAAGTCCCATATCGTCCGCCAGGATTCCGCCAAACTGGCAGGACTCCAGTGTTTTGAGCCATTTATAACCATTTTTCTGGTAGCTGCGCATGACGCGCCTGAGACTCGCGGGCACTTCGTAGTCCGCATCGCTGATCGTCTTGAAATTCTTGACCATCTCACGGAAAGTGTGATCGCGGTTTGTATACAGCCCTTCCTTCTCCTCGAGAAGCTTGTCCAGATAGAGCGTCCGATAGACTGGCAGATGGATTTTGCCCTTGATAAACTCCTTGGGCGGAAGATGCATCGTGTCCATCAGCTCTTTCAGCATCTGAAGATTTTCATCTTCCAGATTGATAAAATCACCATTTTTCAGCCTGTAATATTTCTTGCGCAGTTTATAGCCCTTCAGCACGTCGAGCAGCTCTTCCCTGCTGATGTTCTCCGTGTCTATCTCCAGATCCAGCAGCCCGCTCGAGACGGACACACCGACTGACATGCGCATCTTCCGCACAATATTCAGGCTCTTGAACGCATTCGTGCAGCGCACCTCACCGAGCTCGGCCAGCCGCTCCACACCATTGTTCAACACCTCATAGATGCTGTCCTCCTCACAGCCGCAGTAAAACAGATCGCGCTCCTTGTCTGCATATGGGAAGACCTGCTTTGTGAGAAAGAAAACCTCGCGCTCACGCCCCTCAAGCCGGAAGCTCTCATAATACGAGGTGACAGGGTCCGACAGCACGGACGCTATCACAGAGCACTCCTTTTCCCCATAGCGGGCCGTCAGGCGGCATGTGATATCACCGTTCACAGAGTCGAGATAAAATACAAATACCACCTCGGGCGGCAGATATTTGTGAATTTCCTCGCTGTCCTCCTCCATGACCGTAAAGACCTCCTCAAGCTGCGGGAGCATGGAGTAATAGAAATCCGTCAGCTTGGAACGCCCAATCTGAAAATTGATCTGGCCTCCATTTGACATCGCAAGCAGCGGACGTATTTTATCTGTAACCTCAATATCCGTTTTGTACAGCACATTATCCTTGATATAGCAGGCGCTGGCAGCACCGATAAAGAACTCCGGCATATTACAGGAGACATCGATTCCGTGAAACTCTTTCTTTCTGCCAATCCTGCTCCTGCGTATCTGCATGGTGAGCTTCGGCGTTCCCTCCTTGCAGGAAAGCTGCGCCTTTCCTCTTTTCTCAGAGGTTTTGTCCTCGTACTCGACGGCATCACCGCCCATTATTTCACAGAACTGGTCAAGCCGCCAGCCATACAGTTCAAAGTCAGAACATTTACGTTTTCTCTCATAATAATAGTAGCGCATCTCGCTGATGCGGTTGATAATATCCTCTTCCTCCTGGATGACTTTGCTTACAAATTCATACCACTGTCTTGCGCGGGGCGCAAAATTGTTGATGTTCTGGTTCAGTTGCGTGCTCGTTCCGTACTGTACGGTCTCGGAACCGCGCACCTGCGCACAGAACTCAATCAGGTCTTTGATCACGAATAGTTTTCCCACGCCAATCTTGAAAGAAATCCGCAGTCCGTCCTGATTGCGGATCAGCCGGGGAACAAGATTCAGCGCTTCCTCCTGCATGGTCGCACTCGCCACAATCTGGTTCGTGTGATTGCGCTGAAAATCAGCGAGCAGCATCGCCCCCCGCTTATCCGTCGCATCGCCGACTTCCTTTTGCTCCATGTATGTCTGGGCATACTGAAGCCCTGCCGCGATAAAAGCGCAATTATTGTCCATCCGCGTGTACCAGCCATACCGATATGTCCGGTTGCATTCGGGACAGCTGCATTCCGTCCGGAGCATCGTGTCTCTGTTGAAAATCAAGTTGACAGGGTACTGCCGCTTGCGGTGCTCTGCGATCGCGCTCACATGTGCTGCCATGTCATCCATCTGTTCATAGTAACCGACATCAATGCTCTTTACTACGACAGCACCAGATTCAAGGTACTGCTGCCCCTTCACAAGCGCCTCTTTCGAAAAGTCCTGTTTTTTCCTGATCGTGTCGATGTCAAAATACTGATAATGCGGCTGTGTATCCTCCTCGTTCTTTCTCGCGATTGCTGCCCTTATCTTCTCTTCCTTTTTCCTCATGACCTCCTCTTCCTGTTCCCTTCTCTTTTTCTCTTCTTCCGCCCGTCTCTCCCGCTCTTCTATTGCCCGGCGTGCGGCCTCCTCCTGCTGTCTCTTCTCCTCCTCCGCTCTTCTCGCGGCTTCCTCCTCGCGCGCCTTCCGCTGTGCTTCCTCCGCCTCCGCGCGTTTCCGTCTCCGCTCCGCCTTCTGCGCTGCCTTTTGTGCCTTCCTCTCGGCAATCCGCTGCTCTGTCTCCTCTTTCTTTGCCCGCTTTGCCGCTTCCTCAGCCGCTATGCGCTCCGCCTCGAGCTGCGCCTTTGACTTTCTCCCGCGCTTTTTCGGCGCTGGCGCTTCTGCATTCACATCCGCGTTTTCCGTTTTCTGTGCCGACAATGTTTGTTCTTCCTTTGCATTGGATGTTCCGCCTGCGATCGCTGTATCCCACATCTCCTGAAAATCGTTTATCTCTGTCCTGCTCTGCCCTGACTCTGCTGCATCACCTGGCGGCGTCTCTCTCTCCTGCTGCGGTCCGCTTTTTGCCGCCGGCTTTTTTTCCTGTTCAATCTGGTACAGCACTGCTGCCATATGTTCACATTTCCTGCCGCTCCTCGCCTTGGGGCACTTACACTTCATGATAAACGGTGCGCCCTCCCTGAGTGTGATGGAAACCTCTGCCCGCGCTCCCCTCGCCATCACCGCCGCATCGATATGTGTTTCGTCTCTCCTCATGAATGTGATCCTGCTGCTGTCAATCGACCTTGCCCGCATCAGCGCAACACTGTCAAATAATTTTTCCCATCTGTACATTATTCTTTCCTACTTTTTATCCCTGATTGCTCTCCTTGTGATCCCGCTCCGCCTGAGGCCGGCAAAACCAGTCATCTCCCGCAGCAGGTTCAGTTCGATATCATCATACCATCATATCCGCCAAAAGTCGAGAACTATTAGCCGAATATATCGAATACGCGGTCATCATTCCCCGTAACGCAAACAACAGTCCAAAACATCGTTTCCAATGGTTCAGACTGCTGCTCTGATATTTTTGAATGTGATATTTTTGAATGGTCTTATGAAATCTCCGGGAACAGCTCCTTCACAGCCGGATAAATCCGGGCAAACTTGCGGTACCGCTCCTCGTAGCGCGCCGCGAGCTCCTCGTCAGGTTCCACGCTGTCAACCACCTTGACAAGCTTTGCCGCTGCCTCCTCCACGGAAGCGTACTCGCCGCAGGCAACCGCCGCAAGGATTGCTCCGCCGTAGCCTGGTCCCTCCTCGCTCTCAATCATGTCAAGCCGGATATTTAACACATTTGCAAAAATCTTTTTCCAGAGCGGACTCTTCGCACCGCCGCCGCAGATCTTGGACGACTGTATGTTAATACCAAGGCTCTTTGCCACCTCAAAGGAATCGCGGATCGCAAATGCAACGCCCTCGAGCACTGCCTGATACAGATCGGCCCTTGTCGAGTCCATCGTCATGCCGATAAAAGTACCGCGCGCGTTGGCATCGTTGTGCGGGGAGCGCTCACCCATCAGATATGGAAGGAAGTAGACATGATTGTTCCCCAGCCTGTCATCTGTGATCGCCGCCTGCTCCCTGCCAAACTCCGCGGTCTGCATGATATCCTCCATCCACCACTTGTTGCAGGAAGCCGCACTCAGCATACAGCCCATCAGATGATATCTGCCGTCCGCGTGCGCAAAGGAATGGAGCGCGTTATTCCTGTCGACGCCAAAGTTCCTGCTGGATATAAAGATTGTCCCGCTTGTTCCGAGGGAGATGTTGCACATGCCGTCGCCGACTGTTCCGGTCCCGATGGCCGCCGCCGCATTGTCGCCCGCGCCTGCTGCCACTTTTACATTTTCGGACAATCCAAGCTCCGCTGCGACCTCCGGTTTCAGTGTGCCCACAACCTCATAGCTCTCATAGATCCTGGCAAGCTGCGACTCATTCACACCGCAGATTTCCATCATCTCGCGCGACCAGCACTTGTGCTCCACGTCAAAGAGAAGCATGCCTGATGCGTCGGAAACATCTGTACAAAAGCTTCCCGTAAGCATATAGGCAATATAATCTTTTGGAAGCATAATCTTGCTGATCTTTGCGAAATTCCCGGGTTCTTTGTTCTTCACCCACAGAATCTTCGGCGCTGTAAATCCAGTAAACGCGATATTTGCCGTGTACTTTGACAGTTTGTCTCTTCCAATCTCATTGTTGAGATAGTCTGTCTCCTCCTGTGTCCTGCCGTCATTCCACAGGATTGCGGGACGGATCACATTGTCGTCCTTGTCCAATATCACAAGCCCATGCATCTGACCGCCAAAGCTGATGCCTGCCACCTGCGACTTGTCGCAGTCCTTTGTCAGTTCTGTCAAGCCCTCTTTCACCGCGCTCCACCAGTCCTCCGGCTTCTGCTCACTCCAGCCCGGCTGCGGGAAATACAGCGGATACTCCTTAGAGACAATGTTTGCAATCTTCCCGTTTCCCTCCATTAAGAGAAGCTTTACCGCCGATGTTCCAAGATCCACGCCTACATAGTACATAAAAATACCTCCATTCGTTTTTTGCATTTGTGCGCCCGCTATGTGCTCGAGCACGCTGGTGTTCAAAAAAGATACCGCCATGCGGCATTCTGCGCCTGGGAACTGTGTATGAAAAAATCCCTGTCAGGGTTATGTTTTTGCAGTTCCCTGATGCCTGCACCGATGTGCTGCATAGCGATATCTGTTACCTATGAAATATAGTATACAAGGTTTCTTTCTATTTTTCATGGTATAAACTATACTAAATTTACCCCAAAAATTTGTAATAATTCACATCCCTCTTTCGTTCTGTCAAAAAAGGAATAAAAGATACATGCTTCCGAGACACGGATTCCCAGTTATTCCACGGTCACAACCTTTGCCAGATTGCGCGGCTTGTCGACATCTAATCCCTTATCCCGCGACACATAAAATGCCGTCAGCTGCAGAGCGACAACGGCTGGAAATACCATCAGCTCGTCGCGGAGTGCCGGCAGACGGTAGACACGCTCCCACTGTTCCGGATTTTCAAGCGCTGCGTCCTCCCGCACAAACACATACACCTTCGCGCCTCTCGCCTTCACCTCAAGCGCGTTGGAGAGTTCCTTTGAGATGACCTTTTGCTGTGTCACGAGCGTGATGACCGGCGTCTTATCCGTGACCAGCGCGATCGTCCCATGCTTTAATTCCCCGGACGCGTACGCCTCCGAATGAATGTAGGATATCTCTTTCAGCTTCAACGAACCTTCCAACAGCGCTGTGTAGTCCTGCCCCCTGCCGATCATAAACACATCTTTCGCGTCCATAATGCAGTGCGCAAGTTCCCGAAACGCCTTTTTGTCCGAAAGAATCTTTTCGACGGAATCCGGCACCGTGATCAGCTCCCGGATAAACGCCTTTGTCTGCTCCGCTGTGTACACGCCGCGCACATAAGCCATGCGGCAGGCCAGCATATAGAGCGCCGTGATCTGTGTTGTGTACGCCTTTGTGCTCGCCACGGCGATCTCCGGACCTGCGTTCGTGTAGAGCACATACTCGCTCTCACGCGCGATGGTAGAACCCTTGACATTGACAATCGAGAGATTTCCCGCACCTCTGCGCTTTGCGTATTTGAGTGCCTCCAGCGTGTCAATCGTCTCGCCGGACTGCGAGATCGCTATGACAAGCGTGCGGTCGTCGACCACAGGGTCATTGTAGATAAACTCTGAGGCCAGCTCCACGGTCACGGGTATTTTCAGCAACGGCTGCATGAGCGATTTTGCCACCAGACCTGCGTGCATCGCCGTCCCGCAGCCGATAATCGTAATCTTCTCATACTTGTCAAGCAGCCAGTCAGGAATGTTGTCAACACTAAGGTCCGGCATGCCGTCTCTGCACCTGCACAGAATCGTCTCCTGTATCACCTGGGGCTGCTCCGCGATCTCCTTTTCCATAAAAAATTCATAGCCGTTCTTGCCGTTTCCTCCAAGCTGCCAGTCGACATGCAGATAATCCGGCTCCACCTTCCCGTCCTCTTTGTCAAGCATCGTAATCTTCCCCGGTTCCAGTATCGTGAGCACATCTTCCGGCACAACAAAATACTCGGACACATATTCTGACAGCGCTGTCACATCTGATGCCAGAAATGCCTCCCTGCGGTCTTTGCCCACACCCGCTATGATCGGGCTGACATTTCTGATGGCATAGATCTTGTCGGGAATGTCCGCAAAAAGGATTCCGAGCGCAAACGTTCCTTTCAGCATGCGGACAACTTCTCTGATCACCGCCTTTGCATCGCCCTTATAAAATTTGTCAAGGAGCGCTGCCACCACCTCTGTATCCGTCTGTGAGACCAGCCTTTCCGCCAGATTGTATTTTGCCGTCAGTTCCTGATAATTCTCTATGATACCGTTGTGGACAATCGTCACGCTGCCGCAGGTGTGCGGGTGCGCATTCTCATTTGTCACGCCGCCGTGCGTCGCCCATCTGGTGTGCCCGATCCCGCTCAGTGCCTTTTTCTTTCCGCCCTGGGCATCCTCTCTCTCACACATTGCGCGGAGCTTCGCCACCTTGCCGGCACGCTTCATGACCTGCATCTGTCCGTCCCCGCACACCAGCGCCATCCCTGCGCTGTCATAACCGCGGTACTCAAGCGTCTCGAGCGCCCGCAGGATCACACGCTGCACATCTCTATGTCCTGTATAACCAATAATTCCACACATAATTTTCTCCTCATCTTTCAAAGCTGTCATCAGCTCTCATCTATGAATCATATCATTCTATATTCTATAACTATTCAGAACAGGCGCAAAAAATCATTTTTATTTGATCCGTAATTTGCGCGCTGCTGCTTCCTTGTATCGTATTTGTTTTGCAGTTACCCGCATATTTGCCGATACATCACGCACCGGAAGCTGTGCGAAAGGGCATCCGCCGAATTTTCGATCACCCTTTTCCTCGTCAACCCACCCTGCTATTTCACAGTGCCAGAATGGGTACATGGCGCTAGATGAGGAATCCCATGTCATGGAATCCATGTTCTTTCTGGGAATAGATTCAAATTTTCAAGGTACATGCATATTGTGCCACTGTCTGGGTAATCTGGCAAGCGTTTTTTGCAAATTTATCCTTTACCATGGGCGCACTTTGCCGGTCCATCCTTTCGAATGCCAGTAGTTCGCATCCGCTTCATTCCAGCCGTGCTTCTGCATCAGTCTCATAACATTGAAAAAGAATTTTGTCCTGACCGACGGTTTGACGTGCCCATGGTTCGCCTTGATTCTCCCTGCCAGCATACAAAGCTTTTTTTCAATGCGGCGTTTTTTCTTCACGCTGACTCTCTCCCACGATGTTTCCATGACTGCGGTGCCGAACCGATACGTTTTTGCAACGCCCCAGAAAAACATGCTGTCAGCCATGTCACGGTTGGTACTTTTCATTCCGGCACCAGCGGCTGTCGATATACAGACTGCCTGCTTGGAAAACATTTTTTCTTCAGGACGGTGTACCATCCACCGCCAGCCGTAATGGTCCAGAAACGCTTTCATGGCCCCCGTCGCGTGGTATACATAGACCGGACTTGCCAGTATGATGACATCTGCATTGTCAAGCGCCCTGGTAATGGGCGTCAATTTATCAAAATGCGGACATTTCGTTTCCGCAACACCGAAGCAGGCCGTACAGCCGACACAAAACTCCCCAAAATCTTTCGGAAGGAAAAATTCGGTGATTTCGCCATTTAATTTCTTTGCAAGAGACCTCGCAATATGACAGGTGGAACCCTGATGACTCTGACCGTGAATAATCGTTATCTTCATTTTTTTCCTCTTTTCATATTATTAGATAGCACTTCCTTAGTTTATCATGAACACCTGCATCATTCATTAAAATTAGATTAAAAATCGAATTTCTTTGAACATGTGACTGTTACCTCCGTTTTCAATTGCAAAACCATGAAAGGAATTTTCATAATAGTTTGTAACGGGGTATTGTTCGTAGGGTAATTTGAGAAATTCGTCTGATGTGCTTAGAGGATAGAACTTTTCTTCTGTGAGGTATTCAAAGGATATTTCTTTTTGCCGCCGCCTGTTCCTGTCGCGCCATGCGTTGATAGCGGCATAGCGTATGACGACTTTGCAAAAGCCATTGAAAGAATATGGGACGGTGTATAGTTTGTGGTTACATTTGTATCTCAAGGAGCGGTAGCCGTTTGAGCTATTCCGCTCCTTAAATCCCTTTCTGGTAAAACCAAACAGGATAACTTATAAAACTATTTATTTTGATTATTAGTTTTATCATGTTAATGATTGTCAAAATATTTAAAACAAACTACATAAACTATATGACTTAACAAAAAGATACCTACAGCAATCATACAGCCCACCATATCTGTCTTGCAGATAGCAGAATACAGGGCAAGGACAATAAAACCTATATTTGCAAATTCAGATACAAGGGTATATGCTTTGCCATTAATAAGCATGTTCCTTTCGTCCTCATCCATGATTTTAGCGCGTCCAATTTTATGGACAAAGTGTTCAAATAGAAAATCCACAATGCCATAAGCTATTAGTGCGCAGCCAGCAGAAACAATAAAAGCAGCAGGAAATCCCTTTATAAGACTTAAAGGTAAGACCAAAATACCAATACCAATAAATAAACACGCAAAATTCTTCTTACTCGTTCTCATGTCAATCCTCCTCAAAATTGAATAATTCTTCAATTTTCAATCCAAATATTTTAGCTAACTCATGTGCCAGTAAAACGGACGGATTATATTGCCCTTTTTCCAATGAAATGATAGTTCTTGAAGAAACTTTTACTAAATCAGCAAGTTGCTGTTGGGTAAATTGTTTCTTCATTCGATATTCTCTTACATTGTTTGATAGCAGTGTAGGTACTTCTTTTTTCAAGTTTTGCCCCCTTTATATGAAATAAACTTCACATGAAATTTATTTCATATTAGCACTTGGATATACATTTGTCAACAAATTCTTGCTTTTATAACCAAAAAGTTATGAGAGGGATTCCGCCGTAGTCGGCATTGCTGGTAATGTACGACTGACGAGAACCGCCGCTACGGGATTGACCAGTGGGTAACTTTTTTCAAAGCCAAAACATGGAAGGAGCTGAAAGCCATGGCTGCTACAAATCCATATCTGGAAGCTGCCGCCGACACCATCTTTGAACTTAGCTCTGATGAAAACATCCGGGAGCTCTGCCGCCGGCGCGCCGATTACGAGGCATACGAACGATACAATGCGGCGGAACACGCCCGTAAGGATGCCCTGATCACAGCACAAAGTGACCAGCTTGCCAAAAAAGACTCTGAAATTGCCCAAAAGGATTCCGAAATCGCAAGATTAAGAGCACTTTTAAATCAAGACAAAAATCTAAAATGCCTGCAATCCCCATAGACATGCCGCCAACAAAAACCTGAATTTAGTTCGAAAATAAACTCTGCCAGAAATATCAGCCCAATACTCCAATATACATTTCACGGCTGAATCACAGGCTTAAAAAGCATATAAGTAATGATAAAGTAACACAGCAGCAGCGAGCCCAGAATTCCTGCCATGACCGCAACCTGATGCAGCAGCACGATCCAGCCGACATAGGCTGCAATCTGCACTGCAATCGTCTGAAAGAAGCAGGCAATGATGAGAATAGACATGAGCACTGCCACCAAAATCGGCAGTCCAAACCAGACGGCGAGCTGTTTGAATGCCAGCCGCTCCTGTTCGTGCTGCTCCACACCGAGCTTATGGAGGACGCCAAAACGGTATCTGTACTGCGACGATTCTGACAGCTGCTGCAGAGAGAGAACCGTGAGGCACATTACCACCAGAACAATTGCACCGTAAGTCATACTGGTCTGCAGGATAAAGGTGCTCGCTTTCGATTCATTGGTCTGCAGTGTGCGCATCCGCAGATAATATTGGACGCCTGTGTTTTCATCCGGTTCCTCCGGATAAATTTGAAGAAACCGATTTTCAAGCTCTTTTGCGCAGTCATACGGAATGCTTTCTTTCGTAGTGATAAAGCGGTCCCGCATCACAGGAAGGAACTTTTCGCAGGCCGTGTCCGGAAAAACATATATCACATCGGTATAACTGTTATAAATCATTTCTCCGATTGATTCTGTGTAACAGGGATTTTCTGAAAGTCTGTAGTCTCCCGCATCTGTAGTAATCACAGCATGTTCGTCTAAAAAGGCAGACCTGTCATCGTCGGTGGCAATCTCCCGCCACTGTGTCGTAAACTCGTTTTCTTCCAGACAGACTGGCTCATACCCCTGTGTCTCCCGGAGTGCATTGTAGTCTGAAAGTGCGATTACCACGACAGGAAAATCATACTTTTTCCGATTGTGAAAATCATCGTATCTTGTCAAATATAGATTTATCGCACAGTCAAAGGATGTTTCAATGCCATTTTCGGATAAAAAATCCGTGAGAATCTCATATTGGTCCTTGGGCAGATCTGCTTCGTCATAGACGCTGTTATATCGGGTTGCGACCTGAATGTCATACCGCGCCCTGATCGCCAAATAGCCCTCCGCCCAGCCTGTGAGGGCAGGCATCGCGACAAACAGGAAGCAGGAAAGCACCAGGGTAAGGCAGATGAGCGTCATGGTCTTGGAAGCGGTGCTCAGCCTGGAAATCATCTGACCAAAAAAGAACAGATTCGTGTTTTTGTACTTGCAGGCCGGATGCTGTTCTTTCCAGCCGGCAAGCAGATTGCTGGCAAGGTATATGATACAGCATACCATAAAAGTGACATCAAAGAGCATATAGAGCAGATAAAGGCGCATGGTACCGTCATCTCCCACGAGATAATACAGTTGATGCAGCATGTGGACACTGGCAGCAAAAATGGCATTGATGGCAGCTAAGACGGCAGCGGCTGCCAGATACCATTGGAATTTCCCGCGCCGAATCCACAGCAGCGCACAGAAGATACCTGTTATCAGCGAAACTGCAGGTGCAGCGATATTTCCCAGGTACATGACGCGGACAGGCACCGGAAGGCGCGAATCATAATAGTAAGTAACCTTTGAGACTCCCGTTGCAGTCATCGCGATGAGCAAAATCCAGTATACAATCACGATGATGTACATATATTTGCTTTTTTGGATCGCTGGTTCATTTTTCCTGTCAGCGTAGAGCATATCGATGATCTTAATGTTACGGATTGCCCGTAGGTTGCCAATCCCGACAATCAGCAGGACAAACGCAAAAAAGCAGATCGTCAGCACGATTGTATCCGGAAACAGCATCCAGGAAAAATGATAGGGCTGTCCGTATGATGTCAGGAGCATCGCCGCAATGAACTGTGACAAAACGGCACCCAGGATAATGCCAAGTATGATGGCGACTGCTCCCATGGCAAGCGTCTCTGCGAAGAACAGCCAGCCAATCATATGCTTTTCCATGCCAATGACCGCCTGTATGGCAAACTCCTTCTTTCGGTGCAGCAGCATGTAGTGATTTACGTATTGAATCAGAAAAAAGATCAGCAGCGTGATTCCGCAGATTGCCAGCTTCATTCCCTCACCCAGGAACGTGATATTGTACTCCACGCCAATATCAGGCGCATAAAAGCTGCTGGATCTGGAGAGAAACGCATAAAAGAGCGCGGCGCAGATTGTCATGGTTACAATGTAGATCAAATAGTCTTTTAAGGATCGCTTTGCATTTTGCAGGATTAGTTTACCGTACATCTGTCACACCTCCTCCCGACATCGTGAGGACATCCAGGATTTTCTCAAAAAATACTTTGCGGGAATCTCCGCCTTTCCGAATCTCCGTAAAAATCAAGCCGTCCCGCAAAAACAAAATACGGTTCGTGTAACTGGCAGAAAACGCATCGTGCGTGACCATCAGAATTGTCGCGCCCAACTGTTCATTGATGCGCTGCATCGTACATAAAAGCATCTGTGAGGAATGGCTGTCGAGCGCCCCGGTCGGTTCGTCCGCCAGAAGCAGTTTCGGGTTGTTGACGATTGCCCGCGCGCAGGCGCAGCGCTGTTTCTGTCCGCCGGACACCTGATATGGATATTTTTCCAGAATATCCGAGATGTTCAGCGTCTCGGCCATTTCCTCCACACGCTTCGGAATCTGGCCGGCTGGCACATGATTGATTGTCAGCGCAAGCGCAATATTTTCCGAGATGGTCAATGTGTCCAGCAGATTAAAATCCTGAAAGATAAAGCCGAGATTTTCCCGCCGGAAGCGTGCCAGCGCCTTCTCCCGGAGCTCCGTCACGTCTGTCTCGTTCAGGTAAATGTGACCTGCGCTGACCGTGTCGATTGTGGAGATGCAGTTGAGCAGTGTGGTCTTGCCGGAGCCGGAAGCGCCCATGATTCCCACAAATTCCCCGGCATTAACCGCAAAACTGATGTCATTGACCGCTTTTGTTAGATTGCCCTGATTTCCATAATACTTTTGAATGTGTTCCAGTCTTAAAATTTCGTTCATAGTGTATCACCTCGATTAAGAATTCGCGCAGGAAAATGTTCTTGCGTAAGAAAAACTTATTTAGCTGAATGTTTCAGCAGTTTCTTAATATTATAATGGAAGTGCGACTATATTTGTATTATGTTTTCTTACAAAGTTCTAACAAAAATGTAAGAAGTGCAGAGAGAATGCTGCAGCCGGGCAAGACCGTGCTGTAGTGTTATCCCTGCACTTCACGGATAAAGTCATCAATAGGAAAACAAAGTTGAAAGACAGTATGATGATCAGAGGAAGTGACTGTAATGCCGATTCCCAGCTTATCGCACAGACGTCTGCAGAGATAAAGCCCGATGCCTGTGGCATTCTGCGAAGCATTGCGGCCATTTTTCCCGGTAAAGCCCTTCTCAAAAATGCGGGGCAGCTCGCTTTCCACAATGCCAATCCCATTGTCGGCAATATTTAAAATTATATTTCCGCCCGACTGCGCAGCAAAAAAGCGCAGCTGCGGCTCTTCTGAGCGATACTTGACTGCATTGACAATCATCTGATTCAGGATGAAACACAGCCATTTTTCATCCGAGTAAACGCTGGCTTCTGTTTCCTGCACATCAATGCGGACATTGTAGTTCAGAAGCAGATGCTTATTCTCGGCAATCGCCTGGTGGACGACGTCAAACAGCCGGATTTCCCGCACGGAATAATCCTTTTCTGTGTGCTCGCTTCTGGCATAGTAAAGCGCCTGCTCCGTAAATCGGTTTGTTCTCTCTAACTCCAATAGCAGCTCTTTTGTCAGCGTCTTTGGCATTTCCGGGCGATGGTTTTCACAAATCAGCTTCATTGCAGTGATCGGCGTTTTGATTTCATGAATCCACTGTTCAATGTATTCCTTGTACTCGATGCGCTCACACTTTACAGAGGCGATCTGTTCCAGCATGGATTTCCCCGCCATCTTCAGAATCTGGTAATAGATCTGGTCGTCTATTCTGTCTGGTTTTTCCATGATCTCAGAAATCAGGTAGCGCTCTTCGAGCTGTCTGGTCAGCTCAAGCAGTTTTTCCAGGTAGATTTTTCTGCTATAGTAAGCTTTGCAGAGATATGCAGTCAGAATGACAGCCCAGATGGACAAAATAAATGCAACGCTGTCAGCGCTGTTTCCGCTCAAAAGCAGAAATACAGCCAGCGCCGCCATACAGACAATATGCACGCACAACAGTGGGAGTGACTGTTTCCAATATGTTTTCAGCTCCATAGCATATACCCTTGCCGATGTTTTGTCCTGATAAAATCGTTCAGACCAATTGCAGATAACTTTTCCCGGATACGGTTGATATTGACACTCAGCGTATTGTCATCAACATACAGCTGATTGTCCCACAGATATTCGACAAGATCGGCTCTGGCACAGATACTCCCGGCGTGTTGAAACAGGTAGTATAAGATTTTCAGCTCGGTCCTGGTCAACTCGGTCTGCAGGCCGCGGTATTCGAGCTTTCCGCTCTCCAAATGGAGCACCGCCCCATTGCATTCCAGCACTTCCCGCTCAGACTGGGGATAGTTCTTTTTCAAAAGAGATGCAATTTTCGCCAGCAAAATAGCAGTATGATACGGCTTTGTGATAAATGCATCGCCGCCCAGCATGATGCTGTTCAGCTCGTCCATATCGGTGCTGCAGCTTGTCACAAAGATGATGGGAACATCGGAAAAGCTGCGTATCTTTGAGCAGAGTGAAAAACCGCTTTCCTGCGGCAGTTTGATGTCGAGGAGTATTAAGTGCGGTTTTTGTTCTGTAATCTGCTGGATTATCTCTGAGAAATCTGTGACAGCAGAGACATCGTAGTGATTTCCCGTCAACAATGTCCGCAATTCTGTCTGTATGGTGATATCATCTTCAATGATTAATATGCGGTATGGCATGTGTCTCCCCCCATTCCACCCGATTGGGTTTTCTTTTCCTCTATTATTATATCAGGCGATTCACATATATGCAATTGCCCTCTGATGCCTGAAAATCCCTTCTGCGGACATATGTTACTATTCACGGCTTGGAAGCCGCTCATAGTAACGATTCGGGGCGATATTTAGAGTTTTGCTTCGCAAAAATCGCCCCTCACTCCTGAATCATGTTCTCACGGAATGCGCAGTTCAGCGCATTCCTGACCCGTGAAAAGTAACGACATATTTCCTTTGGACGCCCGTGTGCATAAAAAGGCAGAGCACTGTCAATACAACACTCCGCCTCATTATATACCGTTCATAAGCAGTATGATCTTTTGTTTTATTTCACAAGTGCCACTGTCTGTCTTGCAATCGCAAGCTCCTCGTTTGTCGGTACGCACAGAAGCGCAACTTTGCTTCCTTCAGTGGAGATGACTCTGTCCTCGCCTCTGACATTGTTCTTCTCCGCGTCAATCTCTGTTCCGAGATAGCCTAAGTACTTCGCAATCTCAGCACGCCCTGAGATGTTGTTCTCGCCCACACCCGCTGTAAACGCGATGGCATCCACACCGTTCATCGCTGCCGCGTAAGCGCCGATGTACTTTGCCACACTGTAGTAAAATGCATCCAGTGTCACGCTGGCAAGCTTGTTTCCATCGTTTGCAGCTGCCTCAATATCCCTGAAATCTGATGAAACCTGTGACAGCCCGAGCACGCCTGACTTTTTATTCAGGACATTGTTCATCTCTGCCGGGGTGAGATTTTCCTTCTGGCAGATAAAATCACAGATTGCCGGATCGATGCTGCCGGAACGTGTACCCATGATGATGCCCTCGAGCGGTGTCAGTCCCATTGAGGTGTCAACACATTTTCCGTGATCGACCGCTGATACCGAACCGCCGTTTCCCAGATGACATACAATGATCTTCAGCTCATCCCTGGTCTTGCCGAGAATCTCCGCAGCCCTCGCAGATACATAGTCATGGCTTGTACCGTGGAAACCGTAGCGGCGAACCTTGTACTTCTCATAGTATTCATATGGAAGTCCATACAGATAAGCCTTCTCGGGCATTGTCTGATGAAATGCGGTGTCAAACACTGCCACCATCGGCACGTTGGGCATAATCTCCCTGCAGGAGTTGATACCGATTAAGTTTGCCGGATTGTGGAGCGGCGCAAGATCGTTGCACTCCTCGATGGCTTTGAGCACTTCGTCATTGATAACCACAGAAGAAGCAAACTTCTCTCCGCCATGTACAACACGGTGTCCGACTGCACTGATCTCATCAAGCGACCTGACTACGCCATGGTTTGCATCAGTGAGTGCATCGATCACAAGCTTGACCGCCACAGTATGATTGGGCATCGGCGTCTCAATCTTTACCTTGTCCTTGCCGGCCGGCGTGTGTGTGAGCACACTTCCGTCAATGCCGATACGCTCACAGAGCCCCTTTGCCAGCACAGCCTCTGTCCCGCTGTCAATCAGCTGGTATTTGAGTGAAGAGCTTCCGCAGTTGATTACTAAAATATTCATGATAATCCCTCCAAAATTGATTTTCCGTTATAAGATACTATAATCATATCCTATTTTCAGGAAAAATGAAAGCGCTTACATATAAGTTTTTTGCACTTTTTCGAGCACATCAGATAACACTTTTCATAATATTGAGCAATCAATACGCCCTGCCCCAGTAAACCATCTTCTTCGCCGGCTTCCCGCAGCACACGCAGGTATCGCCCAGCTGCTCCTGCTCAAACGGCATACAGCGGCTTGTCGCTGCCAGCTCGTCCTTAATCTTATCTTCGCAGGCACGGTCGCCGCACCACATCGCCTTGACAAAACCAGGCTTATTGTTGATCGTGTCGCAGAACTCATCCCATGACACGGCGCTGTAAATATGTGTCTCCAGATGCTTCCTTGCCGCCTCGTACATATCAGACTGAATCGTGTCGAGAAGCTCCGCTGCTCTCGTCTCAACCGCATCGAGACTCACCTCAATCTTTTCCCGCGTGTCGCGCCGCACAAAGACACACTTATTGTTTTCGATATCTTTCGGGCCAATCTCGATCCTGAAAGGAACACCGCGCATCTCGCACTCGCTGAACTTCCATCCTGGACTCTTGTCCGAATCGTCCACCTTTACCCGGAAGCCCTTTTCCAACAGACGGTTCATGAGCTCATATGCCTTGTCGAGCACGCCCTCTTTCTTCTGCTGGATCGGAACAACCATAATCTGTGTCGGAGCCACCTTTGGCGGAAGCTTCAGGCCGGAATCATCGCCGTGCACCATAATCACTGCGCCGATGATACGCGTCGACAGTCCCCATGAAGTCTGATGGCAGTATTTTAACGTATTGTCCTTGTCCGTGAACTGAATACCGAATGCCTTTGCAAATCCGTCCCCGAAATTGTGGCTTGTAGCTGACTGCAGCGCCTTGCCGTCGTGCATCAGGGCCTCTATTGTGTAGGTCGCCTCCGCCCCCGCAAACTTTTCCTTGTCAGTCTTTTGTCCCTTTACCACAGGAATCGCGAGCACATCCCGCACGAAATCAGCATAGACATTGAGCATCTGAATCGTTCTCTCCCCGGCCTCCTCTGCCGTCGCATGCGCAGTGTGTCCCTCCTGCCACAAAAACTCGCGGCTCCTCAAAAACGGGCGCGTCGTCTTCTCCCAGCGCACCACGGAACACCACTGATTATAAACCTTGGGCAGATCTCTGTAGGACTGCACTTCATTCTTGTAAAAATCGCAGAAAAGTGTCTCGGATGTCGGGCGCACGCACAATCTCTCCTGCAGCGGCTCAAGTCCGCCGTGTGTCACCCACGCAACCTCCGGCGCAAAACCCTCGACATGGTCCTTCTCCTTCTGCAGAAGGCTCTCCGGTATGAACATCGGCATGTACACATTCTCCACACCTGTCTTCTTGAATGCCGCATCGAGCTGCTGCTGAATCTGCTCCCAGATGGCGTAGCCCGCAGGCTTGATGATCATGCATCCCTTCACGCTCGAATAGTCACACAGCTCTGCCTTCTTCACCACGTCTGTGTACCATTGCGCGAAATCCTCCTCCATCGAGGTAATCGCCTCGACTAATTTCTTGTCGTTTGCCATGTTTCTTTCTCCTCCCTTTCCAAAATAAGCCAAAATATTCTTGTACCAAAAACAGGGCGGCACTACCGCATATCTTCCCCTATAGGGGCCTTGCATACGGCGTTACCACCCTGATTTCACTCATCATACCTCTATCGCTGGCGCTGCGCTGTACTTCGCACAATCATGTGCTCGCACAGGACTCCGAGGCAGGTTCCAAAGCTTCTTCCTGAAAATCTCGCACCAAACGATTCTCTCTCTGAAAAGCTTCCGCTTTGTACTAACCCTCTTCCACGTCTTGTCACTATTGATTTGTTAAGACACATTCTAAACCAGCAATGATATTTTGTCAAGCCTTACAGCTCGTCCGCAATCGCCGCCGACGATACAAATGTCCCGACAACAGAGAGCACGACTGCCAGTATAATGATCAGCATTCCGCCCATCAGCAGAATCATCGCTCCGCCGCCGTTATCCTCAGCGCCTGTTGTCTGTGCAGCCTGCTCCTCCACTGTATTCTCCACGGTTGTCTCAGCAGCCTGCGATGTAAATGCCCCAAAAGAAAATACGGAGACAAATACACCCACAACCAGCGCAAGCATCAGCTTCCATACCGCACAAGCTTTTTTCTGTTTTGTCATTCCATCCACCTTCTCCATTATTATTTAAATACCGTAACAATTCGGGACATTCCTCTCCGCACTCCCTCAGGTATCTGTCATCCTGCCCCTAACAATCACCGTATACCTACACAACATTTTACCACACAAATCCAAAAATGTGAATTATTTTCTGTAAAGTATTTCGCAATTTTTTCGTAAAAATATTGTCCTCACTACAGCGAAACCTGTTCGCCGCCCCTGACTTCCACGAACTGCCCGTCATCGACGCACAGCCACAAGCTCTGCGCACACGGATTGTATACAAAAGAGCCGTCCGCAGCGAACTGCGCCATCTTCACCACATCCATATAGTCAACGATCTGTATGTTCGTCGCATACCAGATATCATCCCGTCCGCCGGCCAGCTCACAGAAATCCTCGATCACATTCCAGTTGTCGTTGTTCGTAAACTCATAGCTGTGTCCCCACACATACATCAGATACAGATACTGCTTCTTCTTCAGATCGACAAACTGCTGCCCCAGCTCCATCAGCCTGTGATTGTGGTGGCAGGTCGCCTTCCACTGCAGAAAATTCTCCGGAATCACAAAATTGTCCGAGTCGCCTACAATCCTGCCATACCGAATACCAAGTCCCGGAAGCAGGTCACAGATTTCCTTTGAATAGGAACCGTTTGGATAGGCAAGTCCGCGCACCGGATAACCCATGATTTCCTCCAGCTTCTTCCTGTCCTCGATGATCTCCTGCGCCACACTTGTCAGCGGACATCGCTCGATTGTGGGATGTGACACTGTGTGGCACGCCACCTCATGCCCTTTGTAGAGCTCCCTGTACTCCGCCTGCGGGATCCGCACCGGATCGCCCTCCAAACCGCTGTTTACGTTAAAAGTCCCCTTGATGCCATGCCTGTTGAATATCTCCACAAGCCGCCTGTCCTCATGTTTCCCGTCGTCGTAACTCATGGTCAGCGCCTTGTGCTTCCCTCCCGGAAAACACGCATAGATCTTCTTAATGTTTGTCTTCATTTGTCCCCTACACCTTTCTCTATCATTCTGATATCTATTTCATCCGTTCCGCCTTGATGTTCTTCTCAAAATGCGCGACGAGTCTGCGCCCTTCCTCCTCGCCGGCCTGCTCGAGCGCGCTGATAAATTCTTCCAGCGGCCCTCTCGTCTCCGCGTCAGCCATCGCGAGGGAATGTTTCAGACTCGCGGTATAATCCTCAATGCACTCGCTGAACACAAAGGAAACGCTGCCGTCAGGGAGCATCGTAATATTGAGCGTATACGCGACATTTGTCCATACCATTTTCTGTGTCATGGCGCACAGTTCCTTCGCCTTTTTCAGGAAATGCAATCCAGCCTCTGTCCTGTCGAGGATATCATCCAGGGTAATCCCGAAAAAATCAAAATCTTCCTGCGTGGCAATGCACTCTACCTTCAAATCCGCCTTTTTGTGAAATTCCATCCGTTTATCCTCCTATATTATTCTCCTATAGGAAAAGGACGCTGAATTGTGACAGCGTCCCATGGTTTCCATCATGACAAGAGTTTTCAATTCATTTTATTCCTCTTCCTCCACAAAATCCGTGTGGAACATCAGTAAAAATTCCGCTCCGTTTTTGATCGTGAGTTTCATCACCACGCCCTTGCCATCCACTGATATTTTCGAGTTTACCTTTTTCACAGTGTCAAGATTAAGCTGAACCGTTGTAAACATGTCATCGCTCATGAGACACATGACCCTACCCACGACTTTCGCCTCGGAACAGATCACGGACAACGACATATTCAGCCCGGTTCCGTCTGTCACATCCTCGATCGTTGATAGTGCAATTGGTATATTTTTGACATCCATCAGTACAGAAATCAGGCTATCAGCGTCATTGACGAGAAGCAGACGATTGCGCATAACCTCCAAATAGTTCGTCCAATTCTGCATTCCATCCATACTCTGGCCTCCTTTGTAATAGGAACTGCGAGTTCTTTACTCCCCTTAACTGCGTTCTTGCAAAGTACAAGGCCTCTGTCTATATTTTATATTATACTTTCTCTCTAAAAATGTGTCAACTCCCAATCTGCATTCTTTTTGTCAGAAAATTCTAGTGAACTTGTCATAATTTAACGAAAAATTCATCTCTTTTCCGGTAGATGGATGTGTCAACCGGATGTTATATGCCAAAAGCGCTGTGCTGTTGACTGCAAACCGGTTGGACAGTTCCTTCGACGGCTCAGATCCGTATTTGAAATCCCCCAGAAGCGGAAATCCTGCATGCGCCATCTGCACCCTGATCTGGTGATGTCTGCCGGTATACAGCTCAATCTCCAGAAGCGATACAGCGTCACTGTGCTGCAGCATCCGCCAGCGAAGCGATGCTTTCTTCGCCCCTTTCGTCTCCCTGGGCACAACTCTGGATAAATTGGTCCGCCCGTCCTTCCACAGATAATCCGTCAGTTCACCTTCCGTTGTCTGCGGAACCCCTGCGACAAGCGCCGCATATTTTTTGTTCAAAAGTCCTTCTGACAGCTCGTCGCTGAGCTTTTTGGCTGTCTTTCCATCTTTTGCAAAAACCAGGAGCCCTTCCACCGGCTGATCAAGCCTGTGTACCACGCCTATATAGGTGTCCTCACCCTTTCTCTTCCGGTAATTTTTTAATTCGGACACAAGATCTGCCTGACCGACCCGCGCCGTCTCAGTGGCGATTCCCACCGGTTTGTGCACCACCAGCAGAACATTGTCCTCATACACTATCATTTTGTCCATCTTCACACATTCCTATTCGGATGTAAAATTTTGTAAGATTATCGCACCCATCAGAGCTTAAAGCGATATCCCACGCCCCAGATCGTCTCGATATACTGCGGCTTGGAGGTGTCTGTCTCAATTTTTTCGCGGATTTTCTTGATATGCACAGTCACGGTAGCGATATCCCCGATGGAATCCATGTCCCATATCTCCCTAAATATTTCTTCCTTTGTAAATACATGGTTCGGATTCTCCGCAAGGAATGTCAGAAGATCGAACTCCTTTGTCGTAAAGTTCTTCTCCACGCCGTCCACAAACACGCGTCTCGCAGTCTTATCGATGCGGATTCCCCGGATCTCCACGATATCATTCTCCTTGGTGTGGCTGCCCACCAGACGATTGTACCGCGCCATATGCGCCTTCACGCGCGCCACCAGCTCGCTCGGGCTGAAAGGCTTCGTCAGATAATCGTCTGCGCCGAGTCCCAGGCCGCGGATTTTGTCAATGTCATCCTTCTTGGCTGACACCATGAGAATCGGCACATCCTTGTCCTCGCGGATGCGCTTGCAGATCTCAAACCCGTCAATGCCCGGAAGCATCAGGTCAAGAATAATCAGGTCAAAATCTTCTGCCAGCGCTGTCGCAAGTCCAGTATCACCGCTGTTTTCTATCTTCACCTCAAAATCATTCAGCTCCAGATAATCCTTCTCAAGCTCCGCAATTGCTTCCTCGTCCTCTACAATCAAAATTCTGCTCATACGCTCTATCCTTTCCTTAATAATTATAACGTCATAACACTTAAATAACTACTTCATCCGTTTTCTCTGTGTACTTGCGCAGTACGAAATGCATACAGGTTCCCTCACCCTCCTTGCTGGTCGCCCACACATAACCGCCGTGATCCTCGATAATCTTCTTCACGATGCTCAGTCCGATGCCGCTGCCGCCCTGAATGGAATTTCTGGAAGCGTCCGTGCGATAAAAACGTTCAAAAATATTGCCGATATCCTTCGAGGCAATCCCTTTCCCGTCATCCTCAATCTCAATCTTGACAGACTCGCCCTCGTCCAGAAGCCGGATATCGATCACGCCGTTATCATGTCCCATGTACTTGACACTGTTGCTGATGATATTGTTGATAACCTTTTTAAGCTGCTCCGGGTCCGCCACAACACAGGTATCCGTCGGCACCAGATTGGTAAAATTGAGGTGTATGTTTTTCGACTCAAGGTCAAGACCGACCTCCTCGACACAGTCCGAAAAGTAATCCGAGATATTCAGGATATTAAAATGATACGGGATTTTATTCGAGTCAATTCCGGAGTAAGTCGTCAGCTCATTGATGAGCTTATCCATATCATTCGCTTTATTGTAGATGGTCTTGATGTACTTATCCATCTTTTCCGGCGTGTTCGCCACACCGTCCATAATTCCCTCGACGTAGCCCTTGATCGATGTGATCGGCGTCTTGAGGTCATGGGAAATATTGCTCACCAGCTCTTTGGACTTCTTCTCATTCTGAGCCTTCTCCTCCTCGTTCTCCTTCAGCTGGAGACGCATCTGCTCGTAATTGTCAAAAAGCATCCCGATCTCGTCCCCGCGCCCGCCGTTCATGTGATAGTCGAAATCTCCCACAGAGATGTGCTGCATCGCAATGCTGAGCTCCTTGAGGGGTTTGTACACGTCCCTGTTGAGCCAGGCGGTAATGATACCACTCGTCAATATCAAAATGACCACCATGGCAATCACCATATGCTGCATCAGACGCCGGTTGACCATGGCGCCGACCATGATGTCCTTTTTGCTCAGCTCATGCAGCATATCAATGTTTTCATAATATCCATAGCCCATGAATACCATGGTACTGCACACCAGCGGCACTAATATAATCGCCAGAAAAAGTATCATCATTTTCGTTTTGAGTTTCATATGTGCTTTCCTATTCATCTGATCCTTTCGTCCCCATTCCAGCACCAGTTCTGCAAATTGCAGCGGATACTTCAACCGGCCAGCAATGAAGTCCTAATTTTGCAGGTGAAAACTTCTATAATTGTTTTCACATATGCGCTGCTGTGCATAAAAAAATTGTGTCTGTGTAATTATAGAATTAGTATAGCATATCCCGTCTTAAAATATAGTGGTTTACGGATTTCTTAATTTTTTTTTAATCAGCACAAAATTTTCTATTGACTTTTTTTATAGATACAATTATAATAACAGTAATCATTATTGTTTTAATAATAATGAGATGTGAACTACGTAATGTATTCCCACAGAAAGGCAGGGGTTATATGACTATGAAATACAGCCGCCAGAGGGCAGCTATCCTCTCCTTCCTGCAATCCCGCAAGGATCATCCAACGGCAGAACTCGTCTATTTCAATGTGAAAGAAGAGTTTCCAAATATCAGTCTTGGCACTGTATACCGCAATCTGAATCAGTTAGCGGAAGCAGGCATGATTATCAAGCACAGTTTCGGGGCTCTGGGCACTGACCATTTTGATTACAATACCAGCCCGCATTATCATTTTGTATGTAACTGCTGCAACGCTGTCATCGACCTGCCGATGGAGTATCACGACTTTCCAGCGATTGACGCAGAGGCATCCAAAGGTTTTGACGGATTGATACAGGGTCACAGACTCTATTTCTGTGGTATTTGCAAGAACTGCCTTGACCCTGGGCATGACCTGGGGCATGACGGGAATTGATAACCATGTGTCAGGGAAAACTAATCAGGCTGTGTGGAAAACAGAAAATCAATCTGTTTTTCATAGTGATAATAAAAAGGAGGATTTTAAAATGAAATTTGTATGTAGTGTATGTGGTTATGTTTACGAGGGAGACAGCGCACCGGAGAAATGCCCGCAGTGCAATGCACCTGCTGACAAATTCAAGGCGCAGGAGGGCGAGATGTCCTGGGCTGCTGAGCATGTTGTAGGCGTTGCCAAGGGTGTAAGCGAGGATATCATGGCAGACCTGAGAGCAAACTTCAACGGCGAGTGCACAGAAGTTGGTATGTATCTTGCCATGGCAAGAGTTGCACACAGAGAAGGCTATCCTGAGATTGGTCTCTACTGGGAGAAGGCTGCATGGGAAGAGGCAGAGCATGCTGCGAAGTTCGCTGAGCTCTTAGGCGAGGTAGTGACAGACTCTACCAAGAAGAATCTTGAGATGCGTGTGGAGGCTGAGAACGGCGCTACTGCAGGCAAGTTTGATCTCGCTAAGCGCGCTAAGGCAGCAAACCTTGACGCAATCCACGATACCGTTCATGAGATGGCCCGCGATGAGGCAAGACATGGAAAGGCATTTGCAGGACTGCTTAAGAGATACTTCGGCTAAAATATTACATGAGGATTGCGTCTGTCAGCGCAATCCTCTGTCCAAATGCTTAGGAACTGTTAAAATATGACTCCCCGGCGGAGCCAATTTGCTATTTATTAACAGTTTCTTAGAATCATACGTTTTAAACATATAGCAATTATGGAGGTAAACAATTATGAGAAAATATTTTTGCAATCCTTGTGGATATACATATGACCCTGAGAAAGGTGATCCTGAGCATGGTATTGCACCGGGCACTGCATTTGAAGATCTTCCTGACGACTGGTGCTGCCCTCTGTGCGGTGTGACAAAGGATATGTTCCAGCCATGCATTGACAATTACAACTAAATAAAATTTTTTAATCGAGTAGGGGAATGCTCTTCTTCCCTACTCGGGTGCCGTGTGCATAAAAACGGGCAGGGAATTAATTCCCTGCCCGTTCATTTTATTGTTCAATTTAACTGATCACCGCGCGATGTCTCAACAGATAGCTTCCATCCGTTCTCGGCACTGCTTCCACACGCATGCTGCACGCATTCTTGTGTTTTTCCACGAGATAGCGGTCGATGTATCCCTCCTGACAGTCTCCTCTGTCATACGCCTTGTAGATATTGTCCCAGAGCTTCTTGTCTGTGACAATCAGATCAAATGTTATGACTTCATCGTCCCTGTCAATCATCGCCCCAAAACATTCATTGAAGTAATCGCCGATATTGTCAATATAATCCGCGTCCCCTCCGCCGCGCACTGTAATCACGGTAATCGACTCTGTATTCGTGGCAGTGGTCTGGTCTGTCGTCGTTGTCGTATTGTTGGACGGCGTCGTTGTTGTCGTCGTTGTCGTAGTAGTAGTCGTTGTCGTGTTTGTTGAAGGTTTCGTCGTCGCTGCCGGCGGCGTCACAGACGGATTGACTTCAAGTCCGCTGTAGCGGTTGCCGTTGCATGCCGGCAGATAAATTGACAAATCCCGTCTCACATGGTCTGATGCAAAGTCGTCATCTGAACAGTTAAAATAGTCATACGTGTTTGGATTGGTGTCATCCCATGTGCTGTCCACGTTGTAAAATCCATCATCGAGTTTCACGATATTCCATGCATGATTCTCCCCGGCGTACCCTGTCACATAGTAACATGGAATATCCAGCTGCTGCAATACATACTGCAAAGCTCTCGCATAACCGGCGCACACAGTCCTGCCATACACGAGGGCACTGTAAGCGCTCTGGTTCATCGGCGCGTTCGCATCGTATTTCACCTTGCCAATCAGTGTATCGTGCACAATTCTTTCCTTATCATAATCTGTATAATTGCCATAAGTCTCGTCCCGAATCAGCTTCGCTGCCGCCTCAAACTCGGACTTTGACGCGTCGAGATTATTGGCTGTCACATTAAATACGAGTGTAATGTCAGCGACGCTTCCCTTAGGCGTATACTGATACTTATATGCTGTATCTACCCAGAACAGCTCCGGATGGTCGTTCACCACAGATGTAAATGCGTTCTTCAGATCGTTTGCCGTGATGTCCTCCACTGGCGCAAAGTGTTTATTCTGCGCATTGGCGTTGGCATAAATCTGCCTGTAAACTGCCCTCTGCGTCTCATTGATGATATCATAATATGGATAGATGCTGCCGTCAAACGTCAGACTGCTGCCTGTCTCACCCTTGCTGAGCTCCTTTGCAATCTCGTCCGCCTTGGTCTGCGAAATCTCCGTTCCGGTTGCCCTGACAGGGATGTAGCCGCTTAACCCCGCAACCTTTCCAGGTATTTTCAGCCTGCTCTCAGCATTCTCCTCTGTATCTGCATCATCCGCAGCACGGGTGCTGCCCGCTGTCACATTACTGCCTGTCGGCGCATTATCCATTCGTGCCTGAACATTTTCCGCCGCCGGGAGCTCGCCGAGCGTCACAGTCGTATTGACCATGAGCAGATCGTTGACATGGTTTTCAACATGAGCCTCCGCCGCATCCGCCTTTTGCTCAGCACCGATTTTTGCCGTCAGTTCCGGATTGTAGTGGCAGATTGCAATCAAAAGAAGTATAAGCGCCAACAAGCCACCAAATCCGTACAGTACCTTCTCTACTATACGCATATCAGTTTCCTCCTAAATTGATTCTTATACTCCCCCATGAGCCTCATCCTCCATAACTTCCCTGTTATTTGTTTGCTTTTATTATAAAACGTTACTATATATTTGTCAAATTGTATTATGAAACAACATAAAAACCGGAATCATCTGATTCCGGTTTTTATATCAGATCCGACTCACTTACGGATTTACGCCAAGCGACTGCCAGCTTGATGCGCCGATTACGGGAAGTAATGACTGCGTATAGGCTGCCGACTGTGGTGTGTCGATATATTTGTATACATCGTAAATCATCTTCGGTGTCGTCGCGAGACCGTTTGCATCACAGTTGAACAGTCCGCAGGCGATCTTGTCCGCATTTAACTCATACAGGTTGTCCACTGCCCTGTGTACGATGAAGCCCTTGATCAGCGGATTTCTCTCTGCAAGCTTGTACGCATACGCAAATGATGCCGCCTGTGTTGCCTCGTCAGAAGTCATAGAATTAAACAAAATCTCTGAGATAATGATGTAGCGCACCTGACCGTTCGGTGCCAGGAATGCCGGCTGGCTCATATAAGTCGTAAAGACATCCATATTCTGCGGTCCAATCATCTTGGTGCCCGCTGTCTGGCTGATCAGATTCAGTCTCTTGTAGCTTGCAGGCATATCCCAGAACTTCGCTGCCGTCAGCGGTACCGGATGCGGATGCCATGCAACGCCCCAGTCAATGTTTCCATGGGAGATAACGTCTGTATTAAAGGCATCGATAAACTTCTTCGCGCCGTACTGATTTGCTGTACCGTCTTCCCAGTTCCATCTCTGGTCGATGCAGGTGAGCACTCTTGCATTAGCGTTCTCACTCTTGATGGCATTGTAGCACATACGGAATGCCTTCTCATACTCGAGTGCAAAGTTTGTTGCATTGTAGTTTCCTGCAAAATACCACGGATTGTTGTTGTTAACCTCGTTACCGATGATCCAGTTTGTGATCAGACCTGTCGCCGGATTGCTGTAACGCACTGTGAGGAAGGACATCAATGCCTCAATGGCCTCTGCTCCCTGCTGCTCGTCCGTGTTAAACGCATAGTGTCTGTAACCGGCAACACGTCCTGTCGGTTTTACTGTGAGCGCTGTCGCTGCATTGTAGTAATTTACGATGTTCATAGTAACCTCTACCCTCTGTGAGGCAAAGATATTCATGATCATGTCATACTCCCCAACGATGCCCTGATTGAAGCTGTAGGTCTTTCCATTGTAGTTGTATGGGATTCCAGGACCCGGCTGGAAAAATCTGTCGATTGCCAGCTCATAGCTTGCATGCTGTACGCCGAGATCCGCCATCGCTACCATCGCTACATTGTCAGCTGTGAGGCCTTTGATGGATGTCGGTACCGGGTTTACCGCGTTATGTGTGGCAAGCGCCTCGGGATTTGTGATGTAATATTCCTGGCTTACCGGCACAAATGCGCCGCCCTGCACTGCTGCCACTACAAACTTAGAGTAGAGCTTGGAATTGGCTGTTCCCTGATCAAGTGAAGTCACAAAAGTCACTGTCGCAGCGTTCGGTGCCACTGCGCAGAAATCCGACCTTCCGGTAATGGAATTCTGGTAAGGCTTCATCTCAAACAGATAAAGGTTTCCGTCCTCGCTCGGCACACCGTCTGCCGCTGCGACTACAGTGATCTGGTTTCCGCCGCTGATGATACACTGGCCGATTGTTGCTGTTCCTGCAGCAGCTGCGGTCATAGACATAAAGCATACAAATACCATGCAGAGCGCTGCCCAGAGAGTCAATTTTTTCTTCATTACATACCTCCTCGTAAGAAAAAATAAAAAATTGGTTAATAGTTACTTAAAAGTATAGCATTCCGCCCATCTTTTTACAAGCATGCATTTTTAATAAGATTGCAGACACATCCTGTTTTTAATCATACATTTCGCCATACTTCACGATTATTGCAGTCCGACCTCCGCCCAGCTTGAAATGCCGATGATTGGCAGCGCAAAATCGGTGTATTCCGGGCTGTTTCCCTTATCCATATTGGCGAACACGCCATACGCGTACTTGATTCCCGTCTCCGTGCGGATTCCGAGCGCCATGCCGTCACTCTTGATCTCCGACGCATGGTCTACCTGCCTGTGGAATACGATGCCCTCTATCAATGGATTGGACGATGTCAGCTTGTAAGCATAGACCATCGCTGCCGCCTGATTCAGCTCGTTGGTTGGTATCCGCGCGCTCTGCGAAGTAAAGCCCATCTCCGTGATCAGGATATGCCTGACACCGCCGTTTGGAGCGAGCATCGTCGGCAGTATCATGTGATTTGTGACCACATCCGTGTTGGTAGGATTCACAAACTTCGAGTCGTCTGTGTGGTCAATCAGGTTCATTCTCGCGTATTCTGCCGGCAGACTCCAAAAGCTGCAGTTATAGATCGGCGTCGGATAGGGGTGGAAGGAAAGTCCCCAATCGATATTGCCGCTGACATTGATATATGCCGCAAACAAATCTAAGATCTTTTTCGCCGCAAACTGCCCCCGCGTACCGTCCTCAAAATTCCACCGCTGGTCAATGCTGGCAAACACCCGCGCACCGCTGTTCTGGCTCTTGATCGCGTTGTAGCACACACGGAATTCCTTGGCATAGTGCGCAGCGAGCACATCCGCCGACACATTTCCCATATAGTGCCATGGATTGCTTGAGTTGACCTCGTTTCCGATCACCCACGTATGTATCGTACCCATCGAACCGGAATAGCGCTCCGCCAGAAAGGACATCAGCGCCTCAAGCTTCTCTGTCGGTATCTGCTCGTCCACATTAAAGGCATAGCAGTTCTTTCCAGCTGCGCGCCCCGACGGCGCAACCATATCTGCAGTCGCGCGATTGTATGAATTCTTGATGACCATGACCACATTGCATCCCGCACCTGCAAGCCTTGTGCAGATAATATCATACTCGCGGACTACTGCCGCATTGAAGCTGTATGCTTTTCCATTATAGTTATAGTTGAGCCCGCCTCCCGTAAAAAACCTGCTTACATCCAACTCATACGATGCGAAACCAGCCCCGAGAGCGGCGAGCTCCTCGCTGAACCGCCAGTCCGCCGTCAGTCCCTTTTTACTCCTCACCGGATAGTTCGTTGCCTTTGATGCCACTGCCTCAGGATTCGTGATATACATCTCGTTGCTCACCGGCACATATCTGCCATTTTGTAAGACAGTGACCACAAACCGCGAATACAGCTTTGATGTGGCGCTGTTCAGATTGAGCGGAACGGTAAAGGTAGCCGCCGCTGACGCCGGAGCTGTGGCACAGTGGTCTTTTCTCGTCCCGACTGCCGACTCATACGGTTTCAGCTCAAACAGGTAGTACATCCCGTCCGCCGATACCGGTATCATTGCGCTTGTAGCTGTCACATTCACATTCTGTCCTGATATCACACAACTGTTGACTGTCACCGTAATATCAGCGGCATACGCCACCTCCATACTGCCGACACTAATTTGCAGCACTGCTGCCAGAATCAATGCCAGCAGAAAGCCCAGTCTCAATTTCTTCTTATTGTTCATATTCATCTCCCTTTATTTTTTTCTCAGATACGTCACAAACATATTTCCGTTCTCCCGAAACAGATTCGTGGCATCATTCATCCCTACTTTGTAAACTGTTCCTGTCTCCGGATTCATGACCACGACATTCAACTCGTTAAAGCCAGTCACAAGCATCGCACTTCCATCCTCCAGCGACGCAAGAACCGGAATGTCCTGATTGACATAATACAGTATCGCATCAAGGCTTACGCCCCTCAGATCAAGCACCGTCGCACCATTGATGTTCTCCTCCAGAATCTGCCGCACTGTGCTGCCCCTGTCAAGCATTGGCTGCACATTCTTGACAATGCCACAGAACTCAAGGATTGTATCCAGACACACCGCCAGATCGGAATTTCCCTCACTCCGCTGTCTTCCGGTAATCGCCATAATTTGATTTCGGGTGCTCCTCGTCGTCCGCTTCCATATATAGTCACCGTTTTGATTGACCACCGTTCCGCTGATGCTGTAGGCGAGATTGATCGCCTCCGCCTCGTGCGTAAAAGTACCGTCAATCCCATAGCGGCCATATACATAGTACCTGCTCACCGGATTTTCAACCTCGATTGCCAGCTCCCGGGATCCCTCAAACAAAACCTGAAGCGGTTTGGTGTTCTTCGGTTTCTTTGTCTCCAACGCATTTTTCAGGACAAGCTGAACAATCTTTTCATAGGTCTGCGTCACGACGACTTCCGATGAATTGTATCCGCTCTCCTCCACGAGGTTATTGACAATCTGATCGTCCGTAGTACTGCCATAGCCGCCGTCCTCCTGCCTGACCACACGCGTGAGCGTGACCAGATTATCCTCCACCGAGACATCTGTCACATAGATATCCGGCCGGCTGTACGTCTTGAGAATGTTGCCGCGCTCATCCTGAATGTATACAACATTCATCGGAAACGTTACAGAACCGGAAAAATCCATCCGGATATCCTCATATCGCGCCACCCCGTAGATCAAATCTTCCTCGATAAACCCGAGCGGCAGAATCCTGCCGCCACTTGACGCTTCAATCTCCTGGGTCTCACCCGTATTGAGATCCATCAGCAGCAGCTTTGTGCAGTCGTACGCATCAGCGGAATTCTGCCACACGAGCATCCTGTTGGTGTCTGACACCTGGAAGCTTCCCTGCTGCAGATCTTCTGCGATCTCCTCACACGTCCGGTCCATCAGATTAATTGCAAGAATCGAACCATCCAGATAAATGTAAAAAACTCCATTTTTATCGATAAATGAAAGCTGCTCCATATCTGTCTTGAGCGTCGAGTAGGACTTATTGTATGGTATAAAGATCAGCTCCTCAACCGTATTGAGCATTCCATTGTACTCGTACACCTGCACGCCGATACTTCCCTCATGCGTGCCGCGGTTCATGTATCCATAGACCATAAACCGTACATTTTCCGTCTCGTCCACATTCAATATCTTGATATCGTGGTTATCATAGTTACTTCTGGGATCATCTCCGTCATAAAAGCTGAAAAGGTATGCCATCTTCTTGTCTGCCGCGTGATAGCAGAAAAGCTGGTTCTCATTGACAAACGCAAGGTTCGACCCGCCATCACTCTCCACCATCTGCACCACATCATCCCTGATACCAAGCATAATCCGATTGCTGCCGTACACATCGGCGTCTGGATCAAATAGCTGGTTCATGGTGCGCTCATAGTCAAGCAGATATGTTCTGTCCGGCGTATAGCGTATCCTGAAAAACTCGACCACATTGTACTCGTCCCTCTTCTTCCCCTCCACTGTCTGCACTCTGTAATTCATGCGGATGGAAGCTGTCTGCGTCTCAATCTCACTGATGGTAATGCACGGCTCCGTTATCTGACTCACATTCAAATCTGCCCATGTAACCTGCTTCAGACTGCAGTGAATGTCCACATGACTGAGTGTCGTGTTGTCCCCGCGCGTATTCGACTCCATATACATCACAAGGTCTTTTGCCTGCTCCTTGTCAAACGTCTTGTCATGGAAATCTGTGACAAAACTCAATTTCTCATAGACATGATAATCCTCATTGTCGATAATCCGCGTATAGTACCTCACCGTCTCATTCCCGATTTTGAGCATCAGAATCCAATTGTACTCAACACCGGGTTCAATCAGGTCCTTGATCGTGACACTCGCCTGTATGCTGTCACCGCTGTCATTATAACCACTAACCTTCGTCCTCTCTACCAGACGCGTCCCATCAATGCTCCTGACTTCAAAAGAAATCTCACTGATCACATTCTCATACTTATCCACCACAAAACTGAGCTTCCGCCCTTCTCCAAGCGGCGTGATCGTATCCCGGAAAAAGCTTCCGTCCATCTCCTGTTTCAATCCGTGCAGATAATTGTACGCAATCCCATTTGTCGTGATGTGCACCAGCGGAAGAGACGCCTGCGCCATACTGGCGGTCAGCTCTTCGTTTCCTTTATTGTAGATGCCGCTGCTCACAAACAGCGTGAGGATAAAAACAACAATGCAGCAAGCCAGCTTGCTTATAATCTTCTTCATCGAAATAGCTCAACCTCTTTCAACAATTCCTGAAGCGTGGGACTGATCCGCAGGAGCGCTTCCAGCTGCGCCAGTTTCTCCTGTTTTTCTGTCCCCTTGTGGTATTTCATATGATTTTTCTTTACCGCCCGTATCAATATATTCTTGGGTGTGTGTTCCATATCGATAAATTCGAGGATCTGTGTGTCATATCCGTACTCCTCAAGCAGATTCGCCCTGACCGCATCTGTGATCAACGCCGCCATGCGTTCCCTGATCAGTCCATACTGTAATATTGGCGCCAGCGCATCACACGAAATCTGTCTGTTCAATTCATGCTGGCAGCACGGAACGGACAAGATAACGCGCGCATTCCACTTCACTGCCTTGGCCAGCGCATAATCCGTCGCGGTGTCGCAGGCATGCAGTGTCACGACCATATCCACATCCTCTGTGTCATTTTGATAGGAACCGATATCCCCTACCTGAAATTTTAACCCATCATAGCCAAATTTATCCGCAAGCGCCTGACAGCTCTCTATGACATCTTTTTTCAAGTCAAGCCCGACGACATTGATGTCATATTGATTCATGATTTTCAGATAATAATACAGCGCAAACGTCAAATATGATTTCCCACAGCCAAAATCGATGATTTTTAATGACCGCCCCCCGGCTCTGGGAAGATAGGGAAGAATATCGCGCACAAATTCAAGATACCTGTTAATCTGCCGGAACTTGTCATACTTTGCCTTTACAACCTTTCCCTCCGCAGACTGCACTCCGAGCTCCACGAGAAACGGTACCGGCTCATCCTGCGGCAGGATATACTGCTTCTGCCTGTTGTGTGAAAAGTCGATTGCGCATTCCTGCAGCGCTTTCTCCCGCTCCCGGACCGTCGCCTTTCCTTTTTTGCTCACAAGCACTGTCACCTTATGGCGCTCCGTCTCCAGTTCAAGCTGCCTGAAATCCGTTGTCATCGCGCCTGCAAGTAAGTCAGCAAGCCCCTCCGGGCGAAGATTCTGATGGTACACCTTCGTCCCCACATACCGCTCCTCCTGATATAACAACTCCTCCCTCTTGAGCACCGGCCGTATGCGAAGTTTCTGTATCTTTTCCTTATCACGGGGATTGCTCGCTGTCGCGCCCAGAATCACTTCCCTATTCTCTATATAATTCATTAACAGTTGTCTTAATTTGTCCATACGGTTCATTGTAACATGAATCCCTGAGCATTAAAAGCCTTAAATATCTTAAAAAAGAAAAAAATCGAGTGTGTATACACACCCGATTTCCACAAATTTCTTTCCTGGCTACTTCGTTCTCTCTGCCACATAGTCCCGAAGCTCCCTGCTATCCTCAAACATACGGCCGCCGACCAGGTACTCCCCATCGTGGTCAGAAACCCTGATAATAATTCCCTCAAGCGCCTTTCCTCCAAGAATTGGAAAATCGCTCACCGCCACGGATATCTGTTTGCCCTTCGCCTCGCGAACCTCCCGCGCTGTTGTCGTGAACGCAAAACCGTTGGCGCTGATATCAATCATTCTGGCGTCACATCTGAAGTCTGTGTCATTGATCCTTACCTGACAACTGTTGGTTATCGAAAGCCTCGGATACTTGCGTCTGTTGACCACCTTCGGATTTCCCTTGATGCTGATGGAATTGATCCCCCGCTCTCCGGCCTTCACAGGAGCTATGGTCACATTCTGCCAGATATACAGCGCATTATGTACTATGATATGCAGATTGTATTTCTTCGTCTTATCCTGTACATCAAGCTCCTGATCACCCAATGTAATATGCCCCACGCTGATGCTGTTGTCTGTCGTGTCGGCAACTTCCGCCTTGTACTCTGCCTGACTCCTGTCACCAGAGACCATCACAGAAACCTTCATACCCGGCGTGATATCCTTGACACCCATGAATCCGCCCTCGCCGAGCTCCTCGATCAGCCTGCCGACAACGTCCTCAATGTTGATGACATTGCTCGCAGTCTCCTCGTATTTGCTGAGCATAACTTTCGTCGTCGCCTCCGAGTCAAGCACACTCTGCGTCATAATCTCCATGACTTCATTGATCTGCTTCATATTTTCAACAAGATTGCGGTTCGCTGCCTCGACATCCTGCATCGCCTTCTCAACGACCTGAATACCGTCATCAAGCTCCGCAGATTCGTTGCTGATGCTCGCCACACTCTCATCGACATGGCTCACCTTGCCCTGCGCATCCGTGATCAACTGTAAAATCTTTGTGATGGAATCTGTCATTTTCTCAGCGGTCTCCTCCAGATGGTTGAGCGCGTTGAGAATGCTGTTGGACGAATTTTTCGTTCCCATACTGAGATCCCGGATCTCATCTGCCACGACCGCAAAGCCCTTTCCGGCCTCACCGGCTCTCGCCGCCTCGATCGAGGCATTCAGCGCAAGCAGATTGGTCTGCGCCGTAATCTTCTCGATCGTTCCGGTCTCCTGCTTTACCATATCAAATTCCGTTCTGAATTCACTCAGAACCTTCTCGACCTCACCTGACACATCTGCCATCTCATTTGTGGCATCAACGACTGCCGAGAGCTCATTGGAGCTCGTCTTTGCGTGGGCAGCCGACTCATTGATGAGATCCGCCATCTTCGTAACCAGCGAAGCAACATTCCCAACCTGCGTATTGATATCCTCTGTCATGTCGAGGGAAGACATCGCCTTCTCGCTCATCGTCGTGTTGTTGGCCGAGAGTTTATTCATGCTCTCCACAACATCGATCGCACCCTGCTTGTTCTCGTCGGCAAGCTCACGCACTACTGTCACCCCGTCAACAATGGCGCTGCTTGCATCTTTCACTTTATCTACCGTATGAATAACCTTATTCAGATTACTGTCCATCGCCCCGATCATCGCATCGTCAGACTTTGACAGATGGTCAATCGCAAGCACATATCCCATGTAACACATGATCGTGCACGCCATCTCCAGCTCCATCTGGAGCATGTGGCCGTCCGCCGACTGCCCCCTCATATAGATCAGAATATTCTGCACAAAAATCAGGAAAATATTGTAAATCCCCACTCCGATAATCAACTTTCTGCTCTTGAACAGAATCAGCATACTCGCCATCGGAAGCATAAGGCTGAATGCGATCGTGCTATTGATGGTCAGCACCACAAATCCATAGAAAATCCCATATCCTATCGCCACAAAAATTTTGTATTGATCGTTTGCCTTTCCCTTAATCCGCAGCTGCAGGATAGCCAGCACATACGGCACCCAGCAAAATACCAGCATCAGCAAAAATGTCGTGTGCGATATCCGCCCCTTCGCGATCTCCCCGGCATAAATCCCGGGCAGCAATACACATATAATCGCCCACACGATCGATGCCTTCTTGTTGGCGCTCATCTTAAAAAGCTCCTCATTGTACTCCATCTCGTATCCACCCTCCTATTGATCAATACTCCCCAGAACTTGCTGTGTACCTCCCTGAAACCCTTTTCACCAGATGCACAAAAAACTCCAGAAAGTGCTTCTAAATTTTTGCACATTTGCTGTACCTCTCAGTTATTTTACCACATGAATACAATAATTTCCATATGTTTATCTGTTTTCCGAGAATTTTCGGTAAAATGTATAAAGACTGATATCCGAGAAGCCACGAAGGTTTTTTTGAAGCATATCACAAATCCTTTCGTCTATTAAGTTGATTTTGCGCCGCAAATCGCATATACTATATGTGCAATGAAACGCGAAAGAGGTTGATACTATGGCAGCCACAACAAATTTCAGTGTCCGTATGGACAGCGACATTTTTGGAAACTAAAATACCGCCGTATGAGAAACAGATTCTACCCCATATCTTTTAGAATATCCCAAGCAGCACCAGCATACCCATAAAGGTGTGACGGCCATCAATGGCAGGGCGTACCTGATTTCCCCATTCACAGGTGATGCAATACATATCAGAACATTCATGAACGGAGCTATATACACAGCCAATTCCCTGAATCTTTTGTGATGTATGGTATATCCTGCTGCTACAAAAAGCAGCCATGTGTAGGAACCTGTATTCATAAACAACGACAGAATCGGAACATTTTTCCATGAAAATATATACTCACCAATTTTATTCCTAAGTTCGTAGGAAAATAGATAATGCGGATCGAAATCCCCAGTCATGGGATTATTATTAATCGTGATGTAATCATTTTGTTTTCCGCGGAAATTTTCAAACGGATAATAATATCCATATGAGTTTTGCAATGTCGCTTCCACATAAGACACAGGGTATTTCCAAAACATCTGTGTCCATATTTCAAAATATTCTCCTAGATCTTCGGGCGTAGAATCCACCCTGTATGTATTTTTCACAGGATCGGACAATTCTGGATTATACAATTCCTTCAACCTTCTGGCATCCAGCACTCTTCCAACTGCTTCATACTCCTCTTCCGTAATATATGACCCATGATCCCTGAAACATCTGGCTGTCTGTTGAAACGGAATAGACAGCATTTCTCTGGCTGATCCCTGTGTTATGCCCAACCTCACCGGAAGGATACGATCAACCAACACAAAGCAACTCATTATGAGGAATCCCAAAGCGATAACGAACGTCTTTTTTCCAGGAGAAAGCCTTACAAGCAAAAGCCCCATATATGACGGAAAAATGACATAAACACCATTTTTTCTTAATGTACACACCACTGTTCCAATTACGGCCAAAACCAGAAATTGTCTACATGTTATACCTTTCCTTCTTTGACTCTCCCACATACACTTTACATACATCGCCATATAAAGTGCAAATACTGCAGCGTACAACCCATCTTTCATTACCAACTGCCCAAACATACTAAAAATCGGATGCAAACAATAAAACAAGACAGTGACAATGTATGGAATCATTCCGCATATTTTCTTAATTGTAACACAGACATATGCATAAATAATAAGTTCAATGATCTCATTACCCAGCACAAGCACAAATACCCCCATGTTGTCACTGAAACACATACCAATCTTTAGAAAAGTCTTCATAAACAGTGTAGAAAGCCATGGGTGATGATTAGTCATATCCCATATACCTAAAGCCATATTAATCTGTGTCATACCATCCCATGCTATACTTCCTGGCCAAAAACATATCCAGATTGGAATCCAAAATACAGCCAAAACAATTAATGTCTTCAAAACGGAATGCATTGTAGTATTTTCCTCAGCCCCATTCACCTCCCTCTTCCCCAAAACAGTATCCATTTTGCCGAATAACCAATAAAGAACATTTCGAAACAGAATATAATACCCAGCTGATACTAATGCGCATAAGAAAAATTGCATCGGACTATTCAGCAGAAATTTCAAATTACCATTTGCCGAAATGCTGGTTCCCACTATCATGCAAATCGTAAAAACAACAGCTAATCCCTTTATCTCATTCGTGCATTCCTTTTTAGTAATCTGACAACGTCTGTAGAACGCAAACACTGCTACCCCTACGATCAAGAGCGCAATACTTCTTCCACTGGTTTCCTCTCTTAAAAGGTGAAAAAAAGTTCCATCACACACCACCCTGCCAGAAACTGACACGGCAATCGTACTTAAAAAGGCGCTGCAAAGCATTTTCACAGATTCTTTTGCCGGATTTCGAATTTTTTTGATCTCATACAAATATTCCCACAAATCCCATATTAAAAATAAAATTGCAATAATTAATATATATTCTATATGGACAGCATGGTTTTGCTGTATCCATATATGCGCAATCCTAATATTGCCTTTGCCGGAATATCTGACTTGAATGTCCAGATCATCCAACTCTCCATTAATCCTGATATTTGCTTTCCTTTGCTGTCTTCCTCCTCCCAAAAACACAGCACTTTCTGATTCCAGATTGACGGAATGTTGTTCAGAAATCACTTGAAAAAACTGAGCTTCATCACTGTCATACTCCACAGTGACTGTATAACTCCCTTTCTCCAAAAAGATGTATGGTCCACTTAATATAACATCTTTTGAAGCATAGCCAGACTGCTCGTCTATGCACCACCTTCCGATATCATCCATATAGGTGTGTTCTCCTCCGATCATCTGTCTGGTCACATCCATACAACGATATTCCCTGCAGCAGAGCAGCAAAATACATACTGACACTACAGTCGCCTGCATTAACAATACTGTTATAACTTTTCCCGTTCTGCCCATTATGCTAACGCATCTCCAAATATATTGCAGAAAAAGGATGCCACATACGGCAAAGCCCATACCGACCAAAAGCCACTTTATACAATAGGAATATGTCATGTTGTGAAAAGAAAATGCTCTTACTCCCCTGAAATATGAGATCAGGTATACCAAGATATTAATTCCCAGAAAACAAACTATAAATCTTCTTATTCTACTCCTTCCCAATAGCTGACAGTTTTTATTTTTGTTCCATATGAACAATACTACAATAGGCGGAATGATTAACATTCCAAGTTGTAGTAATATCTTAAACACCGATATTCCCTCCTGAAAATCATTTTGATGCTTTTTCATTGCGTATGTCTTTTCGTTTTTAAATTACAATCCATAAACAGTTATTTGCGTTGAAAAAATTATTATAGAATACAAAGATCGGCTTTGAGAATTACAAATCAGGTAACACTCTCATCCGAATTAATGCTCTACGCACTGCTCTTTTAAAAGCAAATACCATTGCAAATCCCATCCCATTTTTCCTTGCTTTTTTCGCCAATCGTGCAATGTGCCCCTGCATAGTTAATGCCTTACTTTGATAAGTATTAATAAGCTTTTTCTCCTCCACCGTACATCTGTCTACCGAATATTGTAATTCCGCTCCATGATATAATTGATCAATAGGCTCCTGATCACGTAAAAAGAATATTTCTTTTATTTGATGTTTTGATATTCTAGGGGCAAATTCCACTACTTTTGTACCAAATCCTGTCGTTTCAAAAGGCATACCACCGATAAAATCAAGTATTTCTGTATCTGCGGAATATGTAATATAATTCAAAAAAGCTATATACAATTGCGGATTATCTTTTCGAAAATAACAATCAAATTTTTCCTCACAATACGCTTGCGTAAACAAGCAGACACCATCAATATATTCCAAATACCCATACTCTATTAACGCGTTTGTTTCATAATCTTCTAAAACAGGGACATACCTATTATCGATACATTCATATGTAACTGTTTGACCATGGGGCGCTCTACACAAATTTTCGATAATAAATGACATTCTGTTGTTATTTGGAAGATAGTTTATAAACAAACTTTGTTTTCCATGTTTGATGTCATCTAAATTTAAAAAATATGTTATAATCTTCTCTCCATAAAAATTTTCACAAATCTTCACTAAACATTCCTGAGTGGTGCCAGAACCCGACAATTCTACAAAAGCAAAATCATTTTTATCAAAATCTACTTCCTGTTGAATATATCCAATCACATTTTTTCTTTTTTTTTCGCTTTCCTGCTCCAAAAATTCTTTGAAATCCATCCTTACTTCGAGAGCATTCCAAATTTTATAAATATCACTTAAACTAATTTCATTTCGTTTTTTATAAATATCCGGAAGATATTGCCGCAGAGTTTTCTCAGTAAAGAAAAAAATTTTTGCCAAATCACCAATTGTTCTTATTTGTGCCAAGTGCGCCATTTTAAAAAAAATATCTAATGATTCTTCTTTTTTGTATGATGGCATTCTCCATGCTTTGCGGGACCCATATATATATTTTGTAACTATATTATAATTTTCTTGTAAAATAATAATATCTGCAATCTTTTTGAGCACGTAACCGTCCCTTGCAATAAAATATAATGTTCTGATTCCCCTCCTGATAGAATCCTGCAAGACCCACTCTATATACGGAACCAACATAATTCCACCTAAGGATGCCCCCATCGATTTTACACCTTCCAATTGATTTTTAATCCGAATTATTTTTGCAAGTCCAATTGTTAACTGCGCCTGTATATCTTTCTGATTATCCTCAATTACTTTCCTCTCACTTCTTTTCAATATTGAACCCTTATAGATTTTTGTTATAATCCCTAACTGTTTTGGAGCCTGTTCATCTGCATAAATATTGTCACCTACATGCGTCCAATTAGAAAACTTTACTTTTTTTTCACATTGAACAAATTTAAACAGGTTTGTTGACCCCTTACATTTCTTGCACTCTGATGAAACATATATATTTATATTTTCAAACACGGAATCAAATTTGCATAAAAGGATCCTAATCTGATCAGAAGATAAATACATATCAGAAATGAGTACTACATCTTTTCCTTGCTCAAATAATTCTTTAACTCTCCCAATATTTTCATCTATTCCGACAATATTCTCATATTCTGTATCTAACTCCAATTTTTTAATTCTTTCAAGTTGTTGCTGTGATAATAATCGCATACACCCAAACGCTTCGTATATTTGATCAAATGTCTTATCCTCGCATCTTTTTATACAATAGCTTTTCCTTGCTAAATTCTCCGCATGCTGTCTCAAATAATAAAAATTTTCCTTTATATACTCAGGTATATCCCCAAAAATTTTATCTCTATAAAGTTTTTCCTGCATTATTAGAAATATACCGGATGGTGTGGCTGTCTTTCTCGTAATAATAGTATCAAAAACATCAAATGAATATAAATGTTTTTCCTCTGCGTCTTCACCCCAGTCAGGAACGTGAACACGCTCCAGATCATCAATCCACCATACAAACCGCTTTTTTAAATTTTCAGCTCTGTATAAATACAGGTTTCCGACAAAATATTGTTCAATATTTTTCTTAATATTTTCCCTATACTTTCCAAATGTTGAAGTCTCCTCGTATCTTGACCGCGAAACTTTTCCCATTGCTTCTAAACATTCCGCGTTATCAATAATTTGTTCTATAGTATCTGCTAACTGCTCGATATTTCCAGTCTCGACAATCCAGCCATTTTCCGCATCCAGCAAATACTTTGCTCCAACATTTTGGCTCAAAAGTAACGGCTTGCCTAACATAGCCCCTTCTATAGCCACCAAAGAACAAGATTCATCCCTGGATATAATAGTGACAACATCGCAATGATACATTAGTGACAATAGTCTGCCTCTATCTTGTATCTCTCCATGAAAATAAATATTATTCGGATATTTTGCTATATACTGCATTAGCTGTTCAAAGTATTGCAGTTGGGAATCAAACTTTTTACCGACAATGTGAAGTTCGCACTTTTCCTGATATTTTAAATCAAGCATATCATAAGCTTTCAAAAAAATATCAAAACCCTTTCGTTTTTCAATCGTTCCAGACATATAGAAACTTATTTTTCCATTATCTTTTTTTAACACTGTTCTATCAATTAATAATAATTCATCATCTACATAATTTGGGACTACTTTAACATTCGTATTAAAGTATTTACATATAAATTCTTTTGCATATTCGCTAACACACCAGATATTTTTTGCGCTTTTTAATGCAGAATATATTCTAAAATCATTCATAAAAAACTCTGGTATATTTTCTGCCTCTCTTATATACCAAATTGTCGGAACTACATTTTCTGCCGCCTCCACTGCTTTTCTGGTAAATACTGTATTACAAATTGCCAAATCAAACTTTTTAATATTTTGAATCGTTTTCTTTTCCCTGAATTGTTCCGCAAGTACTATCTGCACTTTTATCGCAGTATTATCATATTCTACCCTAAAAGCGCCTTCTTTGAGACTCCATACTTCTACGTAATATCCTAAATCCAAAAGTACCTTGGCTAAACGCAATGTACTGAATGGTGATCCTGTATATGTCAATTCATGTATAATTAGCAATATTTTTCTTGATTTCACTTTGTATTTCTCCTTATTTTCTGCCCGTATCTTTCCATTCCCTCACAGCCCAGAGTCCATCATGAAACCGCGTGATCAAACGGATCTACGTCCTTTGAATTACTTCCTCATCATCTACCAATCTCTTCGCCTTTTTCTCTCCCCTTCTCAAAACCCATTCATCGCATTTGGCTCTTCATAATATCTCTGATAGATCATATCCTGATACTTCTGATTTTGCATCACTGCATCGATGGGAGTATACGCATCCCGCTCTGTAATACGGAGATGATACTTTTGTATCAAAGGCATGAATCGCTCTGAAAAATCCAGTACTCCCTTATGGATATGCGCTACTATATCTTTATTTTTATTCTTTTTTCCGTATATAAAAGCCACTTTTCCATTCTCATCATAAGTGTATCTGAGCAAGGTCTCATTTTCAGAAGAGAACAGAGCTTCAAGGCATATGCATTCCCTGTATCCCATATGTTTCCCAACCCTTGTTCCCATACTTCTCCAATATTCATTTTCAAATGCATAAACATGCATCAAGCCCGTCCTTATGTAATTTTGTACGGCACTGTTTTCCGATGCGCCTATCATAGCTCCCATGATCGTGCCATTCCATCCATATCTTTTTTCACACAAATGCTTTAAATAGACAATTGATTTACCATGCCACCCAAGATCCACGACGCATACCTTTTTACACGTGCCGATTTCTCCTATGATGTACTCTTTTGCAGCTTTGCATGTCCTTTCGAAACTTTTCTGAATCTCGGGTTGGTGTCTTAAAATCAGTCTTCTGAGCTTTTCAAAGCTTTCTTTTTGCAATATTTCACTGCCCACGAGCTCTTCTTCAAATAAACTATTCTCTAAAAATTCCAAACCACATTCCTGTAAAATTTTTTTAATGGAATTGTCTGTATCGACTCTATCCATCCTCGGCTTAATATTTTTATCAAGATACTCCTCTGGAAAATCATGAAAAATTAACTCATAGGATGCAAATCTTGAAAAAACAAGATATGCAGTATCTACATCATGAAAAAATTTTTTATAGACCTTCTCCATGATATCTCCATCTCTCGCAACAAACAAAATCTTATCTATCTTTTCCCGTTCTACCAACTGACTCAGAAACTGACAAAATCCACAAGTAAGTATTCCACCGCAAGAAAATCCATACTCATAAAACAGAGTATACTCCCTAGCCTGACTATGAAATTGTATATTAACCACCTGGTTATACAATGCGGTAACCGCGTTCAAGTGATAAAATGGGCGATACACATCCCCTATAAGATTTACGCTATGATACTTTATGTCATCTCTTCCCACTTTTTTATTCGCGATATGAAGCCCCTTTCTGCCCACGCTTACATTGTACGCGTAGCGCTCCAATATGCTCTGTACCAATTCATCTGAAAAATCAGAATTATTGAATATATATACATTCTTCCCCTGTCGTACAGCCTCGCCAAGCAAATTACGCATTGCCGGATTCTCCAGTGCAAAATCCATAACCAGTCTCTCCACATGCCTGATCTGGTCCGTGCTTAATTTCTCTTTTGCATCCTGCACGTCCGAAATTCCTATCCAATATTCTTTCACTTCAGCCAATGCAAACAGTTGCTGCATGTCCAAAGCCTGATAGAACAATACTCCCCACATGTCAAATGTAACACTATCATATTCCGCAAGCTTATGTAATATATATTTTATTTCAGCATTTTGATTTGCACACGATTCCGGATACAAGGCTTTGTTCATCCTTTTCTGTCTTTCCTTGATAACTGATGTCCGAAAGATAACATACTTAACATATAATTGTACGACCAGGCAGACCCGTGCGACAACATTACTGCGCCTGCCCTGTTTTTTATTTATGTCGAGCATTGCTTCTACAAGAGATGGATTACTTTCTATAAATCTCCTGTTAATATAGCTTCTAATTTTTCCCATATTCGTACAACACTCCTTACATAAAATCGTAATTCAAATGCATTAAATTAGTGCTAAGATAAAACCCCAAAATACCGACATCACATACTTTTACAACGTCGCAATATAATATCATATATCCATGCAATTGGCTTCTCCATCTGTTTTCGAATTGATTCTATTATCAATGTTGCCATAATGGTACAGGTAAACGCACATACCATATCTGTAATAACCGCTTTCGCCCCCACTAAATCCTTATGAAAAAGAGCACTCCATATCATTCCTGAACGCCCCGCATGTCCAAGGTAGATTCCAAAAACACAGGATGCTATATATGAAATCACACTATTTTCATTCATTTTTAAATTGCAGAAAATCATAAACAATGATATAGATAATACAACCATTACAGTAGAATTCGGACTCCAAAAATATGTATTCTTCATTTTTATCTGATTACTAATTCCATTTTCCGGCATAAAGACAATAAAAAGTAAAGTAAGTATCCATGTACAGATATGGATAAACAACCAATGGCAAAGTGTGCACTTTTCCCTGCATAGGCCATAAATTCTTATATATCCTGCAATGCAATATAAACTCAATATCCATATGAATCTATTGTAGAAAAGAAAAGACTCTGTATCATTATGGATTATCCCAATAAATGTTGGCCATATAGAAAATGCTAGTAAAAGTATCAAATTAAGTTTAATATATTCCTTTTTCTCCAGTGTTTTCAATCCCTTATTTATAAACGGTGTCAAAAAATACAAACAAAAATATGCCGAAGCATACCACCAGATTCTATAAGTAATCGGAAAAATTGTCTGCAGTGTTCTTCCCCAGTCAATCTCCAAAACACCCATTTTAACTGTTACTGTAGTCGAAAGTATGGAATAAAATATTACCTGAATCCACATCAAACAAATCTTTTTTGCCTTAAATGGTCTCTCCTGTTCTATCATAAAATATCCCGAGATCAGTGCAAATACATTGACTCCTAACTCTCCAAGCATCCAGATGACATCTATAATAACCTTATAGTTCCCCATACTGGAGTAATCCCACTTTCCATACACATAGTGAAATAATACAATCAATCCAATAGCTATAATTTTAAGCAAATCAAAATTGCTATTTCTTACTTTACTTGTTAAGTGAGAACTTAACTTTTTTGTTTTGTTACTCCCAAACTGTGCAAACACTAAAAGCATCAATCCCAAGACAAGTCCCAGTCCCATGTACTTCAGTCGGTACGATATTGTCATTTGTTCAAAATTAAGCGCTTTGACTCCTCTTGCATATGAAATTGAAAACGTGCATACATTAATTAAAAGAAAATGTAAAAGAAACATTCTCAGCACTCTATACTTTTTATGCCTCTTCGTATGTTGCGTATAATACATCTGTGTAGCTTCTACAAACAATGTAGGAATAAAGAACATACTTATATTCAATAACACTTCAATTTCCTCTCTATTATTTGAGTAGCATAATTAAATATTAATTTTAAATTCATGTCAATATTCCTGCAGCAACTTTTATGTAAGGATTCCATCTACATCTAATGCAATTAGTTTAAAAATAGTAAAACATACCATATTTATAACACTCATACTTTATCATCTTTCATACAGATGTCACTTTTAATTTTTAACACGCTCGGTGTTATTAATTCCAAATCGTGTACACCTTTATATTTTTGTAAAAAATCATCCAATTTCTTTTGCCAGCGTAAATTAGTAGTTTGTATCTCTTCCAAAGTTCTTTCTATGATTAATGATTTATCATAATAATTATCTTCGAGATTATTTGTAAAGCCATCCATCCCAGCAATTGCAATATGCGAGACTCCAATCTCGTGCATAAGATACAACACTTTAAACATGCTGCTTTCTTTATCTTGCGCAGAACATAATCTTTGGGCTGAGACAACCAATTCCAATTCGTTATTCGTTGCGATATCCGAAGTAACGATAACTTTCTTGTTTTTCTCATAACAAAACGAGTAATATCTTTTCTTATTTCCAAAAAAAGATATGCTGTTTTGGTAATCAGAAATAAAATTAACGCTGATAATAAATGGATTGTTCTTTTCTATAAACAAATCAATTTCCTGTTTTCTGTCCTGTAATGATTTCCCGGGCGCAAGTATTAAAACAATACTTTTTTTAATCATTTTCTTTATTTCTGCCAGATCCAAAGAATCATCATATTCTTTAAAGCTGTACTCTGCACATAATTCATCGATTTTATTATATGGATACCGTTGTCTTTCTGTATCTGATAACATCGCTAAAATATTTTTTATATCATTCGTAGTAAAACTATATTTATCCAATAGATACATAATATTATTGGGATGCGATTTATATATCCCCGCCATAAAAGAAGCCGGGGAGTAACCCCAATGCTTTTTTTCATAAATGTCATACAATTCCAAATCAATAATCTCTAATATTTTTTCCAAATCATATGGGTATCCCTTTTTTCTCGCCAAAAAATCAACAACTAACTCTGTATTTGTATTTCCTGCACCCTTACCCATTCCTCTCAATGTGGAATCAATAATAATATTTCTTACACCATTACTTAACTTGATTACTTCCTGCGCAAAAGAAAAAGACAGTTGCAAATTATTATGCGAATGAAAATCAATTGCAATCTGCGCATTCAGATTATGGTCGGTCAGACTATATATACGCTGCACGTCATCAATATACATAGCTCCATATGTATCAACAATTCCAAAACTATATGGTTCAATCTCATTTATAAGTTCTATTAATTGTAAAAGCTGCAAGTCTGTGTAACTTAATGAATTTACTCCCTGCAAAAATAATTTATATCCTTTCCTTTTAATCAACTTAACATCATGGATTAATTCTTTTAAGGAATTTTCAAAATCATTTTTAGTAAAACCAAATCTAATACCATCAATTGAAGTTCCATCATTATTCTCTAATCTATTAATATCAAACATCCCAAAATCAACAAATGCTACATACAATGACCTTCGTTCTTTAGGCAACAATGGTTTAATTTGCTGGGTATCTGTAAAAAATGTACTATTTCCCATATACGTAGTATTTTTTGCATCCCTAAGGAATCCTACTTCGATTATGTCTATATTGGCCTGCTGAAGAGAATATATAATGCGTTTACTCTGTGTATCCGGAAATTCACAATTAATGATTCTTCCCCCATCTCGCAATGTACAATCAAGAATCTTAATATTATTCATGGTCGCTCATCTCATCTTTCAAAAATGTTTGATACATTGTTTCAGCAATCATAAAATCTTCTGGATAGTCAATGTCTATCGCTTCAATTGGGCTAATTTCTATAAAATATGGATTTTTACCATAACGCGAATGCATCTGTGTGAACACTTCCCGTTTATAAATGCACAGATTCATATCAATAAACATAGGCTCTATATCTTGATTTCTGAACATTTTGGTTCTGGTAAAATTAAACGGTTCTTTTTTATACCACAAAGGCTTATTTAAACGCTGAACCGTGTGCGCAGAATCATGAGCATCCCCCAATACTTTATTCAATCCGAGCTCAATACTCTCCTTTTTAACAAAAGGATTGGTAACATGTGCATTCACATAGACGTCTGCAACAACATCATTTAAGAATGATTCAACAATCTCATAATGACCAACCATTGCCCCGTCAAGTTTTTCTGAACGTTTCAAAAATTTTACATTTTCCGGTAAATATGGAACAATTGCTTCATTAGAACAATATACATAAATCTCATCTATTAAATCAATTTGTGTCAACGTATGCAACATATAATGGCACAGAGGTCTGCCGCCTAACAATTTCGTATTTTTTCCCGGCAGCCTCTGATTATTTAATTTAATTGGAACCCATGCTACAACCTTCATATTCTATATTCCCCTACTCTACAATCATATTTTCAATATACGCAACTGCTTCTTCTATTGGACGGCCATATCTGACAGAGCGGACAGATAAATCATCAAAAAAATAATACTTATTTATTTGTGCTATGTGTCGTTTAAATGAATCCTTTTGCGTTTTCGAAAAACCATGTTTTAATGCTTCCTTTATTTTCGGTTCAATTGAGTTAATTGAATCCGCTTCATAACAACAGCCTTTTCCCCTTAATGGTGTGTATGCCAATTCAACAAGTACTTTTCCACGTGTAAGTGCAATATACGCGACTCCCGAAATCATGCAGACTACAACATCTGCAATATCAATTAATTCATTTATATCTACATCCTTTATGTAATATACATTTTGTGGTATCTTAAAACCAGAATTCGATCGATCAATTTTATCCATAAGCGGATGCGGTTTGTAAATTAGATTCCATCCATTCTTTTTGGACAACTTTGAAAGATATCTCATAGCTGCACCAGATGTTTCGAATGTAGGACTATAAAGTTCTTTGGATATATCATCTTGTGGAAAAGCAGGATTCTCACAGTCAAATGCTCCAACTAACAAAACATTTGGCTTTTGCCTATCCAGACTTTTTTTCAGAATCTCCAGTGTATTATTTATTGGCTGTGAATACCGGTTTAGCCCCGTATTCCTTAAAAAATCAATAACTTTTTCAGCCTGCGCAATCTCCTCCATATCCACAGGCAAAGTATTAAATATATCAGAATCCGCATTAATCAGATCTTCCCCATATCCATTTGGGGATAACATAATCGTTCCCTCCAAAAATCCTCTTTCTACCGAGATTACCGGAATCCCCTTTCGCTTTGCAATTTGACCAGGAACAACGGAATTATTCCCCCAATTATTCCATACCATTAATACTTTAGGTTTCATTTTTTCTATTAAAACACTAAAATATCGTTCTGTTTCATATGCCAATACCATTGCAATACTCTCACTATATCCACTTAATACTCGGCGCCTTGTTAAATCGATAAGATACTTTTTACTTTTCACCTCTTTTATTATTGTTTCCGGTACTTTTATTTTTTTATCCTGTCCATCGAATCCCCAAAAATTAAACATATATGGTCCTTCAATACATGGAAAGTCAAACCATGTCGGCACTTTTAGAAATCCTGATGCAACAAAAACAAATCGCAATTTAGTACTTAAGTGTGATATCTGATTAAAAAACTTACCAACTTCTCGCGGTGAACCACCTACAAAAATAGAGTTTATCCCGCCACAATCAAGTGTGTTTATAAAATTGATATGCCTGTCTATCTGTTTTTGTATTTTATCTAAAGATATGACTGTTTCTAAGGGATCTCCTATGATATTCCTGTAAAGAGTTCGTGCGGGCAACAGAATTCCCATTTTTTCCGCAGTCACATATCCAGTATGACGAATGTAATCCCACATCGTTTTTTTCTTTTCAGTTACTGCACCAAATTTTCTATTGTACCAGTTTATAAAAACATTCTCATCTATAGGTGCAAGAATGGATCTTCCCGGATGTATAGTTGTTATTAGTTGAGCATCCTTTTTATCCGGATTCTCCAACATCTCTATAGCAAAATCAAATATTCCATGTCTGTCAATAACTAAATATGGTAAATATTCCGTAAAAATCCTGGTAAATGTATCTGTATAAAATGTAATCGCATTCTGCATTTGCTCAACAAGTTTATCTGTATTTATTATTATTTCATTTTTGGGCAATACATCCAATATTACTGAACATGTTCCATCTTTGTTTTCTTGGATTCCTGCAAAACCAGGATTTCTATCTGAAATAGTAATTTCAATTAATTGCGCCCAAATCCGCCCCATTTTATTAATATAATATTTTCCATATTCCCAGTATGCTTTTACAGGAGTATCCAAATCCTCTAATTTTGCTTTTGGAGTATCATAAACTTCTGTTGTAATACAGCATAAATCAATATCAAAATATTTTTGCAGAAATCTCGAAGACTTACCTCGTGGTGATCTATCAAACAACGCTGTCTTTTTGTTTCTATCAATATTGGAAAGAATGTATTGTCGATAGAGCTTAATCTTGCTATTTGCATTCATGATAAAATATGGCTCTAATTCATTCAAGAAAACTCTATATTTTTCGAACTTACCAATTATATCATTTTTGCTTAAAAATCCATGCTTAAAAAAAATATTCATTATTTCATTATATTGATCTGGATCTGTACAAAGTAATCTTTTCTTAATAAAGTAGTCAACTGTCAACTTTTCATCCAATGGATTATCCGCAAAAGAATTAAAGAAACCATTCCTGTCTAATGCATTAAAAGGCAGTCGTAAATCCCGTCCCATATAAATGCGGGCAATCTCTATGGGGCGATCTGAAAAACAAGGACGCATTATCTGCAACAATTGCAGCGGCAAATACCCATCCCGCCACACCATTAATAATTGTTCAATCTTATTTTTTTCAATATTTTCGATCATCCATTTCGTGAACCCTACCATCAGCGGCGCAAACCAATAGCCCATTAAAACTATGTCACCATTAAAAAAAGTATTCTTGTCAAAATCTGCAAAAGGATCATCAAAATATAAATTGGCCATGATTCCATATAGCATCGCATTATTTGAATTCATCACGTCCTGAAGTATATAAGAGTGTACTTGCTTTAACTTGTCGCATTGATTCCATACATCAACAGATTTTGGTAAATGCATTGCAAACATACCTGATGCCATGGCACAATCAACATCAGCCCTTTTATTGTCTCCAATATGTAATATTTCCTGCGATTTAATATTCTGCATTCTAATATCTGATAACACAAACTGATACATCATCTTTGAACTTTTTAATAATCCTGTCTCGGAAGATACATAAATATGCGTATGTGCATCATATCCGTTTTTTTTCAAGCACTTATCTAAAAAATTGCTCGATAAATACATATCGGATATAATAATTATTTCCTTTCCAGCGCTTTTCGCTTTTTCATACAAATACTGAGCTGATTTTCGTGCATACAGCAACGTATATTCAATTTTCATCTCCTCGCTTTTTATGCGTTCCGTTTCTTCTTCTGTTGTTCCAAACATATATGCATAAGTATTATAAATATCATCTAATGTAATATCCTGCACATACAACGTATTATCTTTACGTGCCTTAGCTTCCGCTGCAACACGCATATTATGATAATTAGGTATGTCCAATTTATTTTCAAGCAGCCGAAAAACATCTACCGGTGTAAGCACTGGCCGAAATAACAATGTATCAAAAATATCAAAACTCACTACTTTGATTGTGGGATCTAGTATTTTTTCTACAATCTTATTTATTCCTTCCGAATAAAATACCGCATTCTTTTTTATTTCATTTTCCACTATATATTGCTCCTTATCGTTATCTTGTGTTCTTCCTAAAACCCATTCCCTGCATTCGGCTTTTCGTAATTGCAAATTAACCACTTGGTTATTCTATGCGGTAACTGCGTTTAAATAGTAAAATGGGCGATAGACATCCCCCACACAATTTACATTATAATATTTAATGTCACCCTGCCCGTATTTTTACACAATATGAAGTCCTTTCCGCCTTGGTTTACATTGTATGATCACAGAACAATACCCTGTGTATCAAATGTAACAAAATCATGTTCTGTAAACTTATGTAATATACTTTATATTTTAGTATTTTGATTTGCATGCATCGAATATTTCTACTATTTAAGACTGATTGTGATTGTGTTTTTGTACTATATCTTCATGTTCTCATGGAACATTTTTTGTTATTATAATATACGCTCTCGCGTTTTTCAACTAATTTCACATTTTTGTGAGATTATTTGTGCATTATAACCAATTTTTACCCATGCTTTTTATCTAATTGGTACTAAGATTTTTCTGCTTTATTCCCTATGCACCAGATCGTTTTTGAAAAATGCTTTCTGTCAGATATTCGTCATAATTTGTGAGAGATTTGTACCAAATTAAAAGCAAAAATATCATCAAATTCAACAATAATGCAAAAATCCAAAAAATTAGGGAAATACACTGAATAATCAGTTATTTCCCCGCTTTTTTCACATACAATTTGTAAATTATTGATTCTTCTCTTAATTCCCTACACACTCTCTCCGCCGCTGTTCAACATCATTCTGTGAGCATATTAGTACGTACAGGTACATACTATCCCCATTTACGGGAAGTCAGTTGCCTAATCATCAGACCATCTCTAAAATCCCGGCTGTCTTCTCAAAATCCTCTATGGATTCTGCTCTCGCCGCAAGCTTGACCCATCTTCCGAGAACTTCCAAATCTGTCTGCTCCATAATCAGTTTTCGCAGCTCTGACGATGGCTCACCGATATCCTTTAAAAATTCAATTGTATCTTCTGCCTTGCTCTCTGCTTTTCCTTCCGCTTTTCCTTCTGCTTTTCCTTCCATTCTGCCAACAAGTCTCTGGTCTTCCCACGCCTTACACATATCTGTATTCCTTTCCTTTTTATTCACCGGAACTTTCAGCCCCGTGAATGTATTAATTGCTGAAACCGCCTCGTTTTCCAGGTTCCTGAACCTTGGATTTCCGCCCAGTACTTCCCCCATTTTCTCCCTGTCGCCAGATGCCTTTACGACTTCCAGTACTTCCCGCAACGATGTGCGGAATCTCCGAAAATCCGTTATCTCGTATGGAACGATTAGATGTAAATGGTAATTATCCACGTACTTCAATATATGCGGATCAGATACTGTAAACATCTCATGCAGGCTCCTCGGTGCATCCCATTCGTCCGCTCCCCAGTACACAGTTAATGTAATTACCGGGGTTAACTTATCTTCTTTTCGGAATCCTGAAATAAACTCTTAATCACCTGCCTGCCCTAAAACAGGTAGTAATTAAACAGATCTGCAAATCTCTCATTGTTGGATAGAAATTCTTTTGCCTTTGCGTCTTTTGCGCCCATATATGACCTCTTTTCATTGGTTAATTTCAGGTAAAAATGATTGATGCATGTTATATCCCATTGTTCAAACATTTAAAGCGAAATTTTTTTCCGCAGCATCTCCACGTCAGCCTGCGTATAACCTGACACCAGTGATGTAATTTCCTCGACAGAATAATTCTTTTTAATCATTTCAATCGCAATCTGCTGCTGTAGCGCACTCAATGCCTGATGCTTCTCTTTCTCCGCCTGACGTTTTACCTCTTCTACTTCCTGGCGCTTCTCCTCCTCGAAAATCTGTGCTACCTGCGTCACTTCGATCGCCCTCCTTATCCGGTTCGCTGTTTCCATGTCAATAATCTTGTCCGTAAATACGAGTATTCCTGCCAGTGCAAAAATCTGTTGTTCCCTGTTCTGAATCTTTGCTGCCAAATCCACTATTTCCCGCAGTTTCTTCTGTTTTTCTTCTTTTTTGTGGTATGACAATGGCAGAACAATAAACTCCATCAATTCCTCATCGCTCAGCAGCTGGTTTTTCTCCACTTTTCCCTTTAGCTGATCGAAAATTTCCTCGGAATCCAACTCTGCCAGGAATGCGGTCTCTATATTCATCTTTACCGCTCCCATATCGTACTGAGCTGATACACGGCTGCGTTTTATATCACCCGTGTAGATTAAATCATGCGTACTATAGGACACTTTTGTTTGTCCTGCTGGTATCGGTTTGCAATCCCAGTCAGATAATTCAGATATTTTACCTTATCTTCCTCATCGTACTCACTCTCGTAATCCACAAGTGCTACTGTTCCATCCGCAAGTTCGAACAGGTTATCAAGACGGAGCTCGTTCGCCTTCACTGTAGGAATGTTCGTCGGAAATACCTGATTTATTTCTGGCAGATTTAAACCATATACACGGAATGTTTTCCCTTTAAAATTTTCCGCCAGAAATTTGCCTGTGATATCTTTATTCTGGTAAGCGATCTGTCTCTTTTCTTTATTCTGATTCAGCGACTCTTCTTTTAATGCGACACGTCGAATACTGTCTTCTGCCTTTGTTCCTTCTGACATTCATCCCTCTCCTTCAGAGAGGCAAGTATTAGTCCTTTTTACAATAATCATTTATGAAACATATGTTCAAGAACTATTGTAGGTTATTCATTGGAAAATGTCAAGAAATATTTGCAAAAATATGTTCGCATTATAATATACGGGCTATACAACATCTTTATTTTTTTCGGAACCTTTGCGAAGCCAAAGCACATTGTCATATATTTTCACCGCAAACTTCTCCATCTGTTTCCGAATCGATTCTATGAATAATGTTGTCATGATAATACATGTAAATGCACATACCATGTCTGTCAAAACAGCTTTTGTCCCCACCAAATCCTTATCCTGCGACTCCCGAAACGTTAAGAATCTGTAAATATAACATTCTAAAATCTCAATGACCTTGGTGCCTTTCTCATAGATTTCCAGTTTATATTCTACAATCAAAACTCAATATAAAACTCATTTCACAATTCCTTTTTTTCTGTCAATTTAACATTACATATTTTAAACTACTATATTTATACTAAATACTATAATTGAGCAAATTCCGAAAAAAGCACAAGAAAAATTGAATTATCTTGATCTGAAACAATATACAAGCATTCATAAGAATATCTTGGTGTGCATTATGTATTTTTCATGTATATTATTTGTGCATTTATCTATGCTACGAATAAGTATTTGGTAAACTTTTAAATTTGCTCATTTATAGCTAAATAAAAATATTAACTGCCCATATTTCATCTGGAGAATTGCTTAATCGATATTTAATGGTGATTATACCATGTTCCTCCGGTACAATAGAGAAAAAGTTATTATTAGCAAAATCTTGAATCTTGCTAGATTCCCCTTCCGTTGGCAATAAGCTGATCTCATATTCCAAATCATCACTTACGCTTGAAACAATTTTACAGTTCCTAACCAGTTCCCCGTTATTATTTTTACTGTCATGATAACTGATTCCAAACACTGTCGGCTCTAAATTTTCAAGTTTTTCATCATAGGAACTATAAAATAATTCCTCTTCCGAAATTTCTCCATTAATGAAATCTGCAAGCAAGTAACTAAATATTTCCGCTCCATAACAATTCAGATGATGTGTATCTCGAAATAAAGACGATGTATTGGGAAAGTATTTTTCTTTACATAAATTAAAATCATAATAATTGACATTTGTTCCCTTTATTAAACTCTGTACTAATTCCACATACTCATCATAATTTCCATCACCTGCGAGCAAATAATTGGGCATTGGTACTGATATTAACGTCAAAGCAATCTCCCTTTCGTCGCAGAATGCAATAATATCTTCCAGAGAACGAAACCAGTCTTCCGAAATATTGCTAAGGTTTATACCACTCCATCCGTCTTTAGAAAAGTAATTCCAGTCTTCAATAACCCCCTTATTTGCAACATAACCTTTCCCATCATACCATTCTGACTCCTTTGTTATATATGCATATTCATAGTTTTTGTAAGCGTCAGATGCCTTTTTTATAATTAAATCCTTTACACAATCTGCATCAAAGAACTGATACCAATTTCTTCTTGCCAAAATAAAACTATTAGGATAATGACCTTTTGCCGAAGCATTAAGAAGATACTGCACTTTATCCAGAGATGGTCTCAGATAATCTGAAATAATGTATGTCTGAGTCATCTCTGTACGAGCTTTGTATGTGGCAAATGAAACATTATAATAAAGTTCCAAATAAATATGCTTTACATCGTGATATCTTGCAGTTTCTTTAATAACCATAAATGAACCATCTAAGTTTTGGGCGGATGTACCTCCATTAAATGTATTCACTTCCAGCTTTTCATCAAATATTTTAGGAATAAAACTCCTATAACAATGCGATGAACCAACAAACAGAATATCTATGTTATCCTGATCATACATTTCATGAAATGCAACTCTTGTATAAGATGCAGTGTCATCTATCAAAATATATCGAAAAAATTTTCCACAACCGATAAGCGCTGCACAAAACAATAAACTGGATAATATACATCTTACGTTCCTTTTCATCTACAGACATATCCCTCCTAAAACTGAAAATAAATAAATTGACTGCTGTCATAGCCAATACCATAAATTCCAAACAGAATGGTACTCCATATTAGACCCAAATACAAAATCCATCGAAACCAAAGTGTTTGCCGGTTTACTAAAAGAAATACGCTTTCTCCTCTCTCGTGTATCATATCGACTAAGATGAGAACAAAAATTCCAAAGAAAAGCATAAACCAGTTTCCTCTATCCAACCCAATCTCGAAAATACTTGTTGTCTGAAACGTAGTAAGCATTTGTCGAAAGATACCATAAGCATGACGTAAATGGTCCACAGCAAAAAGTACCCATGCAAAATCCACCAAAATGAAAATAACAATTGCCTTTCCCAATCTCTGGCTAAAAGAAGAATGCGCGATATCTTTTTCTTCTATTTTTAACTTCTTCAGAACTCGATTTTTAAATTTTGCAGCAATCTGATAGGCTCCATGGAGCAATCCCCATGCCAAAAAATGCCAGCTTGCTCCATGCCACAGGCCACTCACACCAAAAACAATAAAAATATTGACATACTGTCGAAGAGTCCCTTTCCGATTTCCGCCCAGTGGTATATATAAATAATCTGTAAACCATGAAGTGAGTGAAATGTGCCACCTCCGCCAAAAATCTGCTATACTGACTGCAAAATAGGGCTGCTTAAAATTCTGCATCAGCGAAAAACCCATGACACGAGCCGCACCGCGGGCAATATTTGTATATCCGCCAAAATCACAATATATCTGGAATGCAAACAAAATAGAAGCAACTGCCAATTCAAAAAAACCATAATTTCCATAATTTCGGTATACCTGATTGACAAGAATAGAAGCCCTGTCAGCAATGAATAATTTCTGAAACAGTCCCCAAAACATTAATAACAGACCATCCCGAACACGATTAAAGTCCCAAAGTTCTGTTTCTGTTATCTTCTGAATCTGGCGAAGCAGATTCCCTGACCTTTCGATTGGTCCAGCCACTAACTGTGGGAAGAAAGAAACAAATAACGCATACTTCAAAATATTTTGCTCTGCCTTGATATTTCCTTTATACACATCAAGCGTATAACTTAATGCCTGAAATGTATAAAAAGAAATCCCCACCGGAAGAAGCAAGTCCAGCCTCTTGTCTATCGTACCCAAACCCAGATAGTCTGTAATGTAGCTCAACGTCCGCAATGCAAAATCCGCATACTTAAATATGCATAATATTGCCAGGTTACTCATTAGTGAAACTGCTACTACAAGTTTCTTTCCATATTTTCCTTTCACTTTTTCCATCAGAAGTCCACTGATAAATGTAATGACTGTAGAAAAAGCAATCAGGACAGCGTACTTTGGGTTCCAACTCATATAAAAATAGTAACTGGCAATTAACAGCCACAAAGTTCTCATTCCCTTTGGTATAATAAAAAATATTACTGTCACTATCGGGAAAAAAATTAAAAAATCAATAGAGTTAAATAACATTTTATCCGTCACCTTTCAACTTCTCTATACGCTCTTTCCTTAACCGCTAAGTTATTATAATATACATTGTCTTTTTTTTCAACTTTTCCACCATTTTTACATTTTTCAGCATAACTTTTGTATATTATTTCCAAAAATTAATTACTTTTTTGTTGAATATATAGTATGAAACTCTTTACCTTTTCCGTGGCAGGTGTGCAGACCATATCGAGGAAAGGATGGCTAATGTTGTATAAAAGACTTGTTGTATGGAAACTATTGATAAAATGCTGCAGCTTGTACTGGAGCAGCCTGCCGACCAGAAAATGTACCGTTTTGGCAGGTCATCGGAAAGGCACGTGACAGAGAAGCAAATATCGTTCATGGAAGCTGATAGGGAGATTGTTTTTTAATGGATCGAAAATCGTGGCAAATGAAGAAGCGATAACAGAAAACAGGAAGCTCATTTACACAAGACATGAAAAAAGAAAAAGGAAAACGCAAAAAAAACATGGCAGGAATCCTTGTCATTAAAATAGAGCACACCATGACAAAGAAACAACTTTTTCCCCCACTAAATCCTTGTGAAAAAAAGTATTCCATATCATTATTAAACGATCAGAATATCCGAAATATCTCCCAATGGGAAAATTCTATGTAAGAAATTACGCTATTCCCATTCAATTTTATTTTACAGAAAATTATAAGCAATGCCGCGAATAACACAACCATAACAGTTAAGTTCGAATGCCAGAAATATGTATCCTTCGTTGTTATCTGATCACTAATTCCGTTTCCTAGCATAAATATTATAAAAAGCAGAAGTAAAAGCCATATGCAAATCCACTATGCAATACAAAATTATTATCTGCATTTTCATAAAATAGTCTATATTTAAAGCATACATTCGGAATGGTAACCCATACCTGATACGTTGTCGTCAGTCAACGATGCACGATGCCACCGCACCGCCTCCTTCCTGCGTCTTGCCGACTGACAAAATGTCCGACACTGGCAGCGCAGTTTTTGTCTAGATAGAGTACTATAGCGTGTTTGAAAATTTTTTATAATAAAACTGTCCATTAAGCTACCGTATCAAAACTGAAAGTATATAAACTGACTGGCATCATATACTGAACCATAAATTCCAAAGATGATAATACTAAAAATCAACAAATAATATACCGCCCACCGAAACCATGTTTCCTGTCGGCCGATCAGAGCATATAACGAATACTTCTTCTCATGAATAATATCTATTATTATCAATAAAATAATAGTTAAAATCAAGAGCGACAAGTCTTTTTCATCCAAACCCAAAACATAAATACTACTTGCCAAAAAGAAATGTGAACACATCTGTTTTATTATACGGAGAGCATTTGGCAATCCATCCGCCGCAAAGAACAACCACGCAAAATCGACCAGAATAAAAGTCACAAAAGCTTTTCTCAACCACTGGCTTAAAGAAAGTTCACTTGAATTTACCTTTTTACTCCAATTAAAGTGTTCCTGCATTCTTTTCTTCAAATCACCACAAACCTGATAAATACCATGCAAGCATCCCCATACTATAAAACTCCAACTTGCACCATGCCATAAACCACTTACACCAAAAACAATCAGAATATTAATATATTTCCGCAATTGTCCTTTTCGATTCCCACCTAGCGGAACATACAAATAATCTGTAAACCATGAAGTAAGTGAGATATGCCATCTGCGCCAAAATTCCTTTATGCTGGTGGCAAGATACGGCTGACTGAAATTTTTCATCAGTGAAAATCCCATAACCTGTGCTGCACCTCTTGCAATATCAGAGTAACCGCCAAAATCACAATATATTTGAAATGCAAATAAAATAGTAGCAAAGGAAATTTCGACAAATCCGTATTTTGTATAATTAGTATATACCTGCTTTACAAGAATTGCTGCCCTGTCTGCAATCACCATTTTCTGAAACAGACCCCAAAACATTAAGATTATTCCATCCCTAACCCGCTCGCTATCCCATCGTATTTTTTCTGTCTCCTGAACCTGCCTCAGCAAATTATTCGATCTCTCAATTGGTCCTGCAACAAGCTGTGGAAAAAAAGAGACAAATAACGCGTATTTAAAAATATTTTTTTCTGCCACAATTTCTCCACGATATACATCCAATGTATAGCTCAATGCTTGAAATGTATAAAAGGAAATCCCCACTGGAAGAAGAAAATCAAAATGGTAATCTATCGTTTCGATACCAAATTCACGCAACACCATATTAACATTATATAGAAAAAAATTACCATACTTGAAAAAAGCAAGAACAGCAAGATTAATCACCAGACTTCCTGCCACACATATTTTTTTATTTCTTTCCTTATGTACGGTGTGGACCATATTACATTTCTCAATCCATATTCCGCTAAGATATGTAACACATGTCGAAAGAGCAATCAATACCGCATACTTCGGATTCCAGCTCATATAAAAGTAGTAACTACTGATTAACAGCCAGATATAACGCATTTTTTTAGGAATAATATAAAACAACACAACTACAATTGGAAAGAAAATTAAAAATTGAAACGAATTAAATAACATATTCTAACCTCACTTTAGCTCCTCGCACATAGAAGCATCTATAATGGGAAACGCTGTAAATTCTTTTGCCTCTTCATTTCCGAACATAACCCCCGATTTAAGTTGTTATCGGTTCAAATAGCTTTTGTTAATTCTTTCAATTGACTATGAAAGAACAGCAAGGAATAAAAATATTCTTTTTTCCTCCGCCGTAGCCAGGTTTTGTATCGCATTTAGTTTATCTTTATTCCATGGCATTCAATCAATTGTAATATACCCAACAATCCCCAGTTTCGATGCACTATAATATTTAATACATCTACCACAATAACTTTAGGCGACTGATAATTCAGCGCCTGCTTAATTTGTATAATAGGTACTTAATAATGGTTGTCCACCAACTGCAATATTCCATGATGCAATTCCTTGTTCGTCTGCAGGTCAAACGAAAGCTCCAATGTTGGACTATACGTGGATCCAGATATGTCCTTATCGCTTTTTCACTATTCATCCTCCCGCATCGTAGAATTTAATTTGTCTTGAATATAAACCTCATAAACAAGGTATGCATCCCCCCAATTCTTATAGGAAGGATCATTTCTTCTGTCCGCGATATTATAATTTTCCGAAATACGCTTTCCGAAATAATGTGTCATTTTGCAGTTTCCCCAATAATTCATATGCCCCCAATCAGAATAATCCTCCTCAAAATCAATTCCCATTTCATCTATCTCATGAAAAAAATTTATATATGATAAATTATTCTCAGAAGCATAATCATAAAAGCCATTCCATAAGCGTTGAAGCTCTTCTCCGTTACCGTGGTTAGTCTCCCCTGTAGCATAAGATGGTACTTTAATAAAAAGTAATTCGCAATTTTGCTTTTCACATAATGAAATTATTTTTTCAATATACTCTATGGAAATTTTATACTCATCTACACTTTTCTTATCCGTTTTTTCTAATACCAATAACTTCTCAACCGGCGGATTGTTGGAATTATCGTTCCATTTGTTAAAATTTACAGCTCCTCCTTTATTAATACTCGTAATTTTCTTAAAATCATTTTCAGTCAATTCCTTCCATCTGGAATGATACATGCGAATGTTTAACAAATAATCCAACCATTCATCAGGTTCTGTCAAATCCATAATACAATTAACCTTATCTATGGAAAATGGAATATTATCCACAAACTGTGACAACCTAGCCGGCTGGCCCGCCAATATATCCTGCATATGTAAATAAGATATATCTACCACAACTAATTTAGGATTTTGATATCGTAAAGCATTCTTTAAGCACCAGTAATTGATTGCCAGTGATTGTCCCCCGTTTGCCAGACTATAAGAAGTATAGCCATACTCCTTATAAAGCTCTAAAGGAGAGACTGACACATCCAGGCTACTCGGTCCGATTAGTAAAATGTCTATAGAATTTTTCTGTTCTTGAAAAAAAGGTGCCTCTCTGTTGGCAGCTGTTTTATCACGAAGCACATAGCTTATTTTCGAAAACAATACCTGACCTAACAGTATAAAAATACATAGTTTTATCGTATACTTCCATTTCATTTTCTTTCCCTCAACAACTAATTTTATAAATTAATAAATAAAAGAATATTTTAAAAATCCTGATAAATAAAGTCATTTGCATTATATCCAGATCCATAGCTTCCAAATACGAGAATACATGCAAGCAAACCGTACAATAAAATCCATCGGAACCAAATATTCTGCTCTTTCAATTCTTTTCTCAATGAATAATCTTTGAAGTGCAAAAAATCCACAATAAATAAAACTATTACTGCAACCGCCAGCACAAAAGCGCTTTTCTGATCAATACCCATAGTAAAAATTCCGCCATCAAAGAAAATCCATGGATTTATATGGAATATCATTTCCTTTATGAGCCTTACAAAGTCTGTAACATTTCGTGCGCAAAATAAGATATATCCAAACGTAACAATAGTAAATGTTCTAATTGTTTGGAAAAATCTATATGAAAAGCAGTCAGTTTTTATATTTAACTTTTTTATTACATTCTCATAAACCGGTTTCATCCATATGCTAAATATCATAATAAAACCATAATATAAACCATGTGCAACATACTTCCAAGCCGCTCCATGCCAAAGTCCTATAATCATCCAATTTACAAGTAATCCCACTGTAGTTGTAATACTTACAACTACAGTACGTGAAAAATATTTTTTACATTCTTTACCGATCGCTTGGCACCACTCACTTCGGAGGGCAGAATAAAACACATAATCTTTAAACCAACTTCCCAAAGACATATGCCATCTACGCCAAAACTCCGCAATACTTTTTGAAAAATATGGTGTATCAAAATTCGGAATTAACGAGATTCCCAATGCCTGACTAAATCCGGAAGCTATGTCCACATACCCCGAAAAGTCAGTGTATAACTGTATCGCATATAAGAATGCCGCCAAAAATATGTATATACCACTATACGTTCCTGTTTCGTCAGTAAACACAGCATTCGTAGCAACAGACAGATTGTCTGCAATTACCATCTTTTTAAAAAACCCCCAAAGCATTAACTCCATGCCAAAAAGCAATTGCTCCCAATCCAAATGATGTTCTTTAAAAACTTCTTCCTGAAGATGGTCATAACGTTCAATCGGTCCCTGTGTAATACATGGAAAGTATGAAAGCAGCATAAAGTGCTTTATTAAATTTTTCTGCGCTTCATATTGTCCACGGTAAACATCAATACAATAACCAATGCAAAAAACTGTGTAAAACGAAATTCCAAGCGGTATTTTGTTTCCAAGCGGCTCATAAGCCGTACGAAAAATATGATTAATGTTCTGTAACACAAAACCATTATATTTGACAAAAACCAATTGTCCCAGAATAAAAAATAGCATTACTACAAGTATTTTCTTCCGTTGCCTTTCATACTGCTTTTTAATGGCTTTTCTCTCATCTTTGGAAATTTGGGACCTATTCTCTTTTAAAAAACTTTTTTCTTTGTCATGAATTTTAGAAATTAACAAACAACCAAACCACGAGATTAATGCAGTTACGATGATATAAAAAATTCGCCCGACTCCTGCCCATAAATAGAAAACAACATTTATTGCCATAAGCCACAGCCATTTAAATTTTTGCGGAAATACATAAAATCCACAGAAAGTCACTATACATAATGCAATGAAACCATATGATATAAAACTCATAATCTCTCCCTAACAAGTACTTATGGTTTTGCAATTAACCGTTTCCAGTAACTCTACCATTCCTAGTTTTGCGTTCAATAAAAAAACAACTCGACGATTATCAAGTGCCGGAGCAATCTGAGGTGATCCCATCTGTACATAACCATTTTCCAATAAATAATTCAATTCCATTTCAAAATCTTGCGTTTCATAACAGATATGATAAGGCATATTCCTATACTTTTTTACCATACCCGCCACAACTGATTTTTCATCATATGGCGATATCAATTCAATAATATAACTATCCATTTGCATAAAGCATATATCTGCCATACGAATTGTATCATGTGTAGTACCTGTTACAGACATATATCCCAACTTCTCAAATTCTGTCTTCGCCTTATTCAGATTCTTAACTAAATATCCAATATGGTTTACTTTCATTTTTCCTCATTTCCATGGACATAAGAAGTATTCCATACATAATATGGTACACTTCTCTCCCCAAATACATACTACTGTGCCATTCAGATTACTAAGTGGTTTCTCTTACAATAATATCTGCCATTTCACCGACATTCTCCATCCCTACAACCTCTTTCATGCTAAACTTAATATCGAATTCATCCTCCACAGCACTAATCAATGTAATATGTATCAAGCTATCCCACGCTTCGATGTCATTTGCTGTCATCGCCTCTGTAACAACGATGCTATCTTCGTCAAATACGTCGCAGAAAATCTCATTTAGTTTCTTTAAAATATCTTCTCTTTCCATTCTCATTATCACCTTTCTCTAAATTAGATTTGACGTCACATAACCGTTGTAACCACTTGAATAATTTGATTTCTAATTTCATAACTGCTTATATCCAACATCCATTCTGTGTCACCATTCTCATTTCCAGAAATTTGTTCAAAACCAAATCTACCATAAAAGTCTTTTACCATCGCATTTTTAGCGCTCCTATAGTAATATCCCTTCAATCTATGAATTCCTTTTTCCTTTGCCCTCTTTACAAGCTCATCCAACATGGCATCCTCCATGCCACGCTTTAATACGCGACAACTCATTAACCAGAGTTCAATATGTAATATATCTTCTTCCAGCCTCCCCATAACAACCGTAACAACTCCGTTATCTCCAAACTTGTCTGAAAGTTTGCCATACAGCCGGATATAATCGTTCCGTATAGAAATGTTCTCAATATCTGTTTCTGAAAAACGCATCGTAGTCAGGTTAAACTGATTTGATTTGTTTGTTAGCTGTGCAATGCGAGCAAAATATACTGCATCAAATTCCTTGATTACTGCTTGCATTTCCAAAGATTTTAAATACTCATTATAATCCTGAAAACTCTGTTGTAATTGACTTCGTTGTATATTTTCTTTGTACATGGCATTCCGTTTTAAGTCATCCTCAGAAAGATCTGTCACCTCAAAAAAACCAGAACGGTCAATAACTCTAATATAATCCTCTACCCTGCCTAGCTCAGGTACTGCCGCATTCGGAATCTGCCCACGAACAATTTCACGTTCTGCGGGATTATCGTCAATAAACACCATGCTATCCGGTAAAATATTTAATTCTTTGCTGATTGCAAGAAAATTGTTATCTTTAGTCTCCCAATTTGCCTTAATTATAATAAAATCATCTGATCGCAAAGTTCCTTCCGGATGATTTAAACCAGCCAGGGCATTTTCCAAATCATTTTTCGAATTGACATTCAGCATAATCCCCATGTCTTTATACCGTTTTAAGTATTCTTGAAATTCACTATATACCTGCCCTATGGAAGTGTCATGGCCAATCTCAATTCCCTTCACACCGTCATCTCCAACAACACCACCCCATAACGTGTTATCCAAATCTAGTACAAGAGCTTTCTTATTCTTTCCATATAATGACTTTATTATATTAGCAATATTAAAAGCAAGGTATGGTATCGCTGGTAAGCACAAACAGTATTTGTACATATACCAATAGAATGGGTCGGACCAACTTTCTAATCCATAAGATGCCGACAACCAGTTAATATCATTAATGTAAAAATGCTCCTGCACTTGTGCATATTCGTAAAATCGAAGATTTAAACGTGACAAGAAATTAATTCTGCCATGAACGTCACTGGCTTCTTTGTTCCCCATCATACGATAATAAGGCAATTCAAAATTATTCTGAATTAATGGACAATGATATTTTTGTCTTAGTTTCTCCCACATAGATTCAAAGCGATGGTATTCATTATTCAGAAGTACATCCACTCCTTCTTTTGATACTTCAGGGTAACAAAGAATATTTCGGTTACTTGTATGGATATAGATGAGATCAGGTGCAAAAACATCCAATTTAGGATTTCCAAACACGGCGTCCTGCCAAAATTGTCCATACTCTGATTCATAAAAGATCGGTTCTATCCCATAATTAAGCAAGAATAATTCTAATATATCTTTAACTTCGCTGGTGGTAGAGCCGCCAAGAATGGCTATATTCTTATGTATAAAATCTCCATTTTCCTTTAACTCCTTTTTAATGCGCCGCTTTTTCTTTAAAATTAAATCTGCATCAAAAGGGTAATCCAGTAATTTGTGCATCACAATAACTCCTTTGAATTAATATATAAATTACCATTATCCATATTCTTTAAAAAGATTAATATTGATTAATCATTGCATAACATTGTCTACAAATATCAGTCTTTATGAAATCACATATTTGTTTCTTGTTCTGTTCTAGCATTCATTATCTAATAATCCCATAATATAGTTTCTTTGCCAAAGGTAGTAGATGAGCTTTTTCCAATGCATCATGCACTAATCTAAATGATATAGTCTTTTCCCGTTTTTCATCTGAAACAGATACCCCTGCTGTTGTTCTTTTCCATTGATACCATTCGAAATATTTATTCCTAGGAGAACCGTTAACAAAAGCTGGATCGTTAGGACATCGAACCTTCTCTAACAAATATGCATCCATTTTGGACGGAGAAGACAACCACATTTTAAACAAGTAAAAAAAGGGTTGTGGATCAAAAAATATTTTTTGTAAATCTTTTTGAAAAATTTTTACAAAATCTTCTGCCCATGAAATTACACTTTGCTGTACTTCTTCAACTTCAGCAGAATACTCTATATCTTTTTCATATAAAGGAATATAATCATCATTCTTTTTATCTATCGTAACTATACCTGGCTCTTGAATCGACAAAATATCATCCAACAAAATAAAAATAACTTTTGTTTCGCGAACTATATCTATCCCGCATTGAATCATGCCTTTAATTCGATAACCTAATGCATTGTGTCTATACACCTCTGGTCTGGAACAAATTTGGTATTCCAAACAATCGATTTGTAGCCTATCTTTTAAAAAGCGGCAAGCTCTCCCCCGATATCCTACATCAAAAATTGCAATAGCATTAGAATTATTAAATTTCAAACGACAATATTCTTCTACATTTTTTTGAAATATCTCTGCATTTTTTGCAAAATAGAACTGTAATTCTTTCCATAAATCAGCTTTCTCTTTTATATTACCTACTTCCATATCTAAACTATAATAGCCATATTTTTGCATAATTAAAAAAATATCCCCAATTTCATCCAACTGAGTTGCTAAACATCTCTTTTTTATAAATTCCTCAACTGTCATACCAAAATACACCGGAATTTGATTTTCTCCATGATATAAACCATCATCATCTTTCCCGTAAAAGCTATACATCATTGATCTATTAAGATACGCCTCCTCACTATGTGGCGAATTTTGATAGTATTTAGATACGATATCAAAAATTTTTTTAGGAAGGTAACCATCTCTATGAAGAAAAACTATTTTTCTAATATTTTCATTAATGGAATCTTTTAACATCCAATTAATAAAAACCATTAAAAGCGGGCCAACAATTACATTACCAAAATTGCTCCACTCTTCATTAAAATATGTATCCATATTATATTGAACAAACGGATCATCAAATAATCTTTGTGCAATAAAAGCTACTATGTAATTATTGTCCATGGTATTATCTATATACGAATGTAAAGGTACAAATTTATTATTCTTTTTAAACAAATCAACAGCCTTCTCAAAAAAAATGGCACGCAAACCATGTTCAACTGCAGTATCTACATCTACTTTTCTATTATCTCCTATATGCAAAATTTCATTAGGTAATATGTCTTTTAGGGCATAATCTTTCTTAATTAATTCATAAAGTTGCCCAGATCTTTTACTACAATTTCTGTCATTTGATAAATAAAAATTCTCATATCCATCATAATGATTCTCCTTTAAAACCTCCTCCAAAAATGATTTTTCTAAATACATGTCAGACGTAATAATAATATGCTTATTAGCCTCTTTCGCAGCATTAAACAACTTTTGGGCTGACTGGCGAGGATATAAATACTGCTTTTCAGTAAGTTTTTCTTCTACCTTTAATCTATCAACCATTTCATCAGATATCTGATACAAATAAGAAAACTCTCGATAAATATCATCAAAATTGGTAATTTTCTGACCAGTATTTTTCCGAGACGCCCTCTTCTCCGCCTGTATTCTCATATTAACAAAATCGTCATTATATCCCGCTCTACGTGCAACCAGACGAAATAATTCTGTTGGCTCCATTACAGGTCGCATTAGCAACGTATCAAAGATATCAAAACTAACTACTTGCACTCTATCAGATTTTATTAGGTTGATTATATCCTGTAATTCCATGCTTCTCCCCTCAAAATGTCCCAAACTAATTTTTAAATTTTCGGATAGTCTCCCCTCTATAAAATTCTACCCTCCATATAATCAATAATTTGCAAAACGCATTCTTCCATACATTTCCCATAAGCAATCTTTTTCTCAAACCATTCATCCTCATATACATAATACTTGCATATCTGGGCAATATGTTTTCTAAAATTATTCTTTTGATCTTTTGTAAAACCATTATTTAACGCTAACTCGATTTGTGGTTCAATATTTTCTTTTTTGAATGCTTCGTAATTGCATCCCTTTCCACGCAACTGTGTATAACCTAACATCAAAACTGGCTTTTCATTAAATAATGCCACATACCCTGTCTGAGACAATATTGTAATTGTCAAATCAGATACTTCAATCAAATCATTAATATCTACGTCATTTAAAATAATCACATTTCCTGAAAAATGTTTCGGCAAACAATATCTAGTTACCAAAGGATGCATTTTATATATCAAATTCCATCTGTTCTTTTTTGCCAACTTTGCCAAATACTCAACAACATCATCACTGCTTTCAAAAATTGGTGAGTGATATTTTCTTGTATGTTCTGTATATGGGCACACCCCAGATTCGTAATCATTTTGTCCTGCAACAAAAATAGTAGGCCTTCCCTTTATTAATTTCTTCTTTAATATTTTACTAATATCACGTTTAGGCTGTTCTTTTCTATTTATTCTGTTTTCCTTAATATATCTCCATACTTCATCTGCTCGCTCTATTTCCTCATCTGACACATTGAGATTTGCAAACTCCGCGTATTTTTGTGCTGGATAACTTTCACCCATTTGCCCCATAGCCTCAATCGCATAAGTACCTGGTAATACACCAAACTCAAAATATGTACATTTTATTCCACGCTCTCTACATACTCCTTCAAATATATGATGAAATGCAAAAAATTGATTCCATAACATTACACAATCTGGATGTAGCGCCTCTATAACTTGATTCAAATAATCATAACTGCGAATTGCAAAATATTCTGCATAATCCTTTCGCATATCAAAATGACGTATATAAAGATTCATAGCGGCTTCATTTAAAAAAGGTTTTTCTTGTAACAATTTCTTTGTTTCTGGGAGAATTTCTACCTGCGCATAAGGTCTATAATTATTTTTGCCGAATAGTTTGGGTACTATAAACTGTTTTAGTGCAATATACTCCTCATCTGTTACATTCGGATATTTTTGATTATCTAAGCTATAATAGCTAACGTTATTTTCCAGCAATAATACAACATCATAGTCAGGTGGTAATGCTGCATTCAATTTTGCTAAAAAAGCTGTTTTTGGACACAATCCGACACAGCCTGCAACTAACAATCTTTTTTTGCTGCTCTTTCCAAAATTTTTCATATCCAAAATGGCCTTATCAATCACTTTCCTGTCTTCTTTACAATCTCTCTTTACATTTCTATTTTTTATTTTTAATATAGTTTTATGATATAGAAGACGAATTCTATCATTTGCGCTCAATTTCGCTTTTATATTATCAATTTTATACATTTTATATACACTCCGCTCTTCTCGTTTTATATATTATATTCTACTTGAAATCCATTTTCAAAAAATCCTTGCATTGTTTCATTTCTCTTCCATAACGAATTTCTCTCTGTCCTTCATCATCATATACATAATATTTTATTATTTGTGCTATATGCTGAACAAAGTATGTTCTTTGTTCCTCTGTCATTCCGTATTTAAGTGCATCATTTATTGTTTCATCTATTACACTTTGCGTGAATGCTTCGTACGTACAAAGTTTTCCTCGTAACTGAGTATATCCCAACATCACTGTCGCTTTTCCCCTAATCAGCGACATATATCCCATTTGTGATACAATAGTAACTAATACATCAGCCATATCAATCAAATCGTTAATATCTAATTGATCCACCATTATCACATTATCTGGAATATCATATTCTCTTTTCTGAAATGCAAAATTAATTACTGCTGGATGAGGTTTATAAATAATATTCCAATTATTCTTTTCAGCAAGTTTTGCTAAATAAACCGCAGCTTTATCACTACTATCAAATACCGGAGAATGGTATTTTCTGGCAAATTCACCATATGGTCTGATTCCAGATTCATAATCATTTTGACCAGCAAATAAAATAATCGGTCTTCCAGCAATCAACTTTTTTTTCAAAGCATTGATTTCATTCACCTCATTTACAGGCTGCTTCCATCTTGTTACCTTGTTTTTGCATAAATATTCCAAAACATTCTGAGCGTGGATAATATCATCCATATCCACCTCTAAATTCAAAAATTCTACATGGTTAATTGCTGGAATACTTTCCCCCATCTGTCCCATTGTTTCAAACGTATATGTTCCTGGCAAAACACCAAATTCAAAGAAATAAACTTTAATATTTCTTTCTTTACAAATATTTAAAAATATTTCATGAAATGCATAAAACTCCAACCATAAAACCACAACTTTAGGCTTTATAATATCTAAAACTTTTTTTAAATATATATAAGAATAATATACAAAGTTTTCTGCATAACCTTCTGCCATATCACTATATCTTCCTTTTGTATTGTCTACTGCCCATTTTAAATATTCTTTCGAATTAATAACTTTTTTAATCTTCTTATTAACTTGTAACTTTTTTTCCTTTTTATATGTATTTCTATGAAACATTTGCGGAACTACAAATACCGGAAAATCAATTTCATCTCGTATTTCAGACTCCGCCAAATAATAAAAGGCTGCCCTATCTATTTGTTCCTTTAATCGGTTTGAAAAAATTCCCAATCCCCTGTTTTTTATTATTTCTCCCGCGATTAAAATGTTATCTTCACCATGCTGCACACAGTCCCTCATACACTTTAATGAACTTTCGATTTCATATTGGCAATTCTCAACTACATCGTCCCTATCATGAATTAATCTATTAGTATCTATCCGTTCTCTGATTCCCAAAAATACTAAGAAATTATAAATATACTTAAAATATATTATTTTAAGTATTCTGATGCGTCGAATTTTTTCCTTTACTGACCGCATTCCGATTTTCCCCGTCTCCATATCACAACAATGCTCTTACTTCTTTTTTCCAGACCATCTAAAAAACTATTCTTTTTCAATAACAGATTCCCTTTTTGCCCAAACGTTTAATGAAACTCGCCTACCCACACAGGACATTGTCTTTACCCCTGTAGACCGATGATATCCTGGTGACTTGTCCACCTGATACACAAACCCATGCTCCCTAAGAATCTGAATCAACTCATAGAAATCATTATCCTCCACCAACTCCCCATAATGATATTCGCAAAATATATGTGTCACCATTGATAATTTCTTACTGATTTCACGCAAAATCCGTACTTCCACGCCTTCAACATCCAACTTCAAAAAGTCTACGGGTTTTGTAATATAGCCACTCAATTTTTTGCATAATATCTCCTCCTCACGAATTGTATTTTCTCCATTATATTCTTTTGCCCTCTCTGTCAGAGATGCACCCAAGCAATCACTTTCCGGAATCAGAAGCCGTTTTCTATTTTCTTCCAAATCCAAAGCATATGGCAGAATCGTCACATTTTCCCAGCTATTTCGCTCAGCGTTTCTCTTTAATACCGCATACGCCTCCTGTGATGGCTCAAATGCAATGATCTCTGCTTGCGGATAAAGCGACAAGAAATAGAAAACCGCCAGTCCTATATTTGCTCCTCCATCAATTATAAAAGGAGAATCGTTTGTCGTTTCAAAATAATATTCCTGTTGGATCAATAATTCATTCATGATTATCCAAAATTTATTCGCATTTTGATATTCTAAGCTTGCACTCCTAAACTGTATGACATTGTCAAACGAGAAAATGTTGATAAAAATCTCTTCTATCCTTGTTTTCCCATACGCAATCTCCTCTTTTGCATCTACAAATTTCTTGTAATAAGCAAAATTATCCCACGGCATCCAGTCTGCCAAAGAACTACATATACTATTAAATCTGTCAACTCTTTTATGCACATTAGAATCACGAAGCTCCACACTATTCATATCCATTCGATACGGCTTATTTTCCAGTATTAAAAATTCATCTGTCCTTTCTATTTTTCTGCTATTGCTATGTATTTCTTTTCCTGTTCTCTTCAAAATCACCTTTAGTTCTTCAGGATGTTCTATATCTATATGTCCACTGTAAAACTGCCATCCCGCATTGACTGTATTGAAAACAGGGTATTTTTCGACGAAATTCTTTCTCACAACCCCTAGCTGCGCATCGCCGATATATACATCATTGCAATACAGGCTTACTGTGTCAAAAGCAGAGACAGGCAAAAAGAAACCAGATGCATACAACTGTCTGTGTTCCTGTGAATACATTGCCTTCTCGATCCTGCCGTAAATAATGCGTGTCCCTTCTGCAAACTCTCTGTCCAGTTCTTTTCGAATAGCGGAATTTTTGTTTACCTGACCTAACACAATCTCTTTGCAATCTTCCTGATTTGCATCCAAGACTTCCTGCGCCATTTCTTTCTTATAAGCCTTATCCGCATCCGAAAACTCTTTTATGACTTTTCTTGACAGCTCCTCTGTATCACCTGCGAGACTTTTCACCATGTCATATGCCATCCCGTGGTTCTGCAATGTAATCTCGTTTTTTAGATCCATATACGGAAATAACTTTTTAAAAGGTTTTAAATACCAGTGTGCAATCTTACGTTTCCATCTTTCCAGGCGCATACAAATCCTCCAACATTATTGTTCCATTTCCAATTCGCCGATCTGATAGATCTTTTCAATCAACCCCATCACATTCACCGCCTGCTCTATTGTCCCCTGCTTTAACTCTTTCCCATCCACAACAACATCATAGAATTCCCTCATCTCCAGATCCCATGATTCGTCTGAATCAAAACAAAGTGTATGCTCTAAGGGTTTTCCCAATCTTCCGGTTTTTGCAGCAAGATCTTTGCGGTAGTATGTCATACGCTCCTCCCCATAACTCTGGGTAGCTGTCAGAATCCCATTTAGGGCAATATAACCATTCGTGCAGATTAAATCCAGGTCAAATTTGTGCTTCCACTGCACAGCACTGGAATGCAGCGACGCCACCTGTCCCTTTTCTGTTTCCAATATTGCAAATGCGGAGTCCTCTGTGTTCATTTCTTTCCAAACCAGATGGTTGACTGTACTTTTGATACTGGTAAAATCCCCAATGAAATAGCACAGTAAATCTAACATATGGATTCCCTGGTCAAGCAGAATCCCGCCGCCTGACAGACTGGCGTCGTTCCTCCACTCCTGTCCGAAACCAGGGCTGCCCGCCTTTCCATATACTCCCCTGGCACAGACTACCTCACCGATCAGTCCGGAGTCGATCAATGCCTTTGCCTCAATAATCGAATTATGATATCTGTGGTTAAATCCAAACTTTAATATCGCGGTTCCTTTCCCACAGGCATCCTTCATCCGTAAAGTATCAGATAGATTTCTTCCCGGCGGCTTCTCTGAAAATACATGAATCCCCCTTTCCAGCGCATAACACACAATGTCAGGGATAAATGCGTTAAAGGTACACACGCATACTGCGTCTACATCTGAAGAACCGATACACTCCTTCCAATCAGTGTATGTTTTCTCCGTATACCCTTTCAGATTTTCTATATTTGTATCGCAAAGAGAAACAATAGCATATCCGCCATGACGCAGCATTGCGTTATAGCGAATCTTCCCCATTTTTCCTACACCTATAATTGCGATCTTGATTTTTTTCATTTTTTACTCCATTTCTGCACAGATCGTTTACACATAGTGTCAGAAGGCTGTGTTTATCAGCCCTCCGGCTTTTGCGCTACTATCTGTGCATAAGAACTCATTCCGCTTTTTTGCAGAAATCGCTGAAATTCTGCAAGGGACGATTTGTCACCATTTCTCATAAGTGAACGGATAAAATAATTATCTCCCGCAATTTTATCTGTCTGTCTCGCAACCGTACCGACATCCATACGTCCAGGGGTTGAGTATTCCAAAATCTGAAAACCAGCTTCTGAGAACAGCGTTTCCATCCCTTTTTTTGATGGCAGAAATACATGTTCATACGGAAAAATTTTTGAATGTTCCTTTAAAGTCAACACATCAAATCCAGTCCCCATTCTTGTGCTGAAAAAAAGCAGCGCACCTGGTTTCATTTCTGCATATATTTCCTGCAGTTTTTCCAATGGCTTCAGCGACTGCTGTATGTGGTTGAGATACAGTACAATATCAGCCTTTCCTGTTTCTTCTGTACATGTCTTTAACGGACGTCTTTTCTTTAGAATACTTTCCTTCAAGACATAACCGCCCGTAATGGGCAGCCCCATAACCATGTCTACATACCCATCATATCGGTTTCCAATATCCAACACAGAAAGTCCTTTGTTCTTTCCAAGATAGCGGAAAGCACGAAACATGATCCAATCTACCGACTCCATCCAGGTAATTTCCCTCTTCTGTGCCGCCTCCTGTTGGTATTCCTCTGATATACGAAACTCCATAAGCTCTTCTGACTGCCTGTATTGTTCTAACTCCTCTCTGCCTGCTGCTGCAAAGACAGTCTCACAGTCATCACAGTGCAGATATTCCACTTTCCACTTTTCACAAAAATGTGAGATCTGGGTGCTGCGGCATGCAGGACAGCAGCAGAATTCTCTTTTTTTCTTATAGATTTGCTTTACTACGTTCTGCGCAAGCTCCAGTTCCTTTTCAAAATACTGTGGGTTCTGCAGGGAACTGCTGTCTGGCGAATACTCTACATAATCATAGGCTTTTAGCATAATAATCCTCCATTAATGCCCTGCTAGCAAAACATTTACAGATACACTTGTCATCATCCAGCAGCTTCACTGACACCTCTCCGCCAGCTGCCAGGACGAGTGCCGCTGCTCCTGCCACATCCCAGAGCATGATCTCATCTTCCATATAGGCATCCACTTTCCCTGCTGCCACAAAAGTACCCATCACAGCAGCTGCTCCTAACATACGAACCTTCTTAAAAGTTTGTACCTGTTTTACAAATACAGACAGACTCTCTGTACCATAATCACGATGTACGGGAAACCCTGTAGCCACTATAGCCTGCTCTGTCTTTGTCACGTCTGACGTGTGGATTGGTTCCCCATTTAAGAAAGCTCCCTGTCCCACAATCCCATGATAAAGCTCACCGCTAAAGAAACGATATACTACACCAAGTACAGGTTCTGAATCTTTCCAAAGTGCGATGGACACACAGGCAAGCTCCTGTAACCCTTTCCAATAGTTCGCTGTTCCATCCAGCGGATCTATGATCCAGACAGCCCCGCTGCCCTCCGCATTTCCTTGCACATTCACTCTCCCACATTCCTCAGAGAGGATGGGAATTCCTGTTTCTTTTAATCTGTCAATAATTATTTTTTCGCTGTATTTATCTGACGAAAGCTTAATGTCTTTTCCATCAGCAGCATCCACATGAACTTTTTCACGCTTTTTTAAAAAATCTCCTGCCTCCTTTGCCGCCGTTTTCGCAAGCTCCAGTTCTTTCTCATATTGATATATCATAGACCCAGATCCTCCAGCAGATTCTTGACAGCCTGTGTCTCCATAGATTCGCGGCACGTTTTCGTATAAGTGCAGATATGCGGCGTCAGAATGGCATTTTCACACTCTGTTATCTTTCCTTCATAGGGCTCTTTCCAAAACACATCTCCCCAGAACCATGATACCTTTCCCTTCTTTAGCGCCTCATACAATGCCTCTTCATTGACAAGAGCACCCCTTGAACTGTTTAGCAGCACAACGCCATCCTTTGCCATATCTATCAATTCGGCCGACAATATCTCCTCTTTCCCAGATGCATGAAGCGTGACAACATCTGCATTCCTAAGACCTTCCTCCAGCGTGCAGGTACAGACCTCTGTGTTATATTTGTCATATACCATAATCTCCGCCTGCATCTGCTTTAAAAGCTCTGCCGTTCTCCGGCCGATATGCCCATACCCAACTACTAAAACCTTTAATCCCTGTATGGAAAAACCCATACGCTTTTTCCACACTTTATTATGAACATCCTGATTTGCTGGAATAATCTGGTGCCCGATACTCAAAAGGGCAGCCAGTGTCATCTCTGCCACTGCATCAGTCGGTCCCTCTGGCGTATTGGATACCTTAATCCCATGATTCTTTGCAGCCTCCATATCCACGTTGTCCATCCCAATCCCAATCCTGGCAACTGCCCTTAACTGCGGGCACTGTAAAAACACTGCCTCATTCAATGGCTCCAGACCAGCGAGCAGTCCATCTGCCCCTTGCAGATGCTGGACAATTTCCTCTTCCGAAAGTTTCCTCCCATATGGATTTTTTACTACTTCAATCCCTTTTTCTAACAATAAATTAACTGCTCTGTCACTGTCTGCCGCAAACGATGACGCCCCGACTACCACTCTCATCAATGTTTTCCTCCCATATATTTATCCAAAAAATAATCCAAGGCGCAATGAAGCAGAACTGCATGTGCACTTTCCACCAGACCATAAGTTTCCAACGGAACATAAAAGTTCAAATCGCCCTTTTTCCTTGACATATTTTCTGCACTTTTTCCGGAAAGCGTAATAATGAAACAGCCTCTTTCCCTGGCTGTATGAATTGCCTTCACCACATTGGGAGAATTGCCAGAAGATGAGACTGTCACCAGAATATCCCTGTCCGACAAAATACGGTTAATCCGATAAGCAAACACATCCTCATAAGACAAGTCATTGCTAATCGCTGTAATATGAGATGTCTCTGCACAAGTCTGTGTGTTCACTACAGCATTCTGAAACCAATCATGTGACATATGTTCTGCCATGGTTGCGCTCGCTCCATTTCCACAGAAAAAGAGCAGACCTTTTGTTTCCTGTTGCACTTTTCTGGCCTGAACAGCCCACAACTCCATCCCCTCGTCAAGCGACATCTCCTGTCCGTTCCTGTCCGTTACTATTGTACGCTCTAATCCATCAGAAATAAGTTTTATATAATCTGCAGTATACCCCTCTGTCATAATGATACATACCTCTCCTTCTCCTTTGTCAATGACCTTGACAAAAGGATACCCTCTGCAATCCGCCAGTCCTCCTCTGTGTCAAGATCACAGGATTCGTCTTTTGGCACTGCATACTTTCCAAGTTTCCCGCCAAACACTGGGTTTTTTCCTTCCTCCTGCAGTCCCATAAATGTCTCCCTTTTCCATGCTGTCATAGCCCACACAATTTTTTCTACAGGCTCTAAGAGCTGACTGTTCACCTTTTCCTGCAGGCTAAAATTCAACGGCCTGTCCTGATAAAAAGTTTCTTCCTTTTCTGACACTACAGATAAAATGGTATCAAAATCATTTTCCGCCACATATTCCACAAACCGATTCAATGTCTCCTGTCGCAAAAGCGGAGAAGTCGTATTTACCATAACGACGTAATCACAGGGGTGTTTTGCAAGAAATTCATAAGTAAATTCCCTGTTTGTAGCAGTATCCCCAGCCAGTTCCTCTGGTCTTTCATGGAACTGTGCTCCCATTATCTGGATAATCTTTCCAAGCTCTTTACTCTCTGTATTAACCCACACACTTTCAAATGCCCCGCTTTTGAGTGCCAGATCAATCGGATACTGGATCAGTGGCTTGTCCCCCATATAGCGGATATTTTTCTTAGGAATTCTCTTTGACCCTAATCGTGCTGGTATCATGGCAACTATCTTGCAGTCTTTCATCCTTTTCTCCATTTCTGCATGGTCATTCTTCCATGCGCACTTTTATTACAAACTTTTTTACAAAACCCTTTTCGTCTATACGCTCCTGTGGTCTGTGAGCCTCCCACGGGTACAGCAGTGTAAAATATCCTGGTATATTTTCACATCTAATATACGGATTTACTTCGTCCTTTTCGAAAAAAGTGACATCTGATACATTATCATATTGCGTTTTTGCCTGTAAACCTTCCTGCTTAAAAATACTGATTCCTTCTGCACCTGAAATAGTTGCCTGGATATCAATATACTTCTTATGAGCCTCAATCTGACAAGTCTCCTCCTGGCTGGTTGAATAACTCATCACTCTGGCAAAAACTTTCTTTCCTTTCAGTGTATATTCACCCTCAGGTGTTTCTTCTGACACTTTTTCCAGAAATCCTTGCACGATACCGTATAGTTCATCAGATATGTAATGTTTTAGATATATTAGTTGATCATGTACCATAAATATTCTCCCAAAATGTTTTTAAGATTTTCTATTATCTTTTGAGTTTAATAAGCTCTCCAACGTACTCTTATATAGTGTACTTAGTTCTTCTTCGTTTCTATACTCCAATTCAATTGCATTATCACAAAGCCCCATATTATTTAAACCTGTATATAATATACTTCTTCCATCTATCCACCATTTTGCTTTATATGTATGCAGTATAATTTTCTTACAATCTGCTCCTGCAACAATGTCACATAATCCACTCCTTATTCCTATAAAATGTCCTGCTTTTTCCAGAAATGGGACTATTTGATTATATGGAACATTTAGCGCAATTGTTCCCGATATACGTTTTTCCATTCCTACGCAATTAGTAACCAACATATATCCTCTGCCTTTTAATTCCGTAACTAAATTTTCCCAAAACTGTTCTGGTATTTCATAGTCCTTTAATCCAGTAGAATACGGTGCTAACAACACCGTTTTCCCTGGCACTAAATGATTCCGTTCAAACCATTTATTGATCACATTTTCATCTTTTATAAACTGTGGAGTTGATTTCACTGCATTTTCATTCATCATAAAACCATATCCTAAATATAAATCAACCATATTAAGCCCATTGTGCCCCAATAACGAAATATCCAAGGCAGATACACTTAAATTATTTGGATTTTCATACCCATGATGCAAATAACGTATCCTTAATTCTTTTTCCGCCAAAAATGAATCGAACATCCTCATAGGATGAATATTCTCTATTTCTTTCACATGTAATTTGTATATTTGAAATAATTTAACAGCTTTTCGTTCTCCCCCATTACGAGGAATCAAGAATATATAATTATTAATATTATTCTTTTTCAAATACGCTTCCAAATATAATCCACATATAAAATAGTCCCCCGTTCCCCTCCAAGCTGTTGAAAAAATAGCTACATCATTACCATACTTATATACTATTTTCTTATACATCTTAAAACCTTTTAAGACATCATTCTTAAATATATTTAAGATTTTAAAGAATCCATTTTCCTTAATCTTTTGTTTTATACCAACGATCAATTCTTTCATTGTTACCCCACATTACACATAATAAACCGCCTAATCTCTTCATCCCTCCCAGCGTACTCCGGTTCTGCAGGTCTCTCAAACGGATATACTCTGTAAACGCCCATCACAAAAATCTCCTCTTTCGTCGTTCCCTTTTTTCCGATCAGAGCACTTCCATTTCTACCATAAGGTTCATCCAACGATGCCACGATAAATTTCTTATTAAATTCATAGAGACAGTAAAACTGCATGATGTACTCTGCTTTTTTTCTGCTGAAAGTCACTATTTTGAGAATTTTGTCGGAATACAGATGCGCAGCTTTGATTACTTCGGGGTCATGTGTCAATATAATTGCATTGTCATGCCCTCGGCTTTTCAACATATCATCAAGATATAAGAGCGCCAGATGATTAATCTCCCGATCACAGGAGGGCAGAAGCACTACGGCAGTATTGTCGAATCCTTTTATCTTCTTGATCTTTCTCCACTGCCACCATCCGCCGTATGCCTTAAACAGATTTTTATACAGCTGCCGTTTTACTTTCCTCAAATGCTTTGTCGTCTCGTCCATATCAGTTTACTCCCAATACACTATAGTGCTGGATTCTCCTCTATTTTGTCCGCACATGCTTCGTCCCGATTTGTGTTGATTGCATATGCCATCTTGAGTCCGGACGGTTTTCTGTCATTCACAAGGATTCTCTCCCCATATGGAGCCCCATATATAATGTAATCATATCGTATTCCATGCTCGTCCAAAAAATGTTCTGTCATTTCCTTACATTCTCTTTTTCTCGATGTGATAAATACTACCATATCGTTCTCTTTGATCTGTGACAGCAGACTATCCACACCTTCCAGCAGCGAATCTGTTCCGTCGACTTTATACCCATTGTGTCTGACGATCGTTCCGTCCAGATCAAGTATCCATGTTTTTGGCAATGCAGACATCTCTATTTCCATATGGTCTCTCCCCTCAGTTTTGCTCCGATACCACCGCCCGGATGATTGACCTTAAAATCTTCCATCGTAATACCCATTCGTCTTCCAATCTCTATTGCCACCCCTTGCAGCAATATAAGATATACACTGGTTGAATTGTTCGGCATAATGTCCCACTCATCCCCCTCATTAGTCAAACGTAAAACCAGCTTCTCATCTACCACCTCTGCACTTTTGCACTGCTCTGTAAAGGTTAGCAGCCAAATACGGCTTCTCCGCTCTTTCAAATACTGTGCCAGCATCACTGTCTCCACAGTATTTCCTCCTTTGGACAGTAGCAGCACCAGATCGTTTTTCCTGACAATTCCCAAATCACCGTGAACTGCAGTGTTTGTATGCAGAAATCTTGCATCGAGTCCCATCGAATTCATGGTTCCAACAAATTTCTCACAAATAGGTACGTTTTTACCCAATCCGCTTGCGACAATTTTTCCGCCGTTTTTTATTGTTTCCACACACTGTTGTACGAGGCATTCATATGTAGGCTCATTGATAGAATCTACAGAATCCCTTAATGTCGCCAGTACATCTTCATAATACTTAATCATTTTTCTTCCCCCAGAAACAGTTCACACCACTATACCACTTGATTTAAAATTTGCAATCCGTTATAGAAAGCACCGCATACAGAGTCATAATCCTCCCAGGCATATGTAGTCAGCGACAACCATGTTATCGCGTGCAGAAGCATCATTTGTTCCTTACTCACTTCTTCCCCTAATATTGAAAAAAATTCTTCTTCCATCTCTTCCCAATGATTTGATTCAATCTCCAAAAATACTTCCTGACTCTCGATCTTCAATTGAAACCTTTTCAGATTGAACTGGTCATAATTTCCCACAATCGAGTAATACAATTTTACCCAGTCGTAGGCTGGATCCCCATACAGTTCGGTGAATCCAAAATATCCCCGCGGATCAATCATGACCGGGATGTTTCCTTCCTTCATCATCAAATTGCTGAACGTACAGTCGCCATGTAACAACCGGAATTCTCCGGGTACATATTTCCTGACCAGCTGTTCTAACTCCTGTCTGTGAAAAAACACATTTTTGCACATTTTTCCATTGATGCATATCTCCTGGTCGTGGGCAAAAGGCACTAAATCATACACTTTCTGCAGTCTGGAAAAGGTTTTTCCTATATACGCCTCGTCATAGCTTGCCAAATCAACGGCACAGCCATCCAGTTTGTGGATTTTTCTGATACAGTTAATCAGCTGGCGCAGTATTTTCTTCTTTTCGTCATGTGACAGATCATACTCGTATATATTCTGTCCGTGGATACGCTCCATTTTCAACGGTTCCACACTGTATATGCGGGGAATGTTCTCAAAATTTTCTTCCTGGACTTTTTTGTACCATGCGGTTTCGCGAACAGCCAGTTTCTTTCCCTGTTCATCGATCGGTTCCTTGATGATATAATCCCCCTCTGTCCTGATGCGGTTAAACGGTCTGCACCTGCGCAGCGGCAGTAGTCTGTACTCTTCCAGAAGTCCGTACTCTTTCGTCCGCAGCAATGGCAGCTCCTCGAAGCTGTTATTGTTGGTCTTTAGCCAGCGGACAAACTCGCCTTCTGTCGGTAATCCGTCCAACTCCTCTTTGCCCTGAAATACAAAGTGTCCTGCCACACCCTGTACCGTGCTGGCTTCCTCTGCAAACGCCCCATTCTCATATCTCCACCGGCACCTGAAATCCTTTGCTATGCCGATATAATTTCCCTTAGCGGTGGGCATCTCATACTCGTCCGGCAGGATTAAGTCACTCCAGATCAGCATAAATGCTTCCTTCGGGGGAATGTTTGCAAGCGCGTCGCTGATTCCTGCACAAGTTCCCTTTTTCCCTCTTGCATCGATCATTTGGTATTTTACCTCCGCGAAAGCATTCAGATACTTTGAGAGCACATCATACTGATAATCCCCAATAATGAAATATTCCTTGTCAGGATACTTTCTGAACAGGTGAAACAGCATGGGCAGATTGTCCACCGGCACCAAAGCCTTCGGTTTATTATAGGTTAAATATCCCATCCTCGTCCCTTTGCCGCCTGCCTGCACGATAATGTATTTGACTTCCATAGGTTCTCCTCTTATATCTTTTGAAAGCAGTTCAATACTTTCTGAATCAACAGTGATTCCTCATATTCCTGCGCTCTCTCATTTTTCACTTCTTTTCTTGTATCTGTAATATTTCTCACAAGTGGGGTATCGATTTCCGTCAATGTATCGTCCGCTTCATCAATTAAATGCATTCTCTTTAATCCACAAAACTCTATCTCTGTCCTGTGTTCATTGTAATCTACTCTTGAAGTCTTCGCAGGATAAATCACCACTTTTTGACATTTTGCAGACGATACAATGTCACAAAATCCGCTGCGTAATCCTATAAAATATCCCGCATATTCCAAAAGTGGGACGCTTTCTGCATAGGAACAAAAATAATTTGATGCGAGATATCCTTGGTCGTATTCAATATTCACCAACACAGCATATCCTTTTTGTGTAAGACCATCTATGATTCGATTCCATAATTCTATTCCTAACTGTGTAACAGAATTTGCCTCTGGAGCAATAATTACCGTCTTCCCCTTCACAATTTCTTTCTGAACCAGTTTCTCTCTTATTAATGGAGGAAAACTGGGTACTTTCATCTGTATGCCATCCTTCATATCTAACACATAATATTGATATGTGTCCATAAAATGAAATCGTTCCGTCATTCGTATCCGACAGCGGTTAAAATATAAAGAGTATGTCCACGGAAATAAAATTGTGAGGTTTAACTTTTTACTCCCTAATAACATATAAGCTTTCTCGATGCTATCCACTTTATATCCATTCATTGCAATAAGATTTTTTTCCTGAAAAAGTTTTGCCAAATCTTCGCATCTGGCAGAGTCAGCAACAATCTTATATGATGAGATGTTTCTTTTCTTCATATAAGAATCAATCAATGCTAACTGTATATATGTATCGCCCGTCGCCCCGCGCATGAGAAATATATGTGTTTCTTTACCATGCATATCTCGGATTTGGTTCAGAATTCTCTCTCCATTCCAAACTTTATACATAGCTTCCGCAAAAGGAATTTTTCTCCTGATGAACTGTTTTATTCCTTTTACCATTTTTTCTTTCATGGGCATCATGTCTCTTCTCCGTCCAATTTATATATGTCGTAATAAATAATATCCCGATAAGTTACTCCCTTTATGCCAAGCAGGCGCTCCGCCCCCGTATCATACGGCTTCTTCGTCGAGACAACGATCCACTGCGCCGACATATCCTTCAATGCATAATAATCCAGAAGACAGTTCATACTATATTTTGATACTTTATGGAACCTTATATTGGTTATCCCTTGTTTCATAATCTCTTTTTTCACAGAATTGTCGGCTGCCAGGACGATAATCTGATGAATCTTATTTTGCCGCATATACTCGGGTAATAAACTGATTCCCCACTTAAGGCATGCCCCCCTGCTGTCAGGGAAAAATACATATTTATCTGCCTTGTATTTCCTGCACAATATCGTTGCATGTAATTTTCCGATTACTGCCTGCATTAGTTCTTTGTACATACTGTTTCCTGTCCTTTTCCTTCTTCACAAGTGCCGCCACTGTCTATATTGAAACGCATAGAAAACCATCAAACAGATTCCAGTGCAGCACGCAGCCATAACAGAATCCATTCGATCTGCTTATTTTTATTTTTATAATGTTAATTAAGGGGGATATATTGTTATTATAATATAGCTTGTCACTTTTTTCAACTAAATTAACATTTTTACATCTTTTAGCAATTCTTTTGTGCACATCCTCCAAATATCTTCGCCTATATTGTCCATTTTTAAGTATTTCGGCTGTGACATAAAGCAAAAATGGTATTGACATTCCTTTCAATATGTATTATTGTATTAGTGTATTAATCAATTAACACACAAGGAGGTACGTACATGGCATGGCAAATGAATTCTGACCGCCCGATCTACTCACAGCTGTACGACAAGATACTGGTCCGTATCGTATGCGGCATCTACAAGGCCGGGAACCGGCTGCCAAGCGTCAGGGATCTTGCCGCGGAGGCAAGTGTCAACCCCAACACGATGCAGCGGGCCTTCGCTGAGCTTGAGAACAGCGGACTGATTGTGACACAGCGGAACAGCGGGCGCGTCGTGACGGAGGACATGACGAAAATCGAAGCCGCAAGACACCAGCTGGCACTGACTCAGGTAAACAGCTTTATCGCCAATATGCGGGAGCTTGGATATCATGATCAGGAAATCCTGGAGTTAATCAGAAGTATCGTCCACTAAAACCATTTAATAATATAAATGAAATACCGAGGGAGGGAACGAACGTGAACGAAAATAACAGTATGGCATACACGCCAAATGACGATGCACCAAATGACAGTGCGCAGAACAGCACAGCTGCTGCCGGGAGCAGTCCGGTATATCTGCAAAAAGATTACGCTCCAGGCGAATCTATGCAGAGCAGCCCGGATTATCCACAACATAATCCGACACAAAACAGTTATCCACAAAACAATGCGGATTACACACCAAACACTGCCGTACAGAACAATCCTGTTTACCCACAGAGCGAAAATGCACAGTACAATCCGACGATGGCGCACAACAACACCCCGCTGCTGCAATTAAATGATTTGTGCAAGCGATATCCCGGCATGGGTACTTATATGTCCGTTTTCCATATGAACCTGATCATTCCAAGAGGACGAATCATCGGTCTCCTGGGTCCAAACGGCTGCGGCAAGACGACGCTCATCAAGATGATCAACGGTCTCCTTAATCCGACAAGCGGAAATGTGCTGATCAACGGTATGGAGCCATGCCCTGCGACCAAGAAGGCCATTTCCTATCTGCCGGAGCGCACCTACCTGGACAACAGCATGAAAGTCTCACAGATGGTGTCCTACTTTGCAGATTTTTATGAGGATTTCTCGACAGAAAAGGCTTACGGCATGCTGGGTGCACTCGGCATCAGCAGCGACGCGCGCTTAAAGACACTCTCTAAGGGCACAAAGGAGAAGGTGCAGCTGATTCTGGTGATGAGCAGACAGGCAGACTTGTATATTCTCGATGAGCCGATCGCCGGTGTTGATCCCGCTGCAAGAGATTACATCCTGCGCACCATTATCACCAACTATAATCCAGGTTCAACGATTATATTATCGACTCATTTGATATCTGACATAGAAAACATACTGGACGATGTGATCTTTATGAAAAACGGATCGCTGATGCTGTATACATCCGTCGACTCTATCCGGAGCCAGATGGGCAAATCCGTAGACAATTACTTCAGGGAGGTGTACGCATGTTAGGAAAACTACTGAAATACGAATGGAAAGGGCTCTGCTCGCCATTTTTGATCCTGTTGGTCGTGCTGGGCGGTACTACTGCATTGACCTGCGGTGTCATCCTCACCATCGACCCCAGATATGATGAGACGATCGCCTGGTACTCCATGATGGCACTGATCCTTTCGATCTTTTTGTATTATTTCGGACTTATCGGCTGCACACTGGGAACAATGCTCATCATCGCGGTACGATTCTATAAGACCTGCTACACCGATCAGGGATATCTGACACACACACTCCCTGTATCCGCCAGACAGATTTTAAACGCAAAGATTATCGCTTCCGTCTTAATCTATCTGCTGATGCTGGTCGCGATTGCCGCCACGATCTTTATCATTCTCCAGGTCGCGATATACCATATATTCTCACTGATTCCTGGCGATTACAATGAGCTGCGCAGGGCATTCTCGGAGGAATTTTTACCCCTGCTACACGTTTTCGAGGATGAATTTGGCATCAGCCTTGGCGCATATGCTGCATATCTGGTGTTTTTTGTTATCACTTCGATCCTGGCAAATATTGTGACTATCCTTGGCTGCGTGTCATTGGGACAGCTCTACGCGAAGCACCGCATTGTCGGAGCAATCGTTGCATACTTTGTCGTACAGTTTGTCATGCAGATCATCGGTTACTTCTGTTCCTTACCGATGTACACAAAGATGCTGATCGCCGGTTCCTATGACAGTGACCTGACACCCTTTGGTATCATGTCTCCAACCATGAATCTGACGCTGCTTATGACTGTCATCGTCGCAGTGGGTATGTACTTTGTCAACCTGCATATGATGACAAAGAGACTGAATCTGGAATAATCGTTATGCAAAAAACCGCGCAGGATTTTTAATCCTGCGCGGCTATATTTTTCTCATATTCTCCAATCGCTCATGTAACTGCCTGATCGTACTGAGCCTTGCCGCATCTGTTATCTCGCGGCCAGACTCATAATATCTGACACAAATCCCATTTTTTACCTGTTCCCAGTCCGCATCGGTTTCCGGCAGCGGCTCCAAAAGTTCGTGTCTCGCATGCAGCACACGCATCAGCTGCCGCACGGTTCCCAGACTCCCGTCAATCATATGTACCTGCGGAGGCATCAACACCCGGAACGTATCCTTAAAATAATTAAAATGTGTGCAGCCAAGCACCAGCTCCCTGTAATGTTCAAGCACATAACCCGATAGCCTCTCCCGCAGATACGCTGTCACGCTGTCCGACACAAACTCACCGCGCTCCGCAAACTCCACAAGCCCTGGCAGTTCCAACAAATCTACCAAATGCGCATCATCGACGCGCTCCACAAGCTTTCTAAGCCGCTTCTCGTGCACTGTGAGCGGCGTCGCAACCACCAGCACGCGCTTTCCTCTGCTCTCTGCCACGGCCGGCTTCACAGCCGGCTCAATCCCTATGATGGGAAGTGATTCATACCGGCTGCGCATCAGCTCTGCCGCCACTGCTGTCGCCGTATTGCACGCGATCACAACTGCCTTGCAGTCATGCTCCGCCATGAAGCGTATCACCTCATCCACATAGGATATGACCTGTTCCCTCGTCTTGGTTCCATAGGGAACATGGTCTGTGTCCGCATAAAATATGTAATTCTCATGCGGCATCAGCACCATCGCCTGATGAAGCAGCGTCATGCCGCCAATGCCTGAATCAAATATGCCAATGTTCATTGCCGTCTCCTAATCCTAAACATTTCCATGCACAATCGGGCAGTGGATTGCCCGGGCATCGTCGGTGCGCCGTTTTTCACATGGACATCGGGGGGTGCGCACAAGAAACCCGCAAATCCATGTAGACTTGCGGGCGTTATTGAGAGAGCGAATAGCGAGTCAAACTCGCATACGATGTAAGCTATATTGTGATGCGCAATCTCATATCGCGCTTTGTATTAATTATATAACATATTTATTCATTTGAAAAGCAGTTTTTCAGCAATTTTCACTTTTCATCATTTTCACTATATTTTGTATATAAACACATATAAATTTATGCAATACGTTTCACACTTCCCTCCCATGGGCGTCTTTTGGCCGCTTAGAAAATCTCTTCCACTTCCCGTCATGTCGGCGCTGCCGACACAAACAATCCGTGAAGAACGCTGCCCTTGCGTTCTTCGGTGTGAAGCTTTCGTTTTTCTTAGCGGGCGTCTTTGGGCCGCTTAGAAAATCTCTTCACACTTTTGATACACGATTTCACCGTCGATTATTGTCATCAATGTGTTGGTGAACACTTCCATGGGATTTCCGTCAAAGACAGCGATGTCTGCGTCCTTCCCCGGCTCGATGCTGCCAATCCGGTCCGACACTCCGCAGATTTTCGCGGCGTTTATGGTCATCGCCCTGAAACCGTCCTCCATCGGGAGCCCGTGCTTCACACTCAGTCCCACGCACAGCGGCAGCGACTGAATCAACGATACCGGGTGGTCTGTCGTAATTGACACCATCGCACCTGCGTTCGCGAGAATGCCCGCTGTCTTGAATGCCACATTCTGCACTTCGATCTTGTTGCGGGTCGTGAGATCCGGCCCCACAATCGCAGGAAAGCCGGAATCGACAATCTCCTCGGCGATCAGATGCCCCTCGCTGCAGTGGTCCAGTGTCATATTTAGGTCAAATTCTCTGGCTATACGTATCGCAGTGAAAATGTCATCCACGCGGTGTACATGCGCTTTCAGCGGGATTTCCTTCGCAAACACGGGACGCCATGCCTCATAGTGGAGATTGTAGTCCGTATTGCCCTGATCCCGCTTTTCCAGATAGGACCTCGCATTAACCAGTTCTTCCCGCAGCATCCCGGCAATCGCCATGCGCGTCACGGGTGATGTGTTCATTCCGGCATAATTTACCTTGGGGTTCTCCCCAAAAGCGATTTTCATGGCAGAAGGAAATTTTAGGATCAGATCGTCAATCCGCCTTCCGCTTGTCTTCACAACGGCAAACTGGCCTCCGACAACGTTTGCGCTGCCGGGACCAATGTTTGCGGCGGTAATGCCTGCTCTGACTGCATCAGCAAAGGCGGCATCCATCGTATTGATCGCGTCAATCGAGCGAAGCATCGGGGTAACGGGATGAACTGACTCGTTGCAGTCATCGCCCTCCTGCCCCTTCTTCTCCTCGGTGATGCCCATATGACAGTGCGCCTCGATCAGTCCCGGCATTACCAAATGATGGTTTACATCTATTTTCATGCAGTCCGCCGACTGAGGAAGTTCGATTCGCGGAGACACCGCAAGGATTTTTCCGTCCTTGATAAGTATGCTGCCCTCGATAATATCTGTCTGATATTGTTCCCGAATCGTGTCACTCATACTGCGGATTGCCGCATTTTCCAATAAAAGCATTTCTGTGCCTTTCCTATTTATTGATTCTGATCGTCAGACCTGTGCAATGGGTCGACCGGTTCGCCGTCTTTCGTAAGCTTATAGTAAATGTTGGTTCCTTCCTCAGTGTAGTAGATCGTCGGTTTTGCCACTTTTCCGACAAGATCGCCTGCAGAAACCCTGTCCCCCGGGTTCAAAGTAATACTGTCAAGCTGTCCGTAGGTGAGCATATATCCATTTCCAAGATCAAACCGGATGGTGTTACCAGTCTGCGAGTCGTAGTACACATCCGATACGATCCCATCTGCTGCTGCGGTGATGTCCTGTCCCTCGCTGGCCGCAACGACAAGCGCCGGGTTATAGCGGTACTGCTGCATTGTGGAATGGTATACCGCCTTGTCCATGCTGTAGTCCAACAGCACATCTCCGATAATCGGAAGTGCAAGGGAATCTTCCTCCGAGAAACCAAGCGGCGTATCGGCAATGATTTCCTGCTCCTGGCCCTGCTCCTGCCCCTCCATAAATACTGCTGCCTTGTCTGTACCTGCCGCAGCAGTACCTTCCTGTCTGGTATTTTCTACCTGTCCGGAATTTGCTTCCGTAAATGCCGGATCGACGTCCATGTCATTGTTATCGCTCAAGTCATAGATATCCGGATCGATATACCGGTTGTCTGTCTGTGCCTTCTTGTCTGCCCCCAAGTCTGACTCCGCCTTTCCTGACACGAACCGTGTGTCGGGCAGGCTGACATCGCCTTCCTCTGGTGTGATGTTTTCCTGTTCCAGTTTTGCAAAATCTATTCGATTTTCTTCCTTGTTCTTGTCGCCCTGCGCTGACATATACACGCCTGCAAGAGTAAGTGCCGACAACACAAATACTGATGCTGCAATGATACTGATCTTCTCCTTCTGCAAGGCAGGACGTTTGTTATTTCGTTTGTTCATCCTTTCCCTCCATTTCCGGCAAGCCCTTTGCCTAAGGAACCTTTACCGGTTCCTTTACCATAGCATTGACTCGTTAGGAGGTTTTTATTCATGGATTTACTCGTAAATAGAGACTCTGATATCGTCGAAAAAGTACTTTAAGATTTCATAGAAATTCATGCCCTGAATTGCCAGCTCATAGGCATAATTCAGTGAAAATCCGACTCCGTTTCCCGGCTCTAAGACAAGCATATCGGACGGTGTGGTGGTAAAAAAAGGAGCCGTGATTACTTTTCCATCTCTTGTAAGCACTGCTCCCTGCGTGGCTTCGACTGCCCGCTTTATCTCATTTAATTTTATACAGCCATTGTCATCCGACAGCAATCGGGTGAACGTGGCGTTTGTCTGGATAATTTTATAAAAATCGACTGTCCCGGGCTGTATCTTGTCGAAATCCAGTACGTCCGGCCGCTGCTCTGTCTCCCACGCATACACGATGTTGCTGCGGGACACGATGGCGAGCGCCTTGAGATACTCCTGCTCAGGGTCCCACACTTCGTCCACGATGACAATATAATCCTCCGAACCGCTGAATACAGTGTCCTCCGGAATCACGCGATACATCATCAGCCCTGTCAGTCTTTCCGGTCTATAATAAAAGGTACCGACATCTTCCCTGACTGATATTTCAAAGCTTTCATTTATGACACTTGTGTCATCTTCCTCCTGCTTCCACATACGCTTATCCGGCTTGATCAGAATGCTCCCGATCAGGGGAAGGCATACGATAAAGACTATGACTCCGGTCAGCTTTCTCACAGACGGTTCACCTGCCATGCGCGTACAGTCATTAATAATTTATGCATTTTGCAGCCTTTTATTCCTGAGGAACTGTCCGAAGACTGCCTGTGTAAATTATTTTTTAACAGTTCCTTACCACGATGTCCATCGCCTGTTTCTCGTTGGTGAGTGTGACTTTCCTGTGGGAACCGCCAAACTCCCCGTCAAGCGTCCATGCAACTTCATCCTCAGACTCTATGATCAGCCTGCCAGACTTAAAACTGTACATGTATGCGGTGTCTATATTCCGAATCGTGAGCGCAGCCAGTATCGAGTTGAGTTCCATGGGATTTTTCGGCATCTTGATCAGCGTCACTTCAAAAAGTCCGTCATTGAGCGCAATCTTTCCCTTAAACACATTTCCCGCAATGCTCTTAAAACCTCCTACCGAGTAAGAATTCGTGACCATTCCGTAGATAAAATTGTCCTCGATCACCATTGTCTCGCCGTTTTCCGACACGCTTGTCACTTTCAGACGGTAGGATTTGATATTCTGCAGATGTTTGACACCTTCCAGAATATATGCCATATGTCCCAGCATGTTCTTCATTTCCTGAGGCGTTCCGTATGAAACTTCAGTAAACAGCCCAAACGCCGCAATGTAGACAAAGACATCCTCGTTAAACCTGCCCACATCACAGGAGAACACCGCGCCGCTGACCACCACTTCCGCTGCCTTTTTCATGGTGGAAGGAATCTTTAAGCTGTTGGCAAAATCATTTGTACTCCCCGCCGGTATGTAGCCGATTGTCGTCTTAAAACCAGACTGCATCATCCCTGTCACGATCTCGTCGAGCGTTCCGTCCCCGCCGCTGCACACGACGAGCTCATAGCTTTTCTTGCGCTCGCGCATGGCGCGGCACGCATCTCCCCGCTCCTGCGTGGGGTAGACCGTCACTTCATATCCATCCTTCACCAGTATATCCACAATCTCCAGCAGATGATTCCTGATCAGCCCTTTGCCAGAATGTGGGTTTAAGATAAACAACGCTTTTTTCATAAAAATCCCCCATGCCGCCCCTGGCGGCTGTTTTTGCGCTTTCCCTGTGTGAAAAAGTCTGCTAACTTCAGTTCTTCAGGAACTGTTCAGAAATTACTTGTCATGAGTTATTTATTGACAGTTCCTTAGCTTCTCCGCAAGTTCGCTCAACTTTCTCAATCTGTGATTTACTCCCGATTTTCCCACTGCGGGTGTCAGATATCCGCCCAGCTCCTTTAACGTGGCATCGGGGTATTCCAGGCGCAGCTCTGCGGCCTGCCTCAGATTGTCCGCCAGATTGTCGAAACCGTAATGCTCCCTGATATATTGAATATCGTCGATCTGCTTTGTCGCCGCATTGACTGTCTTTGTGATGTTTGCCGTCTCGCAGTTGACTTTTCGGTTGATCGAGTTGCGCATATCCTTTAATATCCGCAGATTTTCGAGTTTCATCAGGGAAATATGCGCGCCGATGACATTCAGAAGCTCCACGATCTCTTCGCTTTCTTTAATATAGACAACCTGATATTTCTTCCGCGCCACAACCTTTGCGTGAATCTCATAAACCATCAGCGTATCCACAAGCTGCACTGCCTGTTGCGTGTCGCTGCACACAAACTCCAGGTGATATCCCTTCTCTGGATTACTCATAGAACCGATGCTCAGAAAGGCGCCTCTCAGACACGCGCGCTTACAGCACAAGCTTTTCATCACAAGCGGGTTTACAAGATTATCCCCCTCCTTGTATTTGATCATCTGCAGCGTCCTTTTTATGACATCGCTGTCATTTTTATCCAGATATAATGCATTCCGGCTTTGTGCATCCTGAATCGCCCCCTTCTCTGCCAGTCGCAGCCTCTCAAGAAGCATACAGCATCTGGATGCCACATAAGGTGCATCTGCCTGAATCTCAATGATCTGCGTGCCAGATGCATCGGTTCTGACAGCGCCCGAATAGATCAGGGCTGATGCAAGCTCCGCAATCTGACAATGCCTTGCATCATTTTCGAGCTTTACGAGTTCTCCCTTTACCTCTCCTGAAAAAGACATAGCACACCTCTTATTTTGTATCCCTGTGCCGAAGCGTCAGCCCGTAGTCGCCCTTATCCTTCAGCCGCTTGTACAGCTCCCCTGCAAGTGTCACACTCCTGTGCTGTCCGCCTGTGCATCCGATCGCGATGACCAGCTGATATTTCCCTTCATTAATATAGTGCGGTAGCAGAAAATTGATCATATCTGTCAGCTTGTCCACAAACTCATGCGCCTCCGGAAAGCTCATGACATAATCCTGCACTTCCCGGTCGAGCCCTGTCTTCTGTTTTAATTCATCGATATAAAACGGATTGGGCAGGAAGCGCACGTCAAACACCAGATCTGCGTCCTGCGGAATACCATGTTTAAAGCCAAAGGACATGACATTTACCATCAGACTGTTGTACGCCTGATTGCTGACGAAGATGCGGTCAAGCTCCGCCTTCAATTCCCTTGTCAGCAGATTTGTCGTGTCGATCACATAGTCCGCTGCCTGCTTAATACTTGCAAGCAGCGCCCTCTCCCTCGTAATCCCGCTCGTCAGATCACCGTCGACTGACAGCGGGTGGACACGCCTTGACTCCTTGTACCGCTTGAGCAGTATATTGTCTGCCGCCTCGAGAAACAGGATCTCAAAGGTATAGGTCTCACGCAGACGCGCCACGAGCTGGTTGACATCCTCAAAGGATTGGTCCGCCCTCACATCAAGCCCCAAAGCCACCTTCATGATCCCGTTGTCCGGCATGGCCAGCAGTTCCATAAACTTCTCGATCAGAGGCACCGGCATATTGTCCGCACAATAGTACCCTGCGTCCTCGAGCATTTTCATGGCGGTCGATTTCCCGCCGCCGCTCATGCCCGTAACGATTACAAATCTCATCCCTATCATCCTTTCTCTGCGAACCCCAGCAAAATGACTTCGGGTTCGATTGTGACCTGCGACGACCGCTCCACCCGCTTCTGAACTTCCCTGATCAGTGTGCAGATATCTGCCGCAGTCGCATTGTCCCTGTTCACGACAAATCCGCAGTGTTTCTCGGAAACCTGTGCTCCACCAACCGAAAATCCCCTAAGTCCCGCGTCTTCGATCAGCTTCGCCGCAAAGTATCCAGCCGGCCGCTTGAAAGTGGAGCCTGCACTCGGGTATTCCAGCGGCTGTTTGTCGCGTCTTCTCGATGCAAGATCCTCCATCTTTGCCCGGATCTCCTGTCTGTCTCCCGGTGCAAGCGCGATGGCCACATCCAGCACGATCAGCGGCTCTTCCTTCAGAATGCTGTGCCTGTAGGAAAAATGCATCTCGTCCGCACTTTTTTCAACGACCGCTGCGTCCGGCGTCATCAACCGCACCCGCCTTACTACATGGCGCATCTCCCCGTCATATGCGCCCGCATTCATCACAATCGCACCGCCCAGACTTCCGGGGATACCCGCCGCAAACTCAAATCCTGTCAATCCGTACTCATAAGCCCTGTGCGCGATGGCCGCCAGCGAGGCTCCCGCCTCACAGACAAGCACGGTATGATCTGTGCTGTCCAACGCAATATTTCCATATTCCTTTGACAGATGGAGCACGACACCTCTGATCCCGCTGTCACTGACAAGCACATTGCTGCCGTTTCCCAGGAGAATATAGTCTCTGCCAGGCTCGGAAAGTCCCTCTGACCGCAGCACCGCAAGTACTTCTGCCAGCTCTGCGGAAGATTTTATTTCCACAAAGATGTCAGCTTCACCACCCACGCGGAAGGTGGTGTGAGCTGACATTTTTTCATTTACAAGTATTTGCTCCGGCTGTAAGACGCCGGACAGTCTTTGGTAGAGTTGTCGTTTTACCTTGTCATCAAACTCTTTCAAATGATTACCTCTTGCTCTATACTTATTCTAATACCAACTTCGCCGCGCCATAGATTCCAGCGTCATTGCCGAGCGTCGCAAGCTTGAACTGCACATCTTTGGAACCGTGGAATACATATTTTGTGTAATATTTCGAAACGTATTCGCACAGAATCTCACCTGCCTTGGACACACCGCCGCCAAGGACAAATACCTCCGGATTGACAACGCCTGCGATTGCGGCAAATCCTTTTCCGAGATAATTGCCGAACTGCTCTGCAACTTCACAGGCGAGCGCATCCCCCTCCTTGACAGCGTCAAACACCGCTTTGGCGCTGAGTCTTCCGTCCGCCTTCGCAGCTCTGAGCACGCTGTCCTGCGCGGACGCTGCAAGCTTCCTCTCTGCAAGGCGCACCACACCTGTCGCGGAAGCATACTGTTCCAGACAGCCGTGATTGCCGCAGCCGCACGCATCAGGCTCATCGTCCTCAATATGAATATGGCCGATCTCACCGCCGGCTCCCGTCGCGCCCGTCACCATCTTCCCGTTAATGATGATGCCGCCGCCAACACCCGTTCCCAGTGTGGCTAATACCATGTTTGAGCAGCCCTTTCCGCCGCCGCACCACATCTCGCCGAGCGCCGCAACATTGGCATCGTTACCTGCCTTCACCGGCATCTGCAGCAAACCGCCGAGCGTTTCATTGATATTCATCACTTCCCAGCCTAGATTGACCGCCCTATGTACGACACCATTATCGTCCACAGGCCCCGGAACACCGATTCCCACACCTGTCACATCTTCCCTGGAAATATTCTTCTCCGCGATCTTATCCAGAATCGCCCTGGCGATATCCGGCAAAATCCTGCTGCCATTCTCCTCTTTTCTGGTCGGTATCTCCCACTTTTCCAGCACATTCCCCGCCGTGTCAAACAGACCAATCTTCACTGTAGTTCCACCCAGATCCACTCCAAAACAATACTTACCCATATTCCCACTCCTTGTAACTTAAAGTCATTAAATCCCGAAGAACGCAGAAAGCGGCGTTCTTCCCGCATGAAGTTTTAGTTATCTTAGTCAGCGTCCTCTGCTGACTTAGAAAATCTCTTCTTGATGCCTTGATGCTCTCACCAACCCGGAAGAACGCCGCTCTTTGCGTTCTTCCCACATGAAGTTTTAGTTTTTCTTAGTCAGCGTCCTCTGCTGACTTAGAAAATCTCTTCATGTTCTATTCCT
>CAMWTP010000002.1 GCA_947177165.1 uncultured Lachnospiraceae bacterium
TACTCCTGCTCTTCTTCGTACTCCTCTATTTCATACTCCTGCTCTTCTTCACAATCCTCTGCACCGTACGCCTGCGCTTCCTCGTACTCCTCAGCATACTCCTGCATCTCCTCAGATGTATACTCTCCAATTACTGTATCCTCGCTTGAATACGCGACAATGTACTCATCGTCATCGCCCATATCCGTATCGTCCTGCTCTGTCAGGTCTTCCTCATACTCATCCTCATAAAAATCTTCTATATACTCATCCGTGTATCTGACTCTCTCTCTTTTGTTTCTGCCGCGCGCTCCTAATGTTTTCTTTTTCCTCATCCTCTTTCTGCCGTCAGGCCTCCTCCTTTTCCTATAAGAATCCTTAACATTTATGTAACAATTATAGCAAAGCCTGCATAATCGCTCAACATTTTTTTCAAAAAAATGGCATGCAATTTTTGGCATGCATTTTTGATCATGCCGTGGCGTGCAGTCACAATGCCACTACAGATGAAACACGACAATCCCTGCCATAATACACGCAATCCCTGCCATTTTCCGAGTATTGATCCGCTCCCCGAAGACGAAATACCCCAGTATCAGCACCATGACATTCCCCAGCGATTCCATCACCGGTCCGCGCTTATAATCCATGCCGCTGTACGCATATACTGTCAATAGCATGGACAGAAACAGGAGTCCGTAACCGCTGATCACGTACGGATTCAGGTACTCTTTCACAGCTCTATCATATGTATTCAATGTACTTTTTTTCAGCAAAACCTGCGACGCCGATGCAATTGCCACAGACACAAACATCGCAAACACATACCGACTGATCATTTCACGCAGCCTCCGTTCCCGTATTGATAATCACTGTTCCCACCACGACCAGCACGACACCCACAATATTCTGTAACGTTATCGTATCATGAAAAAAGATCACCGCCCACACCATGGACCACACGACCGCCATCGAGCGGTTCGCGTACGCGACACCAAGCTCAAAACGCTTTATCATCTGCTGCCAGAGAATCGCATACACCCCCAGCACCACAAACTCCATACCAAAAAAGAACAGAAAGCGCAGCAGGTTTCCGCCGCTCGCGGAAGCCTCCTTGGACATCACACCAGAGACAGTATAAATAATAATAACAGCCTGCAGCAGGATGATATTTTTTGCCTTCCTTATTTTACTCATAACTTCCTCAGCCTCCCGCCTCGATCACATCCGCATCAAGAAGCCCCTGTTCCTTGAACACCCAATAATAATTGTAATCCATGTAGATAAAATACCCCTGCACAAACCTGAACAAAAAATATCCCTGTTCCTCCATACTGCCGTTCATCTGCTTGGCGCAGGACAGCACGACAAAAGCGCAGTTCCTGCTGCGGGCGCACCTTGCCACTTCCTCCACATCGTACGAAGTGCGGTCCCCTTCCATGGCATCATATAACTCATCCTGAAAATTCCATGCCGGCTCCAGAACATTCCTTCCATAGGGCGTAAACACATCTGCCGTATACTGCCTGAAAAATGGCAGCAGCTCTGCCGGCAGTACCGCGATCGGCTTATAATTGTCAAGCTTCAGCGCATCCGCCACATCGATCACCTGCTGGGGAATGTGATATGCATTGACTGACCTGATATGAAACGAGTTGGTGTACACTAAGTCGCCATTCATCACAATCACCAGAATTGCCAGCAGAAAAACGAGCGCTTTCGAGACAACCGTCTGAAAGTGCGTCATAAGCTTCACTGCACTGTAGCACACCAGAATCCCTATCGGCAGAGACCAGAGTACACGATAATAAATATCTTCATCGATCTTCATCCCTATCCATGCATAGAGCGGACACAGAAAGATTGCTCCGATCGCCGCAACAAGATACAGCAGCACGACGCGCAGCTTTCTGTCCTTTTCCGTCATCCACAGAAAAAACAGTGCAATCAGAAAAAGGGGAAGTAGAAAACTCTTGTTGTTGTACAAGAGCACATCCTCCATAACCGCTTCCGCGACAGCCTTCATGGCCGAAAACAAATCATTCAGCACTGTTCATCCCCTTTCTTTATATGAATATGACGATGCGATATCCCTGTGCGATTATCTGATAATCATATAGCACACTGCCAGCAGCAGGCACGGCATACAGCACAGAAACAATTCCGCTGCAAACTTCACACTCTTTTTCCTGATTCCGATCATCACTGATGCGGCACCTGCGATTGTCGGTATAATCATAAAGGATATACTCGTGGCCAGGACAGCCGACATGCACACGCAGATATAGAGCATCCACATCCCCTGGCTTACACTTTCCTGCGCCAGATAGATCAGACTCAAAAACAGCGCGGGGATAACCATCCCTGCCATCAGCCCCTTCCCCTGCCAGGTTCTTGTCATCGCAAACGTCTCAGCCGTGTACAGCGAAATATTTCCGTACATGAACCACACCGCAATCAGGATCATAAAGACAGGCCTGTATTTTTTCCGATTCCACAATAGCCGGTTGCATATCTGCCCGTAGATACAGTACATAAACATCAGCCACACCGGAGCCAGCACACTGTGTGCCACCACCGCCGGCGCAATACCGCTCAGTCTCGACAGCCACGCCTGATAGATCGGCGTCGGCGAGAAGGCATGCCTGGTGTCAAGCGGATAAATATAGCCCGAATACACATCTCTCAGATACATCGTGTCAAACTTGTCCGTGAGAACTGCCACCGCAATATAATAGGCGTCATCCCCATCATAATACTCATACAAAACGGCATATGCCATCTGAAACAATACGATCAGGAAAAAAACTGCCCATCCAAACTTCACAGATCGCGGCATCGCCCTGACGGCCCTGATCTCCTCCAGATAGACCTTCCACAGATGCCGCCCCTTCCACAGGGATCCGATCAGCACTGCCACAACAATACAGGTATACACGGCCACCAGTGACGTAAAGCTCCGTTCCAGCAGGATAAACGGGACAGCAGTCAGCTCAAACAGAAAAAAGCTCACAAACCACCCGCAGACATAAGTCATTGCGGGTGTCATTTGCAAGCGATTCATATGTTTTACAGGTATAAAACCTAGAAAAAATGGCACTGGCAGGACGAGAGCCAGCAATATTCCCCATCTTATTATCTCCACCTGTTCTGTTCTCCTATTTTCTGATTTGGACGGCTAATCCACTTCCTTCTCGCCAAAGTAGAGTGACAATTCCGCTGCGATATGTTCTCCCAGTACAATATTTCCGTTGTCCTTCGGATGCAGTCCATCCCGCAGGTAAAAATCGGACGACTCCTTGTCCGTGCAGTCCATAAAACCAATATCATACAGCTCAATCACATGAAATCCAAACTCGTCAGCAAGCTTCCGCTGCACTTCCATGTAATCATTTAACGTCGGCTGCCCATCGACATCCGAGTATGCACACTCAGCCTTCTTAGTAGTATTATACATTGTCACAAAGAATATATCCCGATCCCCAAAATACTCCTGCAGCTGCTTCATAAACTGCCGCACAGAGCCGCAATACCCCGCCGTGCTCATTTTATTATTGATATCTCCAAAGCGCTTGTTGGGCGGTGCGCTGAGATAATCGTTCACCCCTGCAAACACCACAATGATATCCGAGTCAATATTCGTAACCGAGTCAAAATTCATGGTGAGCGACAGCTCCTCGCCTCCATACACGGAAAACATCCTGCCGCCGATACCGTGATTTAAGACCTTGTTAAAATGAAGATAGGATGCCGCGTAATTGACATAGCTGATACGGTTTCCCTGCATATCAACCGCGCTGGTAATCCCCTCCGTAATACTGTCTCCGATAAACACAATGTTCTTCTGGCTGAAATCATAAGCATTGTTCGCAAGAATCTGCCTGTCCATCTGATTGATCTTCGAGGTCTTGTCCTTTGAATTTTTCAAATCATACAGAAGCTGCCTTGCCTCATCGAAATTTTTCTGCTGATCCCGCCTCGCTTTCAATTCCCCCTCCGTAAGCTGCGCAATCTCATTAACATTTTCTGCCGGCTCCTGTTCCCCCTGCGTCCCGCTCTCTTCCGCACTCTCCGCCACAGTCTGTGTCTCCGCTGTCTCAGATGATGCTGTCTGTGTCTCCTCCGTGCTCTCTGTCTGCTCTGGCACCACATCGGTGGTCTGCGGCATCGCTGTCTCACTTTCTGCCAAAACCGTTCCGCAGCAGATGCAGCCAGTGCAGGTACATCCTTCAAGACAAGTCGTTCTGATTCCATCATTCCGCACAATCAGCGGCTCTTCCGCAATATCTGTGCGTTCCCCGCATCCCGTAAGTGACAAAGCCATTGTCATCGTCGCCATTAAAATTGCTACCATTGATTTTCTTTTCATAACCTTTCCCTTCTTTGATATCTACAGATATCGCATTATCATTCTTAAGGCAAGCTTTCAAGAAACTAAAAATCACGTCTTAGCAGCTTTAAACATTCGGCTTCATAATATCTGTTGTCGGACATATAAAACGCTACAAGCTCTTTACTCCTCGCATCCAAAAGTTCATGGCTGGCCATAAGGTTTCCGGGATGAAACATCAGTTCCAAGTCCTGATCCCTTTTATCCGCATAAGCTTTGTATGCCGGAAGCAGTGCCTCTACTACCTCCCTTTTCATCTCACAGGTATAGAAAATGCCAAAAAACACCGGCGTATCTATTCCCTTGCATCGCAGAATTTTTTTGTTTCGCTTTGCATATATTTTAAGGATGCACCACTTCACCCAGTTCATCTTCGGCACTCCCCTGCGCATCTGCGCATGACGCATCAGCGGAGCTGCCGGATCAACCGGTATCCGAATCTGGCGAATCCTAAGGTGTTCAAATTCTTTCTCTCCCAGTACTTCCATCAGACAGTCAAACACTATCGGAATCATATGGTAATGCTGATGGGAATCGACCGCTGTGATCTTATAATCACACGCGCCTGTCACAACCCGGAGCTGTGCAGCAATCTCCAATCTGAGCTGCCGGGCAAGTTCGCGCCTTCCAGCTCCTCTTTTCACAAAATTCCATCGAAAAAAATGGATAAACGATCTGTTAAAATATCCACTGTCATCTACTAAATCCGGAACATTCTCCGCCCCTGCAAGCGGCTTTCCCTCCACAAAATTCAAATGCAGAACGCGCCGGATACGCGTTCCGTCGGGATCACACCGATTCAGTACCGCAAGCGATTCTCTCAGTGCAGGTGTATTCGGAAGCACACTGATACTGTTCAGTGCCCCGTTCTGACAGCAGCCAAGAATCCTTTCAGACTGTTCTGTAGTCACTCCAAAATCATCCGCGTGAAACCAAATCTTATTTTTCATAGCTGCTGTTCTTTCTCTCTCTAATGATATATTTGATAAACTTTGCGTTTGTTGTCACATATCTTTTCCACAGGCGCTTTGGATCCTGCACAAGTCTGTACAGCCACTCCAGACAGAGTGTCTGCATAATCCGCGGCGCTCTCCTGATATGTCCCGCCAGATAGTCAAATCCGGCTCCGACACCGATCGACACCGCATTCAGCTTTCCCTGATGTTCGTACATCCACTCCTCCTGCTTCGGCGCCCCGAGTCCTACCCAGATAAAGTCAGCCCCGGCATGATTTATCAGCTCTATGACCTCTCTGTCTTCCTCCTCCGTGAGTGCCCGAAACGGCGGCGCGTACATTCCGGCTATAACCATATCCGGATAATCCCTCCGCAGCGCTGTCCTCATATCATCCAGTGTATCCTGCGTCGAACCGTAGAAAAAATGTCGGTACCCCTTTTGCCCCGATATCCGAAAAAGTTCTGCCATCAGATCCGGTCCCGTGACTCTCTCCGCATTCTGAAACCCTGCAGACCTGCTGTACTTAGAGAGCGGTCCCCCGTCGGGCAGCGCCATCGCCGCACCGTTCTGTATCATGCGGTAATGCCTGTTTTCGTATGACATAACCGTCGTGTGCACATTGGATACACAGATATAACGGCCTCGAAGCGCGTCAAGGTGCGCATCGATATAGGAAAGTGTATCCTGCATATTGGTAACATTTATCTTTGTCTTTAATATCTCACAATACTGTAACTCACTCATATCATCATTTTGAGCCTTTCCTCCCGAGAACTGCAAACACCGTCATAAACAAGATCTTGATATCAAGTCCCAAAGACCAGTTGTCTATGTACTCCAGGTCAAGCTTTACGATCTCCTCAAAATCCTGTATATCGCTTCTGCCGCTCACCTGCCACAGCCCCGTCAGTCCCGGTGTGATGCTCATACGCCTTCTGTAATAGCCATTGTAGTGCTCAAACTCATCCTCCGTCGGCGGGCGCGTGCCGACCAGACTCATATCGCCCACCAGAATATTGAGAAACTGCGGCGTCTCGTCGATGCTTGTCTTTCTGATGAATCTGCCGACCCTGGTGACGCGCGGGTCATCCTCCATCTTGAACATCAGACCGTTTACCTCGTTCCGCGCCTCCAACTCCTTCTTGCGCGCCTCCGCATCTGTATACATGGACCGGAACTTCCAAATCCGGAAGCGCCGCCCGTTTTTCCCAATGCGTGTCTGGGAGAAAAATACGGGTCCCGGCGAATCAACCTTGATGGCCAGCGCCACAAAAGGCGTCAGCACAGCTGTGATCACAAGTCCTACAACCGATCCAACAATATCGATCAGCCGCTTAATGAGGAGCCGCCTGGAATCCATCATCTTTCGCGAGAAGGATATCACACTGTATCCCGCCATCTGCTGCACATACGTATTGGGATTGGCATGGCTGAACAGATCAACATTGTAGTGACAGGTAAGCCCCATCTCCTCAAACCGCTGCACCATATCCCGCACTTCGATCAGAGGCTCACCCGGAAGGCAGATAAACACTTCATCCACCATCATCTGAATCACGGTCTCGTACAGATCATCCCGCGAAGCCACAATCGGCACATCCCTGACGGATGCCCCTTTCCTGTCCGCGTCATAGATGACCGCAGCCGTAATGTCATAATACCACTCTTTTCCTCTTATGAGATTGCCAAGCACCTCTTCTGCCAGAATATCCTTTGTGATGACAAGCATCTTCTCGGCACTCGTACTCTTCCTATAGTATTTCCAGATTACCTTTTTAAACACCATGTGTATCACATATGTGATCAATATGTTTAAAACAGCAAATATCCCATACACCGAACGCGAAAATTGATACGACTGCTGCAAGAGATACAGGACCACAACCAAACCTACGACAATAATCAGGGTGTATCTCACCGTATAATAAAACTCCTGATAATAGCCCCTGATGAAAAAATTTCTGTTCGCATCCAGAAACATGTTGTAGAGCAGACACAATATCACAATATACGCCCCAACCATGAGATGAAACTGTTTGGGATAATTCTCATAATGAATAATGTTAAACCGGATAAACAGCGCCAGTGCATAGGAGACGACAACGCACATAATATCAATCATAAGGACACTGTACGTCTCGATCATTTTGTTTTTCCTTCTGATATTCTCCATTCTGCTCCCTCAACTGTCTGTCGACAACTCATTTTAATGCACACTGACGCGTATAAAATCTTACGATAATTTAATATCGCAAGATATTATAGCACGTTCCGTGAGACCGTGTAAAGCTGTATCATTACCAAATCCTTATGATTTCAAGGCATTTTTTTGTGCTTATTTTGGATTGTACGCTCCCTTGAAGTTACGGAACAATATTTTCATCAGCTCGCTGTTTCCCTTGAAAAAACTGATTTTTGTAGGTGTTTTTCCCTTTCGGGGATATGCCCGCATGACCGGGATCTCACAGGCCCTGTAGCCAAGCTGCGTCGCCCTGACAGACAGATAGGCCAGAAGCTCGTAGGTCATAAAGACGTCGCGAAGCGGTGCCACCCGCTCGTCAGCAAGATACCGCGCAGAGTATGCCCTGTAAGCATTGGTCGTGTCTGTAAAGCGCTGCCCCGCTGTCAGCGAGATCACCGGCGCGTGTATCAGGCGCACTGCTATATTTCTGACAGGCGGCGTATTGACCGCCCTCCCCCCCTTGATAAAGCGGGAGCCCTGCACAAAGTCATACCCCTCCTCAAGCTTAAGGATAAACCGCGGAATGTCCTCAATGCTGTCCTTATAGTTACCGTCTATGGTAATCACACCTCTGTATCCTCTCTTAAGCGCCCAGTATATTCCCATACGGAGCTGTGCGCCCTGCTTTCCCTTGTCCTTCTTGACCAGCAGCGTATTTACCTGGAGCTTTTTCAGTTTCTTTTCTTCCAGGCTCCCGTCTGTCGAGCCGCCGTCGCAGATCACAAGATCCGCATGGTCTGCAATATGATGTTTATACGCACGGTAGAGTTCCTTTAAAATGCGCTCCCCTTCGTTGATGACAGGAATCAGTACTACATAGTCCTTTGTCCGCTGCGCATACTCATAATACTCAAAGGCTGGAACGCCCATTCTTCCTCCATAGATCATCCAAACATCTCCTTTCCATACGCCAGTATCTCATCCAGCACAGACAGCCTGCACGACGCGTCTTCCACCTTCCCCATCTCCACTGACACATATCCCTGATAATCATTCTCCCGCAGAAAAGCTGCCAGCTCACCGTGAAACTGTCTTCTTTCACGATCCATAACGACAGGCTTCAGGAACGGCTCACTGATATGTACGTGATGAATCAATCCGATGTTACCCTCCAGAATCTCGACGGGTTCACGATTCTCAACCATCGTCCCGATATCGAGATTGAGCAAAAATCCCTCCGATGCAACCTCTCTGATCAATTCGCATGCTTCCTGCGTTGTGTTAATATAGTTTGTATTATATATGGAAGGATTTGCCTCCATGCCAATCACTGTCTTTTTGGAGAACGCATAATCGCCCACTGTCTTAAAAAAGATGACTCCCTGTTTCCACAGTTCCCGGTCGGAGGCGTCGGGGAGCACTCTGTTTTTCGGGCTGCCGAATACAAGATTCGAACAGCCTGCCGCCTCCGCAAAATCCACTGCTTTTTTCGTGTAATCGGAGAGCACCCGTCTCTGCAGTTCATCTGCAAACAGCTTTTCCGTCCTTCCAAACCAGATGGACTGCATCGACGGAATCGCAAAGCCTTCCTTCCCTGCAAGCGCCTCCCGCCACCGTCTCACCGCATCCAGATCCCCGTAGGGATTTGTCGCAAAAAAACGCGTCGGCGCAATTTCCAGCCCTGTATAACCATATTGATGCATCATGGCATAAACCTTTTCGTCCTCCCTGGCTGTCCACGCAATATTTGATATCGCCAGCTTCATTTCACACGAACCTCCATACTCTCTTTATCCTATCCACGCTCTCCCTCTTTGATCATATGGTTCACAAACATTTTGATATCCGCCATGATTTCCTCCTTGCTGCAGATGTATCCGCCCTTTCCGCCGAATTTGGATGCATATGTAGTCCTGAAATCATATCTGGCGGGTGTTCCCTTCAGCTCATTCTTAAAGGCCTCGCCCGTCAGTGTCTTGTACAGTTCCGCGGCCGTGACCGGTTCCGTGGCGATATTCAGCAGTGTAATTTCCTCATTCAGCGCAATCTGGATATCCTCCCACAACCGTCCGAGCGGATAAAACTGGAACGTGCTGCGGCTGTCCGTGAAATTCAACGCCGTAAAACCAAGCTTTTTGAATTTTTTCTGCAGGAGTGTTTTCCTGTCCTTGTCAAGCCTGGTGCATCTGTAGAACCCATTGTCCGCCGCCTCATAGCAGGCGTCAAGCATGATGGCGTCATCCGCCTTCTCAAGCACCTTGAGCTCCTGATATTTCTCCTTTTTCAGCATGTATGGTATGACATTAATATAGTCATATATAAAATTCTTCTTGATGTGATACCCATAGAGACCGGGAAGCCGCACAATCAGAGCATCCGGATAATTTTTTCTCGCCCACGACTCGAGGTAGTACCGGTTCAGCCCATACGGCTGGATACCGTTGCCCGTTCCACCCTTACCGCCCGACAGCACGGAATCCGTCTCATCCACCCCGACAGGATTCTGGTACACATCAATGGTGGAGATCAGCACAAGCCTCTGCGGGTTAATCTCCCTGATATTTTTTTCCGCCTCCAGAATCATCTCCATATCGCGGTCCGGCGCACTGTTAGCCAGGTACTTCTCCGCGCGCACTCCTGCATAGATCAGTACCTCCGGCTCTAATCCATATGCTTTCTCAATATTCTGCGAATTATACACTCCCTTGATGCGGTTTCTCGCTCTTGCATAGAGATTGCTCCCCACAAATCCCGTATAACCTACTAATGCTACCATATTAGTTTCCTCCCATCTTCTCAATGCTTTCAAAACTGTATTTCTTGCGCCGGAATACAAGGTCAACCAGTATCTGCAGATACTTTATAATGATAGTAAGTATTCCAAACAATCCAAAAAAGGCAAAGGACATGAAAAAGATTGTCGTTGTCCAACCCGCAACCGGGGTGCTGAACAGATACACCACAGCCGAATAGACCGCCACAGCTATTGCGACCAACATCATGAGAACAGTCATCGTGACAGAGAACTGATAACCGAGCTCCGTAAACAGAATCATACTGTTGACCGCCAGTTCCGTCCGGTATTTGCGCTCGGTCCTGTCGTCCTTTGCCGCCTGTGCACCAGTGACCTGATACCTGATATTGGCGGTTTTCAGCCCGCAGTTTGCATACACCGCCTTGCGGTATGGCACCGACTTGTTCATGCTGCTAATGCGGTTGATCACCCTGCGGCTGAGCACCCGGAAGCGCTCTGTTTCCAACTGATAGGAATAGTCTGTGAACCGGTTGAACACTTTATAAAACAGACTGGACGTAAAGCGCTGTTTCTTGTCCGGGGAAGCACTCACAATATCGTACCCTTTCAGCGACTTCCAGTATGCCTCCATAATCCGCACGGGCGCAAAGTCCGGCACACAGGCGTCAAATTCAAGCACAAAATCCCCGATAGCCAGATCCATTCCCGCATTCATGGCAACCTCCACGCCGTGAAAATAGCTCATGTTCAAGACAGTAATCGTAGTATTCTTCATCCCTGTGCCTATCTTCCGCACCACATCCACACTGTTGTCCTGAGAGAAGTCGTTGACGCAGATAATCTCGGAATGCTCAAAATGCTCCTCCAGCACATTCGCCACCATCTGCAGAAAGTCTCCGACCTGTGCCTCGTCGTTGTGTACATAGAGCACCGCAGACATAAAATTCTTTTCCTTATCGCTCATGTATTCTTATTTCCTCACTTCATTTTTGCAATTATATACTCTACCAATATATGCCGCCGCCCGCACAGATTTACAGGACTAAAATCTCATCCAGATCATACACGGTATTGATCTTTCCCGACAAAACTCCCACAAACGTAGGATTGGTCGAATAAGTGCGGACAACTGTCGGCCTTGAGTCATCAATCTCCGAACTCATCAGGATTGGCTTCATCGAGAACAGCGAATCCCTGTACGTAAACCCATACTCGTCCCGCAGATATTTGCGGGCAAGGTTTGCCATATACGGAAAAGCTGTCCTGGGCTTCGCCTTACAGTCGTTGCAATTGCCAAGATGCCTGCCGTCGCAGTATCCGCCGCTCTCCGCCTGACACCCAAACTGCGGAACCGCATCATAGCTCGTCGCGTGCGGCGTAAACGTGACGGACGTGAGCGAGTGCAGTCCCGTCTTCCCAAACGGCATAATCGAAAAAAACGGGCCGTCCATCACGGTAAATCCATAATCCCTTAACTGATCGCTGACATCGCAGAGTATGATCTCACACAGTTCATATTTGATGCCGAATTTGTCATATCCCATCAGGTCAAGAATCTGGTTGGTGGACGCATATGTGGCGTTGAGCACGAATCCCGTCTGATATTTTGTCAGGATACCATTCTCCCTGACATACACTTCATACACGTCCTGCGCTTTTTCCATTCGCTCGACACTGGCGCAAAAATGAATCTCCGCCAGACGCTCCATCTCTCCGAGTTTTTCCATGAAAAAGTCCCTCAGAATCATGGCGTCATAAGTGTACTCCCTCGTCAGAAACGCGCCGTCGCACATTCCCTGCTTAAAAAATTTTTCGGGGTGCAGCTCCTCGCACGGTATCCGGGCCGCCTCGCAGAACTTCTGAAACTGCGCTCCGTCAGACCAGGAGTACTCGCTGGAGGTAGCGTACACTTTCTGAAATTCGCGGTTGATACAAAAACCATAATCCTCATTAAAGCGCGCAAAATATCCCGCCGACTTCATCGCTGTCGAGAGGGAACGCGGATAGTGATACCCCTGATGCACTCTCGCCTGGTTGATGTAAGTTGCCCGCTTAAACGGTGCATCCTCGCACTCGAGCACCAGCACATGCTGTCCGCACTTTGCACAGAAATATGCGGAGTACAGGCCGTAAAGTCCTGCTCCAATAATGATTTTGTCAAAATTCTTGTCCTGTTTCATGGTCACTCTGCCTCTCATCCCGCGAAAGAATCTCCCAGAAATAATATCGGGGCCTGCGCTTCGTCTCCATATAGTTCCTTCCTACATACTCCCCTATGATGCCAAGCGACAGCAGGATTGCTCCCCCGAGCACCCAGATCGACATCAATATCGATGACCAGCCGCTGACCGTATATCCAAAGTAATGCTCATATACAATGTGTATGATCATGCCCAAACCTACAAAGAGCGCCAATACTCCCATCGCAAATACCATTCTGATCGGCTTGATGCTAAATGAAGTGATGCCGTCCGCCGCAAGCGTGAACATCTTGGTCAGCGAATATTTTGACGTTCCCTGCATGCGTGGAAAGACATCAAAATACACCACCGAGGACTTTAACCCGATATCTGGTATAATGCCCCTCAGGAACAGATTGACCTCATCGTATTCAGCCAGGGCTTCCAACGCCTTGGCGCTCATAAGCCTGTAGTCCGCCGAGTTCTCATAGATATCGCAGCCCATGAGCCGCATCGTCTTATAGAACAATGTCGCCGAAAACTTCTTGAAAAAACCGTCCGTATTTCTGGAGTTGCGCACGCCAAATACAATCTCACTTCCGTTTACATACTCGCCGATAAAGTTTTCCATCGCGTTGATGTCCTGCTGCAGGTCGGCATCTATGGTGATCGTATAGTCACAATGCTTCCTGGAGTATAACATCCCCGCCAGAATCGCATTCTGATGTCCCCTGTTGTGTGCAAACCGAAGACCTTTGATCTCCTCGTTCCTCTCATACAGCGCTTTTATGAGCTCCCAGGTCCTGTCCCTGGAGCCGTCGTCCACAAACACAATCCTGCTCTCACCAGATATTATCTCCCGCTCCTTCAGCTCATGGAGTTTGTCCAAAAGCTTTCCGGCCGATGTTTCCAGAGCTTCCTCTTCATTGTAGCAGGGAACCACAATGTAGAGGATCCCTTTTTGTCTACTGTTCTCCACCTCTGTCATATCCTTCCATTTATTCCTACTCCCGTTATCCGCCTTTTTATATTGATTGTAAACCATATCCGATTTCTTGGCAACGTCATTTTACCTGCTCCTTTTGAAATATCACTGCGCAGAGCACAGGAACCAGACACATTGCCGGCATCGCATAGCGAATACATGTGTTGACCGGAGAGATCAGGCAGACCAGAATATTCACAATCGCCGGAAGTGCAGTCACGGCCTCCCGGTATCTCTTTCTGGTCAGCAGATATCCCACCGCAAACACAACGCACCATGTGTAAAAACCGCAGCGGTACAGCAGACCGATTCCCGGCAGATACTCAAACTTACCGATCTGTTCCAGCAGAAAACGAAATGGTGCGAGCGCCTCTATCTGGCGGGCGGGATGCATCCCCTCGGTAAACATATTCCTGTCCATCTCGTAAAATCCGTTCCCCTCCTTATACGGCTTCGCTTCCGGGTAATAGTAGCCGTACGAGCATTCAAGAAACGTGTTGATGTAGGACAGCGGATGCCGCCGGAACTGCGCAAACCACACTTTAAAATATTCATCTCTGATCTGGGCAAACTCGGCATTTGTCCCATCCGCCGACGTTGCCTCACAGATTTTCAGACAGTTTTTCACCCAGTCTGCAAGCTGTGGATTGTAGACCTGCACCAACTCCTCATAGTCAAACATCTGATTCAGAAATGCACGCTCTTCCTCCGTCACATCCTCTGGGTAATCCTGACCGTACTTTGCAGTCTGCTGAAAAAGTATACAGTAAGTATCTTCTTTCTCCTGCAGCGACACCACGCCAAGCGACGGATACAGCACATTATTTAACAGATAAATAATCGCAAACATTGCAGTTGCCGAACCAAGGTACACTCCCTTTTTCTTCCCCGGTGTCATAAAGAACAGGAACGGAACAGCAAACAGCAGAATAAAAATCCCGTTGTTTCTCGTCTGCGACATCAGTACTCCGTACAAAAGCATCCGAAGAAGATGCCGCTTTTTCGCAAAAAATTCCTCCTGCCTGACAATGCACCATGCCATCTCCACTGCGTAGAGAAGAGAAAGCGGCCAGTATATGGAATCCTTTATCACTGTAACGTCAAAAATGCACCACACGGTAAACAGCCCGTAGTAAGCGAGCCCTGCCCACCGAATCCAGTAAGGAACCTTCAACTCTTTCAGCAACAGACATACACTCGCCACCGCAAAGGCCGACAGGCAGGTCTGTCCCAATGGAATGAGAAACATCCCAAGATTAGGAATCCCCCACTCCTGCGCATAAAATGCAACCGCTCCATAGACAAATCCGAGCAGCGGCGGATGATGATTGGAAAAAGTCTCAATTCCGTAAAAAGCACAAATCTGTGCCCCGCCGTCCCAAGACATAGAACATGGATAAAACGCAATCAGATATGGCAGCCTGCAAAGAAATACCACAAGCATCACGCCCGGTATCACATGATCCTCAAACAGCCATCTGGTCACTCCGGACACGGTATCAGTCCCTTCATGCCGTTCCACCATCCTGGTAATCTGATTGCCGAGAAGAGACACTGCCGTATAAAATAGTGGCATATACCCAATCAGCAGCAGAACCGCCAGCAGCGGATACTTCAGCGCGGGATCTGCATTCTGCGCCTTTCCGATAATCATAGCCAGCGTAAATAAAAGAGCTGTCACTGCATACCCAGTCCGATCCCTCCGCTTTTGAGATAACTGCAAGTCCTCTTTGACCCAGATGCGCCAGTATACCCAGACTATGACCACCAGTGCGATCAGCTGCGGAATCCCGTCCCCGTTGAGCGCCATCGACAGATTTCCTGTGGATTCCACGTCTGCAAACAGCGCGATCGTCGAACAAACTGCCAAAAATAATACTGTGAGTTCCTTCATCTTCGTTTTCATTCATTTCCCCGTCCAAAATTTATTCGCACATCTTGACAACCCAGATATCCTGAATCTTCTGCACACAGCCTTCCTTCGGATACACGGCCATGTTCTTATACTCCTCAGTCTCCATAATGGCCTCCTTCTCGGAAAATCCGAGATCCGCCATGTCATAACCGACAAACATCTTGATAAAATTATCCCTCACACTCGTCGTGATCAGACCATTCTCAAGCGCCACCCCGTCCAGCTCCCGGAGGTCCTCAGCGTCCAGAATGTCAACCTCAACAGTGCTCGGATTATCCCTGTAATAAAACTCCCCGAGAATCTCAATGCGATCGCCGTTCTCATACCCTTCGGCAGTCTCAACCATAGCGATCACTCTGTTGAAATACTGCTGTACCCGCTCTGTCGCAAAATTCGTCCTCAAATATGCGCGGTTTGCCAAAAGGTAATCGGTGTAACTGCTCACAAATATCACAGACACCACCGCAAGGACTGCCGCATACCGCAATCCATTTCTCCATCTCACGGACACCGGCCTGATATGCCAGTCCTCCATGCAGTACTCAAGAAGCGCCAGCACAGTCACATAAATCAGTGCGTACGCGTACAGCATCAGCATCGAATACGTTGCCTCCGGCGCCATGAAATACACAAACGCCGCTGCCAGCGGAACAAAAGCGCACAGCAGGAGCAGCATCAGAAACGTCAAAAGATCCCTGTACATTTTCCGCGCAAGCACAAGGTAGAGAAAAAGTGCTGCCGCAAGCACGCATGTAATGACGTTTGCAGCCTGTGCCGTGCCGCTCACAAACGCGAACGGTTTCCACAGGAAATATTCGAGAAACCGCTTATAGCACCTCCCGACCAGTATCGGGATCTCGCTGACGGCAATCTGCCCCATATTTCCCACGCCGCCGTATGTCTCATTGTCCAGATTGGGATAGATCACATGCGACAGCTTCATGTAGATCAGCACCCCTGCCCCGAGCACCAATACGCACACAATCCCTTTTTTCAATATTTCTGGAAACTGTTTCCCGTGAAAAATATCCGCGATCATGCCAAGCAGCATCAGCGTTATTGCGAAACTGACATAACTCTGGTAGGTCCCGAGCGCACAGATCAGAAGTATCGTGCAGGGAAGCCAGCCATACCGGTATTTCCGCAGGAGATACACTGCAAGCGTGACCATGAGAATACCGATACCAGACGTGTGCGCCATGAACATAAATGTCATAGTGCTCACCACACTCGGAAACGTCTCCAGAACAGCCGCTGTCAAAACCGCCCCCGTGGTACTTTTTATCTGCAGGATTTCCAGAATCAGACAGGCCGATACTGCAATACACAGTATCAGCAAAAATCCATGCACCGCAGGAACACTGTATTTCCCTCCAAGGGGATGGATATACTTTAAGAACCATCTCCCGAGATAATCGCCGCTTCCAAAATTCCCCATGTTATTAGCATCATCCCAGTTGAGAAATTTATGCGTTAACATATAAAAATGTGTAAGCCATCCGATCACAATCCCCGATACCAGACAAATCCGTATATGCCTTGGAATCCTTTTTATTAACTGTGCCAGCAAATCAAAACTCATCAAAATTATATCTCTCCTGTTCCAGCGCAAACGTCGTGCCGATCACATACCCGTCCGCCTCATAAAAGTTCAGTCCGCAATCCAGATAATCCGGCAGCTCTTCCGGCTTAAAGACAAAAACATACGAGTCATCTGGATGCTGCAGACTGTACTGTGTGTCCTCGATCACACTCAGTCCCCTTGCAAAATAGAAGATATTCATCGTGAGCATATTGTCGTAAGCCCACTTTGACATTTCCAGTATCTGCCTGTTTTCATAGCTGTTGGATACCCACACAAAATGCGCAAGTCCCTCCTTCCCGGCAAGCTCATCCCACGCTGCATCCTGAAGCGTGGACACGTAATCGCCTTTCGGCGCAAACCGCTCTCTCTGCTCTGTCAGCTTTCCGCTGATATCAAAGATCTGCAGGAAGCAGCACACCGCCAGCACCCCGGCCGATATCACAGCGGACATCTTCCTGTTGACAATCAGACCATCCCACATTTTTGCATTGCAGACGATGACAACCATATAAATGAGATAACATACCGGCCACACAATCCTTCCGGAGGAACGAAAAATACTCCAGTAATGTGTCAATGTACTGCTGTCCGTCAGCACAATAAGCAGTTTGTCATTCCATGTCACAACCGGCGATGCCGCAAACATGATCAGCCCGACAGCGACAAGAACTCCCGTCACGATGCCCGCCCAATGTCTCCGGACACAACCGCCGCGACTCCTGACCAGCTCCAGAGCAATATAAACACCCGCAACTGCCATGAGCACAAAAATCCCGATTCCAAGATAGGCAAACCCCTCGTACTGGGACTCATGGTACATGGGAAGTGCATCCAGAAAACGAGAATATCCCTTTTCGTTAAAAAAACCGTTCAGGTTGAAGCTGCACTCACCAAGCCCTTCACTCTCCGCCGAAGCGCGTGTCGAAAAACCTCCCAGCAGATAAGTGACTGCCAGAAGCGCTCCCGCAAAGGACACCCCGGGAAGCAGGCGCTTCCAGCAGACTGCCTTCTCTCTCAGGAAACTGCATAAAATATATCCGCACAGAAAGGCGCCGCACATTGGCAGATAATACAGATGAACTCCTGCGACCAGCACTCCCACAATTCCCCAGCACAGCACCGCTTTCCTTGTATTCTGGTAATCCTTCCTGTGTCTGATAAACAGATAAACTGCCAGAAGAATCAACCAGTGTCCTCCCAGGGCAGTATGACGGAACATCCTCTCAATCACAATAGGCGATACGATGAAATAAATACTGCCGATCAGCACCTGCAGTCTTCCAATCGAAAATTCCCGCAGTATTCTGGCTGCCAAAAAACCCTGCAGAGCAAAGCTCACAATCCCCCACCAGCCAAAATACTGAAATGTTTCCGGCAAAACAGGTGACAAAACTTTAAAAAACACTGCCAACAGCGGTATCGAGTCTGTAAATATCACCGAAGTATATGACGGATATGCCAGATTGTCCGTAAGTCCGATCGGAAATGTCCAGTGTCCGCGCCGAAAAAAACACCAGCCAAGATAGTGCTGCGTCAGATCCCCCTGCCCTAAAAGCCAGTCATCATAGACAGGGTTTAAAACATTGATGCCATAGATCATTACAAATGCCACAGCGCCAGCCAGAGCCGCCATTCCATACAATATCCTGTCGTTCGCTTGTTGATCGCGCATCGTTACTCCACCTCTTCCATACATATCTGCCGCGCAAAATCCCACAGATTCCGGTACAAATGATCCCTGTATTTTTCCTGCAGTGCACTGGATACCGCATGTCCGCTCAAAAGCAGCCCATACTTGCATCCCGCGTTGACTGCCGTCATGACATCCGCCTCTTTATCGCCGACCATATAGGAGCGCGCAAGGTCAATGTCCCACTCCGCCGCGGCGCGGTCAATCAGACCGGTCTGCGGCTTTCGGCATGTGCATCTGTCCTGCTCCACATGCGGACAGTAATAAAACGCGTCAATCGCAGCGTTGTGCTCCTGCAGAATACGATTCATATACGCATGCAGCTGCTCCACATCCTGCGCACCGAAGTACCCTCTGCCGATGCCGGACTGATTGGATATCACGATCAGTTTGTATCCGTGCTCCTTCAGCAGGGCAAGGGCCCCGACCGTCCCGTCTATAAACACCAGTTTGTCCGGTTCGTGCAGATAATCCACATCCACATTGATTGTTCCATCCCTGTCCAGAAAAATTGCTCTCTCCATATCTCCTCACTCAAATCTCCCTCAACACCTGCTCCACACTCACCTCGTCCATGCACTGATATCTTCCAGTCCTGAGCAGATGCTCCTTACATTCCGCTGTGATCGTCCCGTATGCGCACCCCGCACAGTCCTTCTGTGCGCTGCACACGATAACAGGCTCATGATCCTCGCAGCTGCGCTCACAGCGGTACGGCAGAAATCTCCCGTACGCAAACTCGCCAAAAATGCAGATTCCCCTTGTGTTCACCGCGGCCGCAAAATGAATCCCGCTCGTATCATTTCCGACAAATAAATCTGCATTCCGGATAATCTCAGCAAGTTCCGGAAGCGTCGTCTTTCCGAACAGATCGTGCACCCTGTCCCTGTACCGCTCCATGTCACGCCCTCGAGCAGCCTCGAGAACATCCACAAACTGTCTGTACAGATACGCCTCATTCGCTCCTCCGCACAGATAGACATCCATTCCTTTTTCCGAGACAATATACGCTCCGACCTTTGCATACCGTTCAATCGGCCACATTTTCTTACCTGAGCTCGCCCCGGGGAAAATGACCACATACGGTCTTGGCGGTATCACCCCCTGCTGTACCTGCATCTGCGGAAGCGACGGATATCCCGCCTGAAAGTCCTGCCCCAGTCCTCTGATAAACACTGCATTCCGCTCGAGCTCCATCAGGTCTTCCCCTCCTGACGGAATCAGCCGGTCGTAGACATCGTCCAGTTTTTTGCGGATACTTCGCAAAGCCATGTACCGGCTCAGATTCACCCTCGACTCATCCGCCACAAAGGCAATTTTCTCCTCCGCCGGAATGTTCATGGCAAGCAGGTCCATATCAATGGTGCGCGAATAGGCGGTCTGCAGCAGTGTATGATAATGTTTATCCCGAAAACTGTCCCATATTTCCTTCTTATATCTGTTATCCGATTCAAATCTCCTGCTCTGTACCGGAATCACCGCATCAAAAAAACCTGTCTTTCCGGCAATCTCAGCACATGCCGTGTTGCACACCAACGTGATCTCCTGTTCCGGATAAAGCTTTCTGTACTGTGATGCACTGTCAAGCCATATCAGAAAATCTCCGATCGCATCTATTTTGATCACTGCTATCCCGTTGACTCCCTGGCCGGCTGGCCTCCGGTTTTTTAGAAACACAATCCGAAACTGTGACATCCATATATTCATCCACCGACTGGCTTTCTCCCATGTGTCGCGCCACGCCATATCAATCCTGCTCCTCCGCCCAAAATCCCTGCTCGCACAGACCATTCTCAATCAATCCGCAGATCGTATGAATCAATAAAATATGCATCTCCTGAATCCTCGGCGTATTGTCCGAAGGCACATGAAACAGATAATCCGCACATGACCGCATCCGCCCTCCGGTCCTGCCTGTCAGTCCCACTGTGCTGATGTGCCGCTTTCCTGCCTCCTGCATCGCCTTTACGACATTTGCGGAATTCCCGCTGGTCGATATGCCAAACAGCACGTCGCCTTCCTTTCCCAGCGCCGCAACCTGCCTGGAAAAGACGCTCTCGTAGTCATAATCATTTGATATCGCAGTCATCACAGCTGCATTCGCATTCAATACAATGGCGGAAACTCCCCTGCGTTCCATCTGATAGCGTCCCACAAGCTCGCCTGCCATGTGCAGCGCATCGGACGCACTGCCGCCATTCCCGCAGATCAGGAGCTTATTTCCCCGCTGATACGCATCAACACACAGCCGTGCCACCTTCTCAACGGTTCCAAGCAGCGCCTCATCGCGCAAAAGCTTTTCTTTTGCGGCGATGCTCTCCTCAATATTTGCTCTGATATATTCCAGCATCCTCTTTCTCCCCCAGCCTAATAAATCTCATATCCCTTTGCCAGATAATTGCAGACATAGTCGCGCGCACCATCCTCGAGAGACGTAAACGGTGCCTGATAGCCCGCACTGCGCAGCTTGTCCATCGACGCCTGCGTATAATACTGATATTTCGGGCGGAGAGTCTCAGGCATTTCAATATACTTGATATTGGGTTCCATTCCCATCGCGTGGAAGGTCGCCGCTGCCAGGTCATAAAAGCTCCTCGCCGTTCCCGTTCCGAGATTGAACAGCCCGCTGATCTCAGGATGATCAATCATGAACAAAATCACCCTGCAGATATCCTTGACATACACAAAATCCCGAAGCTGTCCGCCATCTGCGTACCCTTCCTTGTACGACTTGAACAATCCCATCTCACCCGTCTGTGTAATCTTGTTAAAAGCGTGGAAGATCACGCTAGCCATGCTGCCCTTGAAATACTCGTTCGGTCCATAGACATTGAAGAACTTGAATCCGACATACTGTCCCGGTCTCAGCTCCTGTCTTTCCGCCCACAAGTCAAAAAGCTGTTTGGAGTATCCATATCCGTTCAGCGGCCGCAGCCTGCCGATATCCTCCCTGTCATCAAAACCCTGCGATCCGTCCCCGTACGTGGCAGCACTGCTGGCATAGATAAAGCTGATTCGGTTCTCCACACAGAATTTCCAGAGCATCTGTGTGAACTCCAGATTATTTTTGTACAGGAAATCAAAATTGCGCTCCGTCGTCGAGGAACACGCCCCCATGTGTATCACATGGGAGACTTTGCCTGCATACGACGCAAGCTCTCCCGGAAATTCATCGCGGTTAATATATTTTGTGTACTTCTTGTTTCTAAGATTCATCCACTTATCGGTCTCTGCGATATGATCTACAACAATGATATCCTCCACTCCGCGGTCATTGAGTTCCCGCACGATACAGCTTCCGATAAAACCTGCCCCGCCAGTTACAATAATGCTCATAATGACTCCTCCATCGTTTTTCCCTGGAACTGCATACAGTTCCTTACTGCCCGTAGTTCCTTATTTTCTCAACAATATTTGTAGTCGAACATCCGTCGACGACATTGACATACGCTACCCTGCCGCCATATGCTGCCACGCTGTCCATCTCCGGAATCTGCTTTCCCGCATAGTCACCGCCCTTGATGACAATATCCGGTTGTATTCTGTCAATAATGCCGCAAGGTGTCCTGTCCGAAAAGATACATACATAATCGACACTCGCCAGTCCGGCAATCACAACTGCGCGCTCCTCCTCGGGGACAATCGGTCTGGAACTGCCCTTTAATGTTCTGACAGAGCTGTCCGAGTTGAGCAGCACGACCAGAAGATCTCCATTTGTCTTCGCCTCCTCCAGATACGTCACATGACCTGCATGAAGGATGTCAAAGCATCCGCTCGTAGACACGACTGTCTTTCCCTGCTGCTTTGCACGCTTTATTTCTCTTTCCAGTTCCGCCAATGATATGATCTTGTTTTTCGTCCTACTTTTCATACAACCTCTCCAAAAGTTCTTCCTTTGTAACAACGGCAGTACCCCGTTTCCCTATGACAACACCCGCCGCTATATTTGCAAGAACCACCGCATCATCGAGCGCAAGTCCGCTGGCAAGCCCCAGCGTGATCGTGCTGATCACCGTATCCCCTGCACCTGTCACATCAAACACCTGCACAGCCTTTGACGCGTAATCTCTCCTCCCGCTTCCGCGCTCAAAGATCGAGATTCCATCAGCCCCCCTTGTCACGATAATGCTCTTAGCCTTAGAACGCTCCAGATAGGCCTTGCCAGCCCTGTCCAGGGACTCCGTATCATTGATCTCGATATTGACCGCATTCTCCAGCTCCAAGTTATTCGGCTTCACGAAATCCGCATTCTCAAAAGCTTCAATATGGCGGCTCTTGGAATCAATCGTCACGATGACATGGTTTTCATTGCACATGCGGATTATTTTCCGCACAAAATCCGGATTTTCGAACACACCTTTGCAGTAGTCCGAAAGCACTACTGCATCCCACTCCGAGATATGTCTCATCATGTAATCAAGCATTCTTGTCTGGGTAATCTCCTGTATCGGACTGCTGTCCTCCCGGTCTACACGCAGAAGCTGCTGTACTTTGGTCGCAAAGCGCGTCTTTACCGTTGTCATGCGGTTTTCCTCCGCCACAATGCCCTCCGTATCGATCGATGCAGCTCTCAGAAATTCCCGCAGCCATATCCCGCCGTCATCCAGACCCGCAACACCTGCCATGGAGAGCTTTCCTCCCATGGCATGCATATTCAGCGCCACATTGGATGCTCCGCCCGCACTCCGCTCTGTTCCTCTGTAATTCAGAACTGGTACAGGCGCCTCTGGTGATATTCTTCCTACCTTTCCCAGAATGTATTCGTCTACCATCAGGTCCCCAAGCACCAGAATGCGCTTCTTTTCAAACTCTGTCCGAACTGCTCCCGCCAATCTGTCTTCTACCATAAGATTATAGTCCTTTCACTATTCCTGCAGCATTTCGCCTTTCCAGTTATCGATATCCGACACATCACCGACAATCGTGTACTTGACAAACTCAGGATAAAGCTTCAAAAATGTCCGTTCCTTCTCCGGGTCATTCACTGCCTCATCGAGTGTCACTCCGTACTGTTGATGGTCCATCCCCATCGTCCTGACCATGGAGGCCAGCATCTCGGCCTGTGAGACAGGTACATCGCTGATCTGCAGCTGTGAGCCCGTCTGATGCGGCTCCTTGATCATGATAACGGGCGACGACACTTTCTGCGGTTTTCCCGTTTCCTCGATAAAATCCGTCTGCTGTCCGTGATCAGCTGTGATAATAATTGTGGCATCATCGTATTTCCCCAAAGCCCTGAGCTGCTCCATATATGCGTACACAATCTTCAGACTTCCGCGAATCTGCGCATAAAGATCTGATTCCCTTCCTGTCTTATCATATTTCATATCCTCCGAAAAGGTATATGGTTCATGTGCCCCGTGCATATGATAGAACCGGAATGCCTCTGCATAGTCATCCGATACCGTCAGTCCCCCTGTCCGCAGTCTCTCCCAAAACGGAAAGTCATTCTCTGTATCCCACACCTGCGGTGCCTTTACGATTTCCGCAATATCATCAGAATAATAAGAATATCTGTTTTTCAATATAAAGGGGGTCGTCTGGTACATGGCGCACTTCCACATCGTGTACATTGTCGCACCGATATCATAGTTTTTCCCGACTGCAGCGCTGTAATTAGAAATCATATCATACAACTGACCTGACACATAGTCCGCGTCTGTATAGATTCCAAGGTCAAATCCCTGCTGCCGGATATCCTGCAAAAGAGTGCTGTCCTGATACGCGTACACTCCATAGTCTGTCCCGTACGCTTCCTTCCACGCTGTCGCCGTGAGCAAATACGGTATCCCCGGTCCTGTATTTGCAAACTGTGATGTGGCATTGCGGTAGAAAATAAAATCTGCCAGCGGCTCACAGAAACCTGTGTCCTCCTCGTACACCGTTTCCATCCAGCTGCTGTCCAGACGGTCCAGAACAAACACCAGAACATTCTGTCCCTCCGCCACTTCAAGCGAATTTTGAATCGTCAGCTCCCCCGACTGCCTGTAACCGCCAAGGTCTGTTGTTATGATCAGATACCCAAGCGTCACTGTCTGAATCAATATGATGTAAATACATGCCGCCCTGCCGATTTTGACAACCGCCTTCTTTTTGGTGCAGAGCACCATCAGGGCCGCAATCACAATAAACCACAGGACAATGTTCGTAATCTGCTGTGTGGCGGTCCACACCTGCTCGTCCCCGTCAAGAATCTCCATTTTGCCATTCAGGAACATATTCTGTATATAACCCAGAAGCGTTATTTCCATTATAAAGAGGTTCATATAATGCATCATTGCCTTTGGAAGCAAAAACACTTCCCCGAGAATCAGCAAAATAACTGTCAAAAGGGCACCGCAGAGCGTGATCGCCAGCAAAGGGCCATAACTTCCCGTAAATTCTCCCGGATTGCTGATATACAGTTCATTTGGCAGAAAGACACAGTGCATCACCACCCATGCGCCGACATACGGAGCCGCAGCGCGGACGGCTTTCCAAAGTTCCGTTTTCTGATAATACACAGACGCTTTTCTGTCAGTAATTTTAGCCGCAAGCGCCAGACATGCGCAGACTGCGAACACAACACAATAGAGCCGGTTGCTAATTCTGCCACATATCAGAAAGCTCAGCATCGTTCCCGGAAACATCACTGCGCAAAATGTGTCAATGATTTGTTTGTCCGAAAACCACTTCACCTTCAACAGCAGTACAAGTGTCACAAGACAGAGCACGCCGATCGGCACACTGTAATGAATATATGTCTGCATTTCCGCATCCCAGAAACTCTCGAACAGTGTATTCTCGGAACTGCCCAGCAGACTCTTTACAATTGAGAGCACAAAATAGATTCCATTAAAAAATAAAAAAGCCGCTCTGATAAACCGCATCCGGTCATGGCTGAATACCATCCACACAAACGCTGATGCCAGTGCAAATATCAGGATCAACGCAAAAACCACAATCCCCTGCTGCATACCTGTCTCCCTTCCCTCCTGCCACCAGTCACCATTTATTCCGATGCTTACAAGCGGCGCACAACTACCTCTGTCATAAGAATGCCCATTGCGGCACACGAATATTATAAAGCAATTATACGCGACTTGCAATGTTCTTTTTTAGAAGCAGCCGGTTTCCATCCCTTTTATCCGTTACCACTCACGACCTGGGAACCGTTCGTAGTAACCGGGACAACGCGTCACATGACGCTGGTCAATTCTGTCTCTTGAAAAAGGCATAAATCTTGGTTATATTAAAATTATCGTGACTATACCATCTCTTCATAGTTGCAAAAACTATATCTTATCATTCTTATTGACTACGCATCTGATGCGTAGTCAAATCTGATTACAGATAACTATAATAACTATAAAAGCACGAATATAAAACAAAAAGCCATACGCGTTGACTGCGCACGTATGGTTTTTGTGTACTCCTCGCCAGTTCCCCTATTATTTACGGTTCTCCCTGAAGGTAATATACATTGCAGTATTTCTCCTCAAACACACGCTTCCACTGGCAGTCTGCCAATGCCGGGGCACCGTCCAGAACCCTTTGCAGGTTCTTTCTTTCGTCCGCACCGCTCGCAAGATATACCACCAGAGAACCGGCATTCCGAATCCGCTCCTCAAGAATTGATTCCGCACTGTCTGCCGCCGCAAAATAAACCTGCGGATATTCAAGCAGCTCATTTGTGACAGCCCAGACACACCACTCCTCCCCTGTCTGGTATATATAAATTACAGGTATGTCTTTTTCGGCACACTCCTGCGCAAAAGCAGTCTGCCCGCGATCCTCCGGATAAAGAAACACTACTTCCTCGCGCCATGCCCCGAACAAACACACTGCCAGACAGATCAATGCCAGACAGCTCTCCGCGTATATTCTGCGTCTGGCACACAAGGCAGAACGGATCTTATGCAGAGTCCCAGCCGCTCCTGACAGGCTTTTGCCGTCCGCCTGCAGTATCTGATGCCACAGTCCCCTGACCGCCGCAAAGACAAGCAGTACGATAACGCCATAAACCGGCAGCTGATAACGGTTAGAGGTTTCCCCCAGCAGCAGTGCTGTCTTGGAGACTGTCAAAAAATATCCCACTCCCGCAAAAAGCAGTATCAAATATCCGGCTCTCTTCTCTGCCCCGCGCTTTGCTATGACCGCAAGCAGCAGAACCACCGCAAGCAGCGCCAGCAGAGACTTGCCAAACACATACCGATCCATCAAATCCCCGAAAAAACGGATCCGCTCAATCGTGTTGGAAAGATCGAAAAAATTCTTTGTCGCCTGCGCCCCGCGCTGTCCCCTGAACATCTGTCCCAGACAGGATGGATACGTCAGAACGGCGAGCACAAACGCTGCTCCCTGGCTGACTGCATATCTGACACAGTTTCGGATATGCCTGTCCCGCCATAAAAGCCAGATGACAAAAGCAAGCGCCAGATAAAACAAAAAAATGAAATAATAATAGTGTGTCAGGAAACCAATATAAGTCACTGCCATCATAGGAACAAGAAACGTCCGTACCGGAAGCTTCGCATTCCCGCCATTCCCGCGCTCCTCCACCACCCTGACATGCAGGATCGCGCACAGCAGCACAAAGGTTGTCAGCATTTCGTACATTCTGATAAACACTACACCGCTCATAGCCGCCGGTCCCAGGCCAAAGAATAGCGTGACAAACAGCGCCAACTTCCTGTCACGGCCGCCCGTCACGTAAGCCAGCCAGCATAGCAAAATGATATTGATCCCATGAAAAAAGAGATTCACAGACAGCCCGATCCACTTGGAAAATACATTTGGCACAAGCGATGCCACTGTGTGGAATACCCAGTAATACATCGGCGGATGCACATCCCACGACTGCACCAGCTTCACAAATCCATATTGAAACCGCTGGTCCGGAAGGACAACAAACTCATTTTCATATTGTTCCCGGTCCAACCACTGCCCGTCATTCACATAGAAGCCATTCGTTCGCGCCGTGGAATAATAGGTATAATACTCATCCTCATGAAAGCCCATTTTCTGCGTACAGAAATAAAAAGAGAGCGCCATCTGCACCAACCAGATGCTCCAAAAACATATGAGATATTTCGCATCCATTCTGTTACGTTCTGTGTACTGCATTTTCATTTCTGATCCTCTCTTTCAACACGCCATTTATCCCAGTATTTCCCTCATTCATTCCCAACCGCTCTGTTTTTTATTCTAACACAATCCACCAATAAATACCAGCTTCAAGATATTTCATTTCAAATACAGGCCCGCATCCCCTTGCCGCCGGGACCTGAGAATCTGGCAAAAACATTGCGTATATTGACTTTGTAGTTTATAATCATTACAGGAGGGATTTTCAAAATGGTAGACGAGATTATCAATGCTTTTTACGACAGTGAGCATCACTACGGTTACGACTATGTGTACACAGTAGACAATACGCCACAGAATGACAGTGAATTTGTGCTGCACAACCACAATGACCGCTATGAGATCATCCTTTTTCTGACAGGCAATGCGGAATTTCACATCGAGGGAAACATCTACCGCTCCCATCCACATGATATCTATATCGCACGCCCGCTGGAGATGCACCACAACTATTTCCTCTCCTCAGAAAAATATACCCGTATCGTCCTCCATATCCCCCTGACATTTTTTGAGGACAACCACTGCGGGGAGCTGGAAGATATCTTTCTGAACAGATCGCTGGGTATGGACTGCCAGATTCCGGCGAGAATCGTAGACATGGAAATGTATCACCTGCTCATGAAGATGAACCAGTATATCAAGAACGGCGCCTATGACATTGCAAAATGTGTGCTCATGGAATTTCTGTACCTGCTGAATCAGATTCAGGAACCGCTGACCGCTCCGGTCGCGGCAGACCGGCATATCAATGATGTCCTGTGTTATATTAACGAACATCTCGACACAAACCTGACGCTGGACAAACTGTCCTCAGAATTTTATATCAATAAATATTACCTGTGCCGCATCTTTAAAAAAGTCACAGGCCACACTGTCAACCATTATATTAATTACAAGAGGCTGCTGCTTGCGCGCGAACTGCACAGCAGGGGAAAGACGCTGCTGGAAGCCAGCACCAGCGCCGGCTTCAACAACTACGCCCACTTTTACCGTATGTACCGCAAGGAGTTCGGCACCAATCCACGGTCAGGCTGACTGCAATACCATGATCTGTCCCTTTTCTTTTATTTGTCAGGGGGCGGTAAGTTCATGCCCCTCTCTTTTACTCGATTTCAATCATTTTTATCATTCCATTTGAGATGATCTCAAATCCCATTTTCTCATAAAATGGTTCTTTCCCTTTCGCAGAAACACCACCGATTGTTGTAAAGTTTCCGGTGGCAGAATTTGCTTTTGCGTAGTCAATCAAATGATTCACAATCATCGTTCCAATCCCTTTCCGCTGAAATTGGGGCAAAATGATGATTTCCTGAAGATACCAGTACATCGCGCCGTCTCCGACAAGTCTGCCCATCCCCACAAGTTCGTTATGACAGACTGCAGAGACATTGATTAAGCTATTTTGCAATGCCTTTCTGGCATGCTCCACTGGTATCCTGGCAAAGCCCGTCTCAACTCGCAGCCTTACAAAATCCTCAGCCTGCAGGATATTCTCGACAAGCCTGATTTCTCCGCAAACATGCTCATCCGTATTCATCCTTACTATTCCCTCCCTGCCTCGTGTCTTTTCCATCCATATGTTAAAGACTTGCGATTGTATCCAATTCTGCGGTAAAAGTCATTTCCGCCTCCAGTCATACATACGGCGCCCAGCTCCTTCATTCTGCGGTAATGCTCAGAAAGCGCTGCAGCAGCCAGTCCCCTGCGGCGGTATTCTGGAATGGTACAGAGCGGCTCCATATAAGCAAGCTTATTTTCCGGCACCCACCACATTCCTGAGAAACACACATATTCTTCCTGCTCATTTGCAATAATCACATTGTATCCATATGTTGCGTGGGGCGGCGGCGCCATGACATCGCTGATAATACCCAGATATGCTTTTTGCGGATTCCATGGCGTTCCCGGATCTTCTGCTTCCCAATTCTCAAAAGGTCCCTTGTCCTCATGATCAAATCCTTTCCATGTACAGAGCGCAAGCTTCACTGGATCCGCATGTTCAGGCTCCACAAAATGAAATCCCTCCGGCAGCGAATCATTTAATGCTGCTGTTTCGAAATCAATGACATACTCTTCATTCACAAAACTCTGCCGATACCCTCTTTTGCCGGCAGCTTCTATGAGTGCCTTCTGCTCCGGCTTTAACATCAGCGTCTTTTCCGCTTCATTTCCCGGCATATATTTTCCGGCGTATTCAATCATCTCATCCGCCAGCTCCTCATATCCGCGACGCAGACTAAATTAGATATCTGTACACGGATCTTCATAAAACACAAACCCTACCGCCTTGTTCCCGTCAAACCAGATTCTGTTCAAGTAGAGATGACGTTTCTCCAACCAGGTCGACGTGACTGCATATTCAAAAAGTGGAGCTCCCACTCCGTTTTCTGCGTAATTTTCCACCAGCAAATCCCATACAGTCTGATGATCCGACAGTAATTGATACTGTTTCGTTTTTATATTTTTCATGCTCCCAAACCTTCCTTCCATGTTCCTTGGCTGTGAAACAAGTCTGTTCTTTCATGATACTCCTATTTTCTCTTCGTGTCTATCCAGCCATACCTTCTCATTTCTTCCCGGAATGCACTTCTCCGTGAATACTTATCCCTGTACGATGTCATAAGTTCCTGTTTTGCGCCCGTCTCCCCCGCAGATTCCCTCACCTCGCCCAGAGCGGCAAGATACGCTGCACATTCGCCGTAATAGTTTCTGCGGTTTGCATCCATAATTGCTTCTGTCCGCTTTTCAATCAATGTTGTGATTCTTTTTACTGCACAGTTTCTGACATCCGGTTCCATATGTACCATAGACTTCCATTTTAAAAACAATTGGCAGAACAGATCGTTTTCGCCGATGCCCTCAAGCCCGCAGGTGCCTTTCCGGTATTCCTCTGCGGAAAATCTCATTGCACTTTTTGCGATCTCTGCCATAGCGGCGATTCCCTTTCCGTTCCATTTCCCCTCATACAAATATAGCAGATACAATGCAATTCCCTGTTTCATGAAGGAGCCCGTCCAGCCTAAAGCTTCCTGTTTGTTCAGCCCATTGTCCAATACGTCCGCAAACTGTCCGTCCAAAAATCTGAGCAGTAAAACCATATTGCTGTCTGGTCTGTTTTCTCTCCTCTCAGAGTGTGAGGAACTACTTTCATACGTACCAAAAGAATCGCCGCTTTTCTGTACTGAAAATTTCACAAAGACCTTTTGAAGTTCTTCCCTTATGTTTTCGTTTTCGCAGCCATTTAACAACACCCGGAGATAATTCAGGGCAGATGTATCCGATTCATATGCGGCAAAACAGCACTCTCCAAGCAAAGACTGTTTCCCATCTGCCGCAATCACATAATCAGCCGTTTTCAATGCCACTGCGCTGCGCATGACATATTTCTTAGGTATCGTCTTCATCGCTTCTATTCCTATGGGTATCATATCCTTTGCTGTCGCAGATTTTCCATCTTCCAGTATATTCAAATATAATCCCGGGTGGACAGCGGCATATTTTCCCGCATACCGGACCGCCAAAGAGACATCATTTAACAAGCCAACGGCTTCCAGGAAAAGACGGTCCGCATCATGCCCTGTCTTATCGCCCAGGCAGGTAATCCAAAGCGGCAGGAAATCTTCAAGTTCCGGCAGTTCTTCATCTCCATGCTGTATGATTGCCTCTAATGTGATTTCCTTCTTTTTGGCATTGGCAATGACTCCGTACAGTGTCTCCGGGCGTCTGGCGGGCGGCACTGCATGATATGCACAGTATACTGTATCAAGAATAGCCTGTTTCAGGTCGCAGTTCAAAAGCTTATGGTACACCATATCTCCAAGTGAAAATTCCTCATCTCCATACTCATTCTCGCACAGAATTTCCATCGTCAACATTTGATTTCCAACTTCAAAGCCTTCCCTGTATCTCTCCATATCCATGCAGATATGCACAAAACTGCAGACCTCCTCAAGCATATCTGAAATCCCGCTGTTGTCTTCATAATAAAATTCCTCGCCGCAGTCGTCATACCAGTCATCATATTCCTCATTCAGTATTGCAGTAATCGTCACTTCCTGCGAACCAATACGCTTTAAATTCTCTCTGCTTTGATGATACATCTCATCGAAATCAATCTCTTTTGCCTCCTTTTTGTGTGATGCTTTTTCCGCTTTATTTCCGACAGATTTCAGCATCTCCAGGAACGCTTCCCTGCGATGCTCCGGGAACCCCCTCCCAATATCATGAATAAAAGCGATGAGCTGCTCTTTAGAATATTGCGCCGTAAGGGCATCTGTCTGTTTTAAAAAATTTGTAAGGTTCATACCGGGTCTCCTTCCCTAAAAAAGTTTCTCTTCTGTTTTCCGAAAAGCTCTTTACCGCTCCCCATCTTAAGTAAAACAAGAACAACGAATCTAAAATGTAAAGTATCCCTTCCTTCCAATAGTTCTGCCTTTTGAGCTGATGAATCCATTTTAACTATTATAACACTATTTTATAGGTTATAATACTTTTTTATCATTTTTGTTTATATTAATGCTACCTTTCCTCAACTTCCCATAGCACATTATTCTGATAACTGCAATCGTAAGGATCTGTAGAAACTTCCAAAAAGAAAAAAGAGCACAACAAATGCCATGCTCTTTTCTGCTCCCGCTCAAATAGTATTCAATCTGTTTTTCAGACAGTCTGTGATCTGCTGCCAATCCCGGAAGAAACGCCAATGCTACCCATAAACAGCTCATTCCCTTTTCTTTCGGAACCAGGCTTGCTGCCCCCGCCGTTTTATAAGGCCGGCTGCCCGGTATCCGGGGTGCGTTTTCCGGTGTCTTTGTATCCATCAGTCTCCCCCCTGTGCCCAATAGGGAAAAGAATACTGCAAAGTATCTTTATGAAAGACATTGTGGCGCATTATCATGAGCTGCCTGGTGATCCTGAAAAGTAAGGATTTATACTACCACATATGCTCCGATTGCATCCATAATCTCCTCCGCATTCTCGTTTTTTCCATGGATTCTGAGCGTAATTGGATTTGACAGCTCGATGCAAAAAATACCCATGATGGATTTGGCGTCTATTACTTTCCTTCCGCTGATCAAATCCATGTCCTCCTCATAGTTTGTCACAATCGAGACAAACTCTTTTACCTTGTCAATACTGTTCAGCAATACTAATACTTCACTCATGTCTTCGCTCCTAACCGTAAACATTAAATCTCTTTTAACAATATCGCATCACATCCCTGTGCCATCCAGCTGATCACACCGTCCACATCCTGCATCTGCCCGCCGCTCCACAGTTCGCGGTAACGCACACCCTGGCGGATCCCGGCACGCCTGCAGTCCACTTGCACGATTGCACTGTCCTCCTTCCAATGAAACACTGCCAGACATTGTTTCCCATCTACCACAGCTGTAAAGACTGCAGATGCGGAGGCGCCTGCTGCCTCCACCGGACAAAAAGATACCCCTGATGCTGCCAATGCGTTTACTTCATGGTTTGATGCCAGCAGTTCTGCCCGCCTGCGCGCTTCCGGCCTCTCATAATCATCGCTGAGCATCATCACCGTCCCCGCAATAACTGCCGATGTATACCGCGCTCTGGCTTCCCCTTCCTGGCTGTCTCTGTCTGTAAAAACACCCTTCAGCAGACAGATATGATCCGGGTCATTAAACTGATATAACCTTCCGCTCTGCCACCATGCATATGTCTGGGCATTGAGCACATATTCCACATCCTCGTTTGTTCCAAACGCATCACACGAAAATCGTCTGGCATGCCCAAAACCGCAGGGAAACAGCGGCGCAATGGAAAGACTGATAAAAAACGGCTTTCCAATCCGTTCCTGTGACAGATATTTCGCAATAAATGTATATCCCGCTGTAATCGCTTGTCTGCCGGTGCGAACCGATTTGTCATAATGGCAGCCTTCCATGCCGCCATGTGTCATGAAATCCAGTTTCACATAATCAAAGCCCCATTTCACAAAACGTGACAATTTCCATTCCATCTGCTGCCTCCAAACCGGATGCGTCACATCAAAAGGAATCGCCCCGTCGACCTTCGTGACTGGTTTATTGTTGGAATCCATCAGCAATATTTCCTCAAAACAATGTCCTGGCGCACCTGGAATCTCCTGCTTTGCATCTTTGCCAAAGAAAGCAAACGGCGAATCATAAATACCTGCCCTTTGTCCGTTTTCATGCATCTCCTCAACTAAAGAGACAAGCCTGTCCTCAGAGATGACGCTCCATCCCGCGTCCAGATTCATATAAGTACAACCGTTGTTTTCATATCCTGCAGGCTGTAAAACTTCCCGCAAAAACTTTCCTGTCTTCTGATAATTGTCCGCATTTAGCCGAAATGCAAGCCCTGCCCAGCTGTTAAAGCCAAACGGCACCCCCTCTGTCCATGTCAGATGCTTTTGCTCTGTTTCCAGCAAATCACCATAAGCTTCCAGGAGCCTTCTGTAATCTGAACCGTACAAAACATAAAAGCGGGAGGATTCCACCGTTTTTCCTGCCACACTTCCGTGCATGACACTATCATGGGTTCCTTCGTCCGCAATACCGCTCTGTACCAAAAAACTCTTTGCTTCTGTCCCGGAACAGATTATTGCATTTTTCCAGATAGAGAAATCTGCTGCCCCAATCAACAATCCCTCCCTGCTATCCTCTTGAAACAATACTGTCAAATCATAGCTCTTTCTCCCTGCGCGCAGCGGCTGTGCCTCATAGCGCAACCACATCGTGTTGTCATAAGGAACCAATAACATTTTACTCCAGATACTTTTCCATATTTTCGGGGCGTTCTCCCCCAGTCCCTCCGCGACAAGCGGAAGAAGCCTGTTCGTCTCCACCTCCTGTCCGTCCTGCTGGGAGAGACTGCAGGAAACCACAGGTACCCCTGATTCTGAGAGCATCAAATACTCGTTCAGGCGCAAACCGTTTTCTGCCTCAAACGTAAGGATCTGTCCCTTTTCATCCGCAGTTTCTTCCCTCTTTTTCAGTACTGCGGTTCGAGTGTCAATCATTCTGCCATCCACATGATATGCTCTCGCATAACCAGACAAAACAATCATATCCCCCCACAACAACGCAAAAACGCCATCCTGTTTATACTGCCACTTTACTGTTGTATCTGACTCTGTACATGCTTTATCGATTGCTTCCATAACCATTCTCTCCTATTATTTTTCTACCACATTCCATTCAATGAGAATACTCTCATACTCTTTTGGCACCATACGCAGTGTCAGCCCGGCGCCCATCCATGTCCTTCCGCTGTGAACCTGACCATTTACCGAACAGCAGTAATATTTGTCCGGAGAGAGTCCCTTGACAGCAGTATGCACTGGAAGCGGATTCCCCTCGGCAGAAGTCATAACCAGTGTCTGTAATGCATGATTCCTCTCCTCGTCCACGAACTCCCATGCGCAGAATCTCTCCCCTGGCGAGGTCAGCCTGTAATACGTCCCCTCATGTGTGAGGGAATAATATTTATGGAAATCTTCGATCTGTTCCTTCACCATCGCTTTCTCTTCCTCTGCCATCTTATTCAGGTCCAGCTCATACCCGAAACTGCCCGAAAGCGCCACATGACCTCTTGTGCGAAACGATGTAACCCTTCCAGTCTGATGATTTGGAACAGCCGATACATGGGCTCCCATACTGCTCACCGGATAAAAGAAAGAAGTACCATACTGGATTTCCAACCGATTCACCGCATCTGTATTGTCACTGCACCAAATCTGCGGAGAATAGTACAGCATCGCCGCGTCAAAACGTCCGCCGCCCCCGCTGCAGCCTTCCAGCAAAATATCGGGAAATCTTTGAAGCAGACGCTCCATCAAATCATAGACTCCCAACACAAAGCGGTGATATACTTCTCCACTCCTGCTGCCGGCATACTGACAGCTGTAAATATCACATATACTTCTGTTCATATCCCACTTTACATAATCGATCGGTGCATGTTCCAGAAGATCGGCAAGCCTCTCGAATAGATAATTACGCACATCCTCACGGCTCATATCCAGCACCAGCTGATTCCTGCCCCTGTTCGGCTCCCTGCCGGGTATCCTCAACGCCCAGTCCGGATGTGTTCTGTAGAGATCACTGTCCTCCGAAATCATCTCAGGCTCAAACCATAACCCAAATTTCATCCCCAGATTGTGGATTCTGTCTCCCAATTCTTTTAAGCTGCCTCCAAGCTTTTTCTCATTGACATACCAGTCTCCCAGACCACTGTTATCATCATCACGTTTGCCAAACCACCCGTCATCCAGCACTAACATTTCAATCCCCAGCTTTGCTGCCTGCTCTGCAAGAGAAACCAGCTTCTTTTTGTTGAAATTAAAATACGTCGCTTCCCAGTTATTCAGTAGTACAGGGCGTTTGCTATATTGATACTTTCCCCGGCACATATGCTCCCGCAGAATCTTATGGTATTGCTGGGACAACCTGGAAAGTCCTGAATCAGAATAGCTTAAAATCAGCTGCGGCGCGGCGAAGTATTCCCCTTTTCCCAGACGAAAGGAAAACTTTTCCGGATGGATTCCCATCAGCACCCTTGTCTGTCCTCTCTGATCCTTCTGGGCGCAGGCCGTAAAGTTGCCGCTGTACACCAGACAAAAGCCATAGCAATCCCCGAAGTCCTCTGTCGTTTCCGGTGCACATACAATCATGGATGGATTGTATTGATGACTGGAGGTCCCCCGCAGGCTTCCCACCTCCAGTTTTGTGCGCCGTATCCGGTTTCTCTCAGGTATTCTCTCCATGGTGTGCCTGCCTGCAAAGGTAATCAGGTCATATTCTCCGAACTGATAATCCAGACAGCCGGAAAGACACTTGGTAAGCACAACTTCACTCTCGCCACGATTTTCCACCTGGACTGTCCTGGTGATTATATTTTCCTTTTCAAATACGCCGTAAAATAAATGCACCGCCACTTCGGAAGCCTTCTCGCGCATCGTGATCACGAGTGTCTCTCCCTTTTCGTCCTCCTTGTCATAGAGCGCAGGCATCCCCTCCACCGTGTAAGACAACGGAAACAGTTCATAGCTCTCAAAGCGAAAATCCGCCGCCATACTGCCGTCTTCATGCAGCAGGGAAACGCAGCTCTCCCGGTAATCGCCCACTCCATCGGAAGGCAGTTCCTGCGGAAGACAATCCAGAGAATACTCCCGATTCCCTACCGTCTCTTCCGGATTTCCCGAAAATCCGACATCTGCCTGAAAAATCAAATCCGCAAGATTTTCCCCATCGATTTTCTTTCCATAATACGTATGCAGCAGAACGCCATATTCATCTGCATACATCTGATATGTACAGTCCTTTGTGTGCAGATTAAACAATCTGCCATTATTTTCTACCGAAATTGACATATCACGCCTTCTCCTCTACATTTGTTCTTTGCTGTGAAAAAGGCTCCTGCACAATAGTAGGAGCCTTTCTTATTTCCAGTTTTCTAGTTTATTATTCTTTTACTGCACCGATGACCATACCGGAAACAAAATATTTCTGCAGGAATGGATAGATGATCAGCAATGGAATTGTGGACACTACGATTTTTGTCGCATTGAAAGTCCGATTATTCATGGATGCCATCTGCTTGAGCTGCTCTGCGTCCGTCACCTGTGTGATATCCACTGTAAGCTGCTGGATATACGTCTGCAGAGGATACATTGCCGACTTACTCATGTAGATCAATCCGGAAAAATAGTCATTCCAGTGGTTTACGATCGAGAACAGCGCCACCGTCGCCAATGCCGGAAGGGATACTGGCAGATAAATTTTCACCAGTATCTCAATCGGGCTGGCCCCGTCAATTCGGGCCGCCTCATCCAATGACTCTGGCACACCCTTGAAGAAATTAATCAGAAGGATGACATTGAATACCGGCACCGCTCCAGGAAGTACCAGCGCCCAGATGGTGTTTGTCAGATGCAGATTACTTACCACCATGAACAGCGGGATAATTCCACCTGAAAACAGCATTGCAAAAATGACAAACTTAATGTAAATCTCACGTGCCGGGAATCGTTTCTTACTTTTGGAAAGCGGGTATGCCATACTTACCGTAAAAAACATATTAATAATCAGTCCTAAAATCACTCTCTCAACGGAAATCAGGAACGATTTCCAAAACTGCCCGTCTTCTAACAACTTCTTATAAGTGACAATCGTGAAATCTTTTGGAATGAATCCAACCTCATTTGCTGCAACTGCATCGCTTCCGCTGAGGGAAATCGCCAGCATATTAATCAGAGGAAGCAGACAACTCAAAGTAAGGATAATCACTACCATCCACACGATTACCTGAGAGATCACTCTTTTGTAATTCACTTTCTTCGTCATAATTCATCCCCCCTTAAAAGATACCGCTTCCAGTAAGCTTCTTTGCCCCTTTATTCGCCCCCATGATCAACAGGAAGCTGATAACAGACTTAAACAATCCCACTGCTGTACCGATACTATACTGTCTCTCTACCATACCGATTCTGTAAACATATGTATCAATGATATCGCCCGTCTCATATACGATCGGGTTATAGAGATTAAAGATCTGATCAAATCCTGCATTCAGAATATTTCCAAGATTCAGTGCAGTCATCAGTATAATGGTCGGCATCAGACTGGGCAGGGTAATATGAAGTGTCTGCTCAAAACGGTTCGCTCCATCGATTGACGCCGCTTCGTAAAGCCCTAAGTCAATACCTGTCAGGGCTGCCAGATAGACAACAGAATTATAACCAAACTCTTTCCAAACGTCCGTCGCTACGATTACTTTACGGAACCAGTTATTGTCCGCCAAAAACTGAATGGCGTCGCCCCCAAGCGCCGTAACTACAGCGTTAAAGGGACCGGAAAGAGAAAACATGTTGGTAACTACCGTTGCAAGCACTACCCACGATAAAAAATGCGGCAGATAGACAACTGTCTGGAAAAATTTCTTGCAGATGCCAACAGTAATCTCATTTAATAATATCGCGAACAAAACAGGAACTATAATATTAAATATCAGCTTTGCAAAAGCAATCACCAGTGTATTGACAAACACCTGGCGGCTGTCGGGAAGACTGAAAATAAATTTAAAGTTTTCTAATCCCACCCATTTTGATCCAAAAATCCCCTTCGCCGGAACATAATTCTGGAATGCCATCAAAGAACCGAACAGTGGTACAAAAACGAACAGAAACAGCATAATCATGCCAGGCATCATCATCAGATGAAACATTCTCTTTTCCCTGCCTGCAAACTGTGTTTTCCCCCCGCCGGCAGTCATTGCTTTGTTATCCTGCTTCATATAACCCCTCCATTTCTATGTTTCTTTATGTTTTTCTACTGTTTCACTATCACTATTTTGCAGAGAGTTCTTCATTGATCTCATCTGTGATTGTCTGACCTCCCGCAGAAGTCCAGTTTGCCACAAACTCATCAAAAGAGGACATATCTGCTTCTCCTACAATAATCTTTAATATGGTCTGCTGTTCGAGTTTCTCAAGAGACGCCCACTTGGTTTTCATCGTCTCAGATGTCTCAAAATAGGACGGTGTCATAAAGTTCGCCGGCTCCTCTGCAAATTTATTGATTGCCACCAGACGGGACATATACTGGGAGTAATCTGCGGAATCTGCTTTCTGTCCTGCTGCCACTGCATCCTGATAGCGGACTGCTGCCTCATAATAACCAAGCTCCTCTGTATCCAGTGTGGAAACATCAGCACTGCCATCAAGAACTGCTTTCACATTGGCAGTCATAATCTCTGCATTGTTTCCAGGCTGTACCTGACAGTACAGCGGCCAGTTAAAGTATGCAATCGTCTGATTCTCCATAATTTCATTGGCCGCATCGGACGTATCCTGTTTTGCATACTCAGAGTTAATGTTCACAATCTTCATAGCAATCTCAGGATGCTCATAACCCTTTCTCACCACTACGAAACCAGCATACGGTTTTGTGTTGATCGCGTTGATCTTCCCATCAGAACCTACCGGTGCGCTCACATTTACCCATTCCGCATCCTTATTCGCATAGGAAGCTGTCTGTGCCGGATTAAAAGGAGACCACCACGGACCAATATAAGCACCGCACTGTCCGCCGGAAATCAGTGCAACAATATCATCTGTCGTACGTGTCGTAAATTCCTTGTCAATCAAACCTTCCTTATACCAGTCAGCCAGAAGCTGCAGGGCATCTTTCATTTCAGGCTGTACCGATCCATATACCGCCTTGCCTTCACTGTCCTTAATCCATACCTCCGGATATGCGTCAAATGCAGTAAAAATGTTATCCACACCGAAATGATTGTTTGGATAGCCGCCATATACAGTCGGCAGCACTGCAAGTCCTACTGTATCCGCCTGACCGTTACCATCAGGATCATTGTCGATAAAAGCCCTGAGTACATCAGCAACTTCATCCATTGTGGAAGGCTCTTCCAATCCAAGGTTATCCAGCCAGTCTTTGCGCAGCCACAAGAAGTCCTGGCCGTCACTCAACTGTGTCTTTGGAATTGCCATAATCTTGCCGTCAAAGGTTGCCGCATTCAGAGGATTATTCGCCCCATAGCTCTCATAAGATGACTTGACTGTATCGCATGCCAGATTATTGTAAATATCTGTCAAATCGGCGACCATGTCATTTTCCACAAGCTCCACCAGTGTGGAATAATCCGCAACATGCATAATGTCCGGTATATCCTGGGCAGCAATCGCAAGAGAGACCTTCTGATCATAATCATCACCGGCCTGCGCCTCAAACGTATTTTCATTCTGCACATTGATCAGGTTTCTGATATATCTTGTATAGGCATTGTCTGTCTGTGTATCATTTTCATACGAAGTCCCGGATAAGGTATCTGCTCCTTGTGAAGTCAGAACATACCCCGTCGTATAAGTTACCAGCTCAGGATATTTGCCATAAGGATCATTAGCGGCTGCCTCCCACGCTGCTTTCTCATCATCGCTCATGTTTGCTGTGAAGTCCTCGTCTGACTTACCGCATCCGGTCACACATGTTACGATCATTGCTGTTGCCAGCATCAGGCCAAGAGTTTTCCTTTTCATTTCTTTCCCTCCAAATTATGTAATTTTTAACTGTAATTAATTGCTTTTAAACGTAACAAACATGCATGTATTGTGTTAATTTAACGATAACAAAATTTTTGTTCTTATCAAATATAAAATTTCCGAAAAACATATCAGATTTTCGGTTTTTTTATATAAAATGTTTGAAAATATTAAAAATAATGGTATGTTTTTATAGAACATGAATGTTTTTTCACGAACAAAGGAGTTAAATATGTACAAAATGCTTATTGTAGATGATGAAAGTACAGAGCGGGAATGCATCAGTTATCTGATAAAATCTTCCAGTCTGCCGTTGGAATTAAAAGAAGCTGAGAGCGCTTCCACAGCCCTGAAACTCTTAAAAGAGTGGCCTGCTGACATTCTGTTCACAGATATCAGGATGCCTGCTGCCTCTGGTCTTGAACTGGCGAGACAGGCCTCCGAACTAATTCCCGGAATCAAGACGATCATTTTCAGCAGTTATGCAGAATTTGAGTACGCGCGCACCGCAATGACACTGGGCGCAGTCAGCTACATTCTAAAGCCTGTAGTGCCCACGGAACTGGAAGCAACCTTAAAAGACGTAATTCATCTGTTGACGGAGGAGAGAGACTCCAGGCTCCGCCAGGATACACAGCAGTCCTACATGCTTCAATATGCACTGCAGTGCTGTATAAACGGAACTCTGCCGGCGGAGATCTCACCAGAAATTATCCGTCTGCTGGATGAATTTCATCAAGTGATACTGCTGGAGCTTCCGCCTCATTTTCTTGAGCGAAACTATACCGTGTTCTACGAAAAGCTCCGCAGTGAGATGCTGCCTGACATGGAAACGCTGAGTCTATCCTCCACACAGGCAGTGCTCTTTCTGCGCCGGGAACATAAAGCCGCCCACAGCTTCGGATGCGGACTACACACTTATATCACAGAGAATTTCCAGACAGAATGTTACCTCTCGGTCAGCCATCCGGTAAATGGTTATTCCAATCTGCCAGATGCCTACACCTTCGCAGAACAACAGATGGAACAGCGTTTCTGGAATCCTGAGGTCCGTATTTTTTCTTTTGATTATACAAATATGCCGGGCAACACTCCTGAAGAACCGGATGACAATACGCTTCTGTCCATGATCAAACGGAATTTATATGATAAAGACAGCGGCAGTCTCCTAAAAAATCTGGACCTGCTTTTTCAAAAATACCGAAAACCAGCAAACCAGTCCCAGATTTTTGTGAAGTTTGTCTTCTCTAATCTGATCACTACGATGTATCCATTCCTGACAGATGAGAATGATGAATCCTTAGATACTCTGATCACAGAGCTCTACATCCAGCAGGATATTCTGGAGATTATCGGTACGATCCAGTCCATGGCAGAAAAGATCATAAAAAGCTATGACACTGTATCCACGATTGATATCCGCAGGGAAATTATCTCCACACAGGATTACATCAACAAGAATTACAATCACGATCTTTCTGTGGAAATGCTTGCCTCCATGGTCTATCTTACCCCGGATTATCTGAGCAGACTTTTTAAAAAAAGCACCGGAAAAAGTCTGTCACAGTACATCCGTCAGGTGCGTATGGAAAAAGCCAGCGATCTTCTGCGCACCTCAAACCGTAAGGTGATTGACATTGGCGCCAGCGTAGGATATTCCAACTACTCTTACTTCTGCCAGAGTTTTCGAGAATACTTTGGCAAATCACCAGAAAAATACCGGCAGGAGGAATCATTATGAAACATTTGCCAAGGCACCCGCTGAACATCTATCTGAACCTGAAATACCGGAATAAACTGATTTTAACCTGTATTCTGGCAGGTGTCATTCCGCTGATTACACTGGGAGTCTTCTGTTACTATCAGACGCGGAACCTCTTGCTGGACAAGGAACAGGATGCGCTTTCCTCCGCTATAGACACGGCATACAACTCATTGGATTACCAAGTCCGGCTTTATGAAAATCTGGTCACTTACCTTGCCCTCTCAGAAATTGTTGTCAATGTCTCCTCGGAAGAAAACCAAGGCATCATCGAAAAGTTCGAAATGCTCAACTATGAATACGATGTCCTGCTTGACAACATATCTGTGCAATATCCCGAAATTGCCCAGATTACCTTGTATGTAGACCGCACAGACCTGTATCACGGCAAACAGCTCCGCCCTATCTCTGACCTGGAGTCAGAAAGCTGGTATGCCTCGCTGGACGATACTGCTGCACCGGTATGGCACATGGATCAGGACGGATATCTGTGCGTATTCCGAAAGGTTCCCAATCCATATATCAAATATGTCACTTCCTTCTCCAGACACAGCCTTTGTATCCGGCTGCGGCCTGAAAAATTATTTAGTGTGCTCACTGATATCTCTAATGACTATCATCTACAGATTGCAGATACCGACGAAACCTTTTACGATTACACAGATGATTCAATTATCAATATGAGTTATCCGGACGATGGCTGGACAGCAAAAATCAGCAGTCCCCTCAGCAACGGCTGGGTGATTACACTGGAAAAACCCTCTGTCCTGCTGGCCGCGCCCGCAAACAAGATGGCAGTCACTGTTTTCATCATACTTATCATATGCTTTATATTGATATATACCGTCAGCGGTCTTCTTTCCAACTTTTTTGCCCAGAAGGTAAATCTGCTGCTTTTAGCAATGCACAAAGTACAGGAGGGGGATTTGACAGTCCATATCCACGACGACTGTCCGGACGAAATCGGCGAACTGACCAACAGTTTCCAGTATATGATCCAGAAACTCAATCGCCTGGTAGTGGAAGACTACAAAAACAAGATCACTTTGAAAGAAACCCAGCTTATGGCGCTGCAGGCCCAGATCAATCCGCACTTCCTCTACAACTGCCTCTCCGCCATAAACAGCAAGGCCCTCGTAAACAGCCAGAAAGAGATTAGTCAGATGGCGCAGCTTTTGTCCACCTTTTACCGAACTACCTTAAACAAGGGGAAAGCCGAAACCATGCTCTCCAATGAGATAAAAAATGTGAAATCCTATATTGAAATTCAGCTTATTTTAAACGATAATTTATTTGATGTCGTTTATCAGATTGATGAGCCTCTGCCAGAGCGGGAGATTCCCAATCTATTACTGCAGCCACTGGTGGAAAATGCAATCATGCATGGAATTCTGCCCAACAGCACCAGACGCGGAGTCCTTTTCCTCACTGTCACGCAAGTCAATGACCTGATCCACTTTACTATCATGGACAACGGACTTGGCATACCACCAGAGAAGCTTCCGCTGCTGACACAGACCCAGTCGGACGGATATGGGCTCAAGAATGTTCATGAACGGCTGCTGCTGACCTATGGGAAAGAGTACGGACTTAAAATAAACAGTATTTTAAATGAGAGCACGATGATTACTTTTTCAATTCCGACGCAGGAACGACAGATGAAAGAGCAAAATAAGAAATAAATTCCAAAACGAGGAGGAACACAACATGTTAAAAAAATGGTGGCACAACACAATCGGGTATCAAATCTACCCCAAGAGCTTTCAGGATACGAACGGAGACGGTATCGGGGATCTGAAGGGCGTCACGGCACATCTGGATGACCTGGCCGACCTGGGCATCAATGTCATCTGGCTCTGCCCTGTCAACAAATCCCCGATGAAAGATCACGGATATGATGTCTCGGATTACGACGAGATTGATCCCATGTTTGGATGTAAGGATGATCTCCGGGAACTGATTGCAAAGGCAGAAGAACGCGGAATCAAGATCCTCATGGATCTGGTCGTGAACCATACCTCCTCAGAACATCCATGGTTTCAGAAAGCACTGGAAGACCCTGACGGGGAATACGGAAAATATTATATCATCCAGGAGGGAAAAGACGGAAAGGAGCCCAACAACTGGCGCTCTATCTTCGGCGGCAGCGCATGGGAGCGGATCAAAGATACCAATCTCTACTATCTCCATCTCTTCACGAAATGGCAGCCCGATCTCAACTGGGAAAATCCTGTTGTGCGGCAGCAGATTTATGACATGGTAAACAGATGGCTCGATCTGGGAATCAGGGGGTTTCGCGTCGATGCGATCAGCCACTTGAAAAAGGACTTCACATACCAGAATCTGCCTTCCGACGGCGCGGATGGTTACGTGAACGGCTTTCCCTATTTCAGCAATGTCGATGGGATTGGCACTTTTCTGAGCGAACTGCAGGAAACTACTTTCAAGCGCTATGATGCCATGACAATCGGTGAAGTCGACGACGATCTTCCGGCTGATGTCCTCCCGGATTTTATTGGCGAAAACGGTTATTTTTCCACAATATTTGATTTTTGCCACGCCACGTTCCATGTCAATTCCGCAGAGTGGAAAGAAAAACCAGTGGAAATGATCGATGCGCTGAAAAAACGTCTGTTTGCAAGACAGGACACTGTAAAAGGAAAAGGAATGCTCTGCAATTATCTGGAGAACCATGATCTCCCCCGCATTGTAGAGCGGTTGATTCCGGCAAAGGAGATTGATTTCTACAGCAGGTCCATGGTGGGCGGCATCAATTTCTTCCTGCCCGGAATCGTATTTCTTTACCAGGGACAAGCGATCGGCATGATGGACTACCCAAAAGAGAACATCGAGGCATTTGCAGATCCCACAACATTTATCCAATATGCCGAGCATCTCCAAAACGGAATGACCAAGGCCGAAGCACTCGCACAGATTAACCTGAAAACACGGGAGCACGCAAGGACGCCCATGCAGTGGAACGACGGGCCATACGCCGGATTTTCCAGCGCAGAGCCGTGGTTCCAGGTCAATCCCAATTACAGACAGATAAACTATGACGCACAGAAAAAAGAGCCTGCTTCCCTGTATGCATTCTACAAGAAAATGATATCCCTCAGAAAATCTGATGAATTTCAGGAACTGTTCCTTTACGGCGAATTCACCCCAGTCTATGAAGCAGAGCCGGGTGTCATCGGATACGAGCGCAGGCTGGACGATAAGAGCGTTTTGGTTATCAACAACGCAAAACCCACAGAGACAATCCTGCCGATACTGGGAACAATCAAAAAAGTATTGCTGTCCAATTATGAGAATCCTGTTCTGCAGAATGATAATATCAAACTGCAGAGATATCAGCTGCTTATCTTAGAGTGTGTCTGAATAAGTTGACGCATGAAAAACCGGGCGCGGCAGCTATCACGCAGCCATCGCGCCCGGCTTTTCATGGGGCTGGACAGTCATCCTCCAATATCTCGCACATATAGCCAAGAAACTGTTAAAGCCAAAATTTTCTGTCATTGCAACACAGCTTCTGACCGAAAATGGTGTCACTTTGACAGAACACTTTCTTCATGCACTGCCGCCTTTATCAGTTTTTCAAAGGACTGTCCGAAATTGATATTGTCCTCCTGCGTCCGTTTTCTTGAGCCTTTTATGCGATTTTTGCCGGAAGCACGCCTTGCCTTTTTGTTCAGGTGTCTCTCCATCAGCATCTGGTCAATATTTTCATCTGTGTACCACCTGCCTGACTGATGAATCGCATAGGCTCCTCTTCCGAGCGCCATCGCTGCCACCCCATAGTCCTGCGTCACCACAATATCGTATTTCGCACACATATTAACCAAAGCAAAATCAACTGCATCCGCCCCTGCTCCAATTATTTTGATCTCGCTGTAATCAGAATGCAGTATATGGTTTGTGTCGCACAGAAGCACCACCGGAATGTTATGTCCTCTCGTCACCCTCTCAATCATACCAACGACCGGGCAGGCGTCCGCATCTACATAGATTTTCATTGATATCAGTCCTCTATCTGTTTTTTATTCCGTGTTCATTCATCATACCACAATTTATCTATCAGCGAAATGTATTTCTGTCAATTGCTGCTTTTTCCGCAGTTGTGCGATAAACCATTCTTCCCATAGAAAATGAAACATTTCTCTGCTGTCCGTAAAAGTCATCGCAGCGTCAATCCCCATCGGCTGCCGGCAATATTGCAGCATCACAAAACCATATCTTCCAACATTTAAGAGCATGATATCATCTTTTCAAGTTCCTCTGCATATGCATCTGCAACTTTTTGACATTTTTTACTTTCTTCCTCTGTAATATAAATTTCATTTTTCACTGTATTCTATATCTTTGCCACATTGTCAAGTGAAGAATTCATTCTTTTTGCTTTTTCATACACGGAATCTTGTAAATGTTCTATAAATGTGATAAACTGAACGCAGTAACAAATCGGAGGTTGTTGGTGTGTTTGAATGCGATAGAATTGGAAGTTAAGTAAGGCAATTTAAATTTGTGAAGATAGATATGAAAGGAACAATGATATGCAAAACCTGTTTTGTGAGGGTCTGTTAGAGAATGATATAGTCAAATTGCTGGAAGTTCCAAAGAGTGATATTCACAATCATTCTACCAAAGGATGCAGGAGAGCCTGGTTGGAAGAACACCTGAAACGCAGTTTTCCAAAACCGCCCGACAGATTTGACGGACTTAGAGGAATGCAGGAATGGTTTACAGTTACTATCAAGCCATACTGCAAAGATATTGGAGGGATGCTCATAAGATGGGAAGGCGCTTTTGCAGAAGCGAGGAGGAATAATATCAAGAGGCTTTCGATGAATTTTGGGGCTGCGGAAATTGATCTGATTGGTGGGATGGATGCGTTCAAATCCATTATCGGAAGTTTTCATTTGAAATATTGTCCCAATACAGTATTTGAACCTGAGATTACATATATTTCAGCTTGCAATGTCGAACAGGAAGCTGAAAAAATCGAGCGTTATATTTCCACCGGCTTTTTCAAGTCGATTGATGTATGCGGTGGCGAGAATGTGCAGCCATTTGAGGCTTTTTTGCCATTGTATAGAAAAGCAGAGCAATATCATCTGACCAAGAAAATGCATGTGGGTGAAAGCGGGCCAGCAGAGAATGTAATGCGGGCAGTTGAAGTATTAGGGCTTAGTGAAGTTCACCATGGGATAAACGCAGCCGCCTCGGAGAAGGTCATGCGATTTCTCGCAGATAATCGGATACAACTGAATGTCTGCCCGAGCAGTAACGTAATGCTTGGATATGCAACCGGATATAGAGACCATCCTATTAAAATACTGTATGAGAATGGAGTTAAGGTTACAATCAATACCGATGACCTGCTGATATTTGATAGTTCGATTGAAAACGAGTACCTATTGCTTTATCGGGCAGGGACGTTAAGTGCTGGTCAATTGGATGAAATACGAAAGAATGGGTTAGACATTCATTCAGAATATGAATTATAGAGATGCGAAAATTCCAGTTTTTTCTGGAAGCCGGAGAGTAGGGAACCTGGCTTCTTTTTCCTATGCAGGCAAAAGAAAACCCTTCCCCCGGAAAAACGGGCGTTTACCATCTGCCGGGTATTTGGCATAGATTACACGCGCCTTCCGGAAGATGAGCGCATCACCCTTGCCCGTGTATTTAAAAAATCCCCACTGCTGCCCGTGTCCGCAAGCCAGCGTGGCAAATCAAAGCTGCTGTCCCTGTTTGGGAAGAAAAAAACGAAACAATGACGCAAAAAGGGCTGCTATTCCCGTAAAATTCGGTTAGCAGTCCTCCTTACTATATCGTGTGTCCTATATTTAATTTTCCGGCTTTAGAGCCGCTTTTTCCAGACAGGAGCCAGCCGCATTACACATATACCAGTTCCGCATAAATAATTTCTTCCGCCCGGTTGCGGATAGAATTGCAGCGGCGCACCCATTCAAGCTGGTCATCCGCTTTCAATTTCTCCGTCACGCCCTCGGCGGCTTTCATCTGCTCCATGATAAGGGCAAGCCGTTCCTCCGCCTGTTCGTTCACGTCGGCAAGGTGCGTCCAGAGTTTCCCGGACAACAGCAGGCTGCAATAAAGGGCGGGGCGGGCTTCTTCCAGATAGGCTTTGCGCCTGCGCCCCCAATGCCCGATAGGGCGGGATTCCTCTGTCAGCCGCAGGGCTGGAATGTAATAATCACAGACAAGAACATAGTCAAGACCGTTGGTATCGTCATGGATTCTTTCCGGCAGTTCTTTCATTTGTGACCTCCTGTATTCAGTTTTCCAGAATCCAGTTGTTCGTGTCCCTGTCCATGTGAATTTATAAGGCAACTGAACTCTTCACCAACAAGTATGGCATATCCTTTCTTGCTGCTACATAATTCCCTAATAAGTTCTGCTAATTCTTGCTACTTTATACTACTTATAGCCACTATAGCATATCATGCATGAACTTGTTATACAATACAGAAGTAGGAAGAAGGAGTAAAAAGTATGAATAATAAACCATATAAAGTAAAAGTAAGTGTCTCTCTGGATGAGGATATCATTGCCGAAATCAAAAAACTTGCTGAAAATGATGACCGCTCCTTCAGCCAATATCTGAATCTGGTGTTAAAAGAGCATATCGCCAGAACCAAAGAGAGTCAAAAAATATTGTAGGAGAATATAATGTTTCAAATTTCAAAATTCCAGATTCGTTCTACCGGTCTGCATATTCTTGCTATGGTTTTGATGCTGTGTGATCATTCCTGGGCCATGCTCTTCCCCTCAGCGGAATGGCTCACCTGTGTCGGACGCATTGCCTATCCAATCTTTGCGTTTATGATTGTGGAGGGATTTTTTCATACCCATAACCTGCGGCGCTATCTGCTGCGGCTCCTGATATGGGCGCTTGTGTCAGAAATCCCCTTTGACCTGATGTACGCCAGCACCCCCTTCTTTCCCTATCACCAGAATGTCCTCTGGACATTTCTTCTGAGCCTGCTGATAATCTCACTGATAGAGAGATGCAGACTGCGATTGAAACCTGTTCTGACGGTACTTATATCCGCGGGACTTGCAGCGGCGGGATTCCTGATTGGTTACATGACGATGGTAGATTATTACGGAATCGGCGTTCTGACCGTCCTGACATTCTATGCTTTCCGGAAACGAACATGGACAAACCGCCTGCTCCAGTTCCTATGTCTGTATGTCCTGAATGTGAAACTGTTAGGCGGTTATTACTATGAAATATCGGTATTTGGCCTTACCATCGAGATTGTGCAACAGGGACTTGCGCTTTTTGCGCTGATTCCGATTTGGCTTTACCAGGGAAAACAGGGTTTTCATAGCAAAGCATTTCAATATTTCTGCTATGCATTCTATCCTGCTCATATGCTGCTGCTTTTTGTCGTGCGGGAATTGTGGCCATCATAAATGCTTCATTCCCAGCAGAAAGCTGCCCTCACATCTGGACGGATTCCTCTTGCGCCGCATAGTATTGCGCCTGCGCGCTCCACAGCTGATAATACATTCCCGCCCTGTCGCCCACCAGCGCATCATGGCTTCCGCGCTGAATCAGCCTGCCCTCATGAAAGACAGCGATATCATCGCAGAAACGGCACGAGGACAGCCGATGCGAGATGAATACCGCCGACTTCTGCCCGATCAGCTGATTCATTCTGCTGTATACCTCGAACTCCGCGACCGGGTCCAGTGCCGCTGTAGGCTCGTCAAGTATCACAAACGGCGCATCCTTATACAACGCTCTTGCCAGCGCAATCTTCTGCGCCTCTCCCCCGGAAATGTCGACACCATTCTCATCAAAATCCTTATACAGTGATGTCGAAAGCCCCGCCCGCAGCTCGATCTGATAAGGAATTTTCAAATCCGGCGTGACTGGGCTCCCTTCCTCCATCGGAAACGTCTCAGGATATTCCAGAAATTCCCGGACTGCACAGATGTCAAAACTCTGTCTGCGAAGGGCTGCAAGGTCGGTCATAATCCTGCCGATGCCGCTGGTAAATGCATTCACCGTATTAAAGTACAACACAAACTGCGCGGCGGACATCGCCCCCTTAAGCACTGCCCCAAGCTTCCTCCTTGATTATGATCGTCAAGCAGCAAAACCTGCGCTTCTATTTCAAGTGACTTTGATTACTCCATGCAAGCGTCACTTTCCGCAGGTCCTGCATGGAGCCAGACTTGCTGGCCTATTTCACTTACCCTCATAAAATCCCCCCTCTAAGGAACTGTCCGGAAATTATTTGTGACAAGTAATTGTCATGAGTAGTTTATTAATTGTTCCTAGCTTCGAGCACGTTTGAAAAATGCTCTACAATATATCCCGGTCAGCTTTAAAAGATGCCAATAGTATAACATTCTTTTAGACTGCGGTCAACACCACCGGAACGCACTCTTTTCACAAGCCATGATAAATCGGCTGCATCTTATCATATGTGCAAAAATACCGGAATCCCAAACCTTTCAGCAATTGCCTTGCCTCCGCTATATAGGTTCCCAAATGTTTTGGGCTGTGACTGTCGCTGCCGATTGTAATGATTTCCCCTCCCAGCGCACGATATCGCTTTAATATGTCGACGGAAGGCGTCGTATCCTTCAATCCGTATCTGTGGAAAGAGGTGTTCAGCTCTATCCCTTTTCCGTTCTCAATCACGATTTTCAGTATCTCGGAAATAACTGGCTCAACGTTTTCAAATGGATAGGTGCCGTTTTTATCATACCGCGCAATCAAGTCCATATGGCCAAGCACACTGTAGTTCTGGTATCTTTTTACGATCTCCAGCATTTCCTCATAATACCGTCTGTTGTATTCCTCCTGGCTCTTTCCTTTCTGAAAATCCTGCGTCCAGAACTCCTTGTCCTGCACCTGATGGATTGACAAGATAATAAAATCAAACGGGTATCTTTGAAACAAGGCCTCATACCTGGGAATGGTGTGTGTCTGTATGCCAAACTCCATTCCCATCCGGATCTCTATCTGTCGTCCGTATAATTGCTGCAGCTTCCTGATTCTGGCGGCATAGACGGGATAATCCACATTGGCCAGAACTTCCTCTCCGCGGTATCTGAGGGACTTCCCTGATTCCCAGTCATCCTTAATCCCGTAATCTACATGATCTGTAAAACAGATCGCATCCATTTTCATCGCAATCGCATCCTGGATCACCTGCTCCATAGGATAGGCAGAGTCACCGCTGAATTCTGTGTGTACATGGTAATCTGCAAACATTATTCATCCTTCCACTCGTCCCAATTGATTTCCCTGTCCTTGAAATAATATTTTCTGTCGCGCTCGCCCACTTCGCGCATAATCCGGCAGGGATTTCCCACGGCAACCACATTGGACGGAATGTCCTTCGTCACAACACTTCCCGCTCCGATCACCACATTGTCGCCAATCGTCACACCCGGCATAATGACTGCGCCTGCTCCGATCCAGCAGTTCTGGCCAATGTGCACTGGCATGTTATACTGAAGTCCTTTCCGGCGCAGTTCCGGCAAAATCGGGTGTCCCGCCGTTGCGATTGTCACATTCGGACCAAGCATCGTGTAATCCCCAATATAGATATGCGTATCATCCACGCACGTCAACCCATAGTTCGCATACACCATCTTTCCAAAATGACAGTGATGCCCGCCGAAATTAGAATAAAAAGGCGCTTCTATGTATACGCCCTCCCCGCAGTCTCCCAGCATCTTTCGCAGCATATCCGCTCTTTTATCTCCCTCCGACGGCTTCGTCAGATTATAATCACACAGCAAATCCTGATAAGCCATCTGCTCCTTCATAATCGCTTCGTCTCCCGGAAAATAAAGCTCTCCTGTATGCAGCCTTTCTTTCATTTCACTCATTTTCAATTACCTCCATCTCTGTTTTTCATCTTTTAACAATAACACATTTCCGTTTTAAAAACTTTCAAAATATGATATAATTTTATAACAATTCTCTTCATTTTATTTTTATCAACTACGACAGAATGTTTGACGGAGGAAAGGCACATGAACGGCAATCTCACTTATTGTTCTACTTTTAATTTAGACGCGTCTGAGACAGTGGCATACAATAACCCCTTATTTCCGGCATATATCAGGCATAGTATGTTATCCACTTACCCGGATTACTCCGCTGTCAGTCATTGGCACAAAGATCTGGAATTTATCGCAGTCAGAAAGGGACGCATGACTTACAATGTAAACGGGAACTTGATTGAACTGACCGAGGGAACCGGTATCATGGTCAACAGCCGCCAGCTGCATTACGGATTTTCGCCGGAACACAAGGAATGTGAATTTGTCTGCATTTTGTTCTCGCCGGAACTGCTGTCGGGAAACGAATGGTTTTATCAGAATTACATTGAGCCTGTCACAGAAAACTCCCTATATCCTTATCTGTATCTTGGCGCGGAAGAATGGGAGAAATCGATTTTGAAAAAAATAGACGAGACCTGCTCTGCTTTTACAAAGCAGCCGGAACAGGAACCTCCCTATTTTGCCGTGATGGACGCGTTTCTGTCAATCATGAAACTGTTGTATGAGCATTTCGATGTGACTGCACATAACACAACAAAGGAGTCCGGCGAGCTGGCTTCCCTGCGCAATATGATTACCTATATTGAAGACCATTTTGCGCAGCGCATTATGCTTGACAATGTCGCTTCCGCCGGCGCCTGCTGTAAAAGCAGGTGTTCTTTGCTTTTCAAAAAATATCTCCGCGAGACTCCCACGACCTATATCACCAGGCTGCGGCTTCGCAAAAGCCTCGCCGCATTGCTGGACGCCGGCAAGAGCATCACGGAGATTGCCTATGAATACGGTTTTTGCGGGGCGAGCTACTACTGCGAGACATTCCAGAAATATTATGGAATCTCACCGCTGAAATATAGGAAAACACAAAGATAATCCGTTCAGCCTCCTTATAAACCGTCTCGTCTGTTGGCTTACTCTACTCCGCAGCCTTCAGCGCAATCAACTCCGTCAGATACGCTTTCTCTGCAAACGACTCCGTCCGAAGCGGATCTCCCCACTTTCGCAGAAGTTCTGCGTAGGAATCGCTGGCACAGTCAGCTTTCTCAGGCTCACCGTAATACCAGAAGAACGTCCCCACATCCCGGTTCGTTCCTTTATACGTCCATGTTGTCCAGCTAATGCCATATTCATTGCAGATGCCCAGCCCAGCCATATTCTGGAACTCTCCCACATACGCTGCAACATCGTATTCCTTTGCTTTGACAGCCAGATCTGCCGCCCATGTCCGGAATCCCTCCTCATCGTCATACAGGTGGAGCTGGTACATCATGTTCGTCCAGCCAATCTGCGCCGGTTCCGGCAGATTGGACAGACGCCAGATTCCCTCTACTGTTATGACATGATTTTCGTCGACCGCACGGATCGCCTTGATCATCCTGTCATACACAGCATTGCTGAGCTCCCATGATGTACTGTCCCATGGATCATAGCTGCCCGTTCCCTCATAACCGCCGTTATTCTGCGGCTCATTCATGATATCGTACGCCGCAACCGCTGCATTGTCACAATACCGCTTTGCAAGTGTCACCCACAGCGTTTCCATGGTCTGCTGACACCGCTCGTCCGTGTACAGCCGGTTCTCGCAGAGCGTTCCGCAACAATGATCCATACTCTGTCCCCCGGGACATCCGTGCATATCCAAAATGACATACATGTCATATTTCTCTGCCATATTGATAATCCAGTCCAACCGCCTGATTCCCGGATTTTCGTCCAAATCTTCTGTGAGCCATGTACCCTGTTCGTCTTTCATAAAATTGCGGTACCAGAACGGAACACGCACGACATTGCATCCCATATTTGCAATATTTTTGATATCCGATTCTGTAATCCAGTTGTCCTGATATGTATCCAGCAGCTTTTGTATTTCTTCATCTGAGAATCTGCTCTCCAGCAGTTCCAACGTGTCAAGGTTTGCCCATTCTCTGTCCTCTCCATTCACGGGACACATCCAGCTTTCCTGTATCAGCCAGGCGCCAAGGTTCACTCCCCGCAGTACGACCGTTTCTCCTTTTCTGTTTACAAGCTGCCCGTCACGCACCTGCAGGAAACGCTCATCCTGCTTTTCCACACCGCAGCTGCTCATCATCAACGCCGCAATCACCATAATCAATCCCACTATCCTGACAAATTTTATATTTATACACATCGCTCACTCCCAGCAGCAGGTCATGATCGAGTGCTTTTTGATTTCCATTTTGCCGCTGTTTTTTCCATCCGCATTCAGTACAAATGCGACGTCTTTTTCCGAGCGGTTCAACAGTACCAGCACCTTGCTTCCGTCTTCATTTGCAAAGGCTGTCGTCTCGATATCTGGAGAATACTTGGAGACAAGGATTCTCTTTGCCCCCGGACGGATAAACCGGCTGAAATGACCAATATAATAATAAGACAACTTCACATTGATTGTATCTGTATCAACATCACACATAACCGGCGCGCCACAGAAATTTCCAACATGATTGGGACCGCCCTGTCTGTCCAGAATCAGATTCCAGTCGATAAATCCATTCATGCCGGCATTGAAGTCCCCTATCATATCGTGCGCGTACATCTCGGCATGGCGCACCTGGTTATCTGCCGCAAAGCGCGAATTCGAATCCCTTCTTTTTCGTAGGCGCTCACATACCGCGCGATCATCTCCGCCCACATCGGATAGTATTCCTTCTTGAGCTTCCCTCCGTGGTTCATATCCCTGTTCGACTTCATACACGCAGGGGGGCTCCACGGAGACGCCAAAAAGCTGATATGCTTATTTTTGTCCAGCGCAGCCCTGACCAGCGGAATGATGTATTTCCTGTCCCTGTCTATGGAAAAACTGTTTAGTTCCATGTCCTGCGCATCTGTCACATAAGCATAATTCCCCAGCGCGAAATCACAGCTCTGGATATGCAGCCTGCAGAAGTTATAATTATTATTGCTGTTTCCAAAGTATAAGTCAAGAAGCTGCTGCTGTTTTTCCTGACTCATTCTCGAATAGGTATATGCAGCGGCCTCGGTAATCGCTCCGCCAATACCCAATATCTTCTGATAGGAAACTTCCGGATATACATGCACCTGCTGCATCTCTCCGCTGCTGCCATTTGTAAAAGCAACTTCCGTTACCTGAAATTGAGAGTCCTTGTCTGACCTGTAACACTTCATTATAAAAACCTCCTTCTCTCTATCGAGCAGGGAATTCTTTTCCTACCCGCGCGCCGCCGATGCGCCAAGCCAATGGCATGCTGCTGCACCGGTGTGTATAGCACAGGGAGAGTATAGATAACTCCCATACTCTCCCCTCCTGCACAAGTTTTGCATCAGCCCAATTCTATCCCTTGACATTCCTTAACAGTTCTTTAGAGGGCCCCTGCCTGATGAATCCATCTTATCATTGCACCGTGGCTCCTACAAGCGCGTATCTTGTCTTGCGATAGGTCAATATTGCTTTTTTTACATTTTTAACATATACTTATAGAAAAAGGAGGTGCAGACCATGAGATCAGACAACAAATCTTTCATGCATGAAAATGATCGGATTACGGACGGATTTGATATTTTTTTCTGGGTTTTTAACGACTCGAGCAGTTTTGTCGCGGCGCACTGGCACAGAGCCATCGAGATGATGTATATCATGGAAGGAGAAGTCACTGTAACGATCAATACGCAGGAGACAATATTGCTTCCCGGCGACATCTATCTGATTGATTCCTCCGTGATACACTCAACCAAATCAATCCATGGAAATCACGCCGTTTTAATACAGCTTCCATATACAATGCTCACAAAATATATCCCAGATATCGACAATCTGAGCTTCGCCTTTGACTGTCATACTGGAAATCCTATTATCCATACCAAAATTTTGAAGCTCATTGAAGTGATCAAGGAGATGCAGATTCTCTTTGAAGTCAATCCAAAAGGGGGGATTTTGCGTTTTAACAGTCTGGTCTTTGAGCTGCTCTACCAGCTGTACCACAACTTCTCTATCCCCATACCCGACACAGACCTGAGAAAAGACCAAAAACACTTTGACAGAATGAAGCTGGTCATGGACTATATGAACAACAATTATAACCGCCCCCTGTCCCTCGATGAAATATCGAATGTGGCCTGTTTCCAGAAAGAATATTTCTGCCACTTTTTTAAAAAGAACATGGGAAAGACCTGTCTCGAATACCTCAACGAGATCAGACTTTCCCATGTATATAAAGATTTGATATCCACCGATCTTCCACTAAAAACAATCCTGGAAAATAACGGTTTTACAAACTATAAGCTGTTCCGCCAGCTCTTTTACGAGAACTTCCACACGACACCCGGCGAGTACAGGAAGACGCACAGCATCTAAACCCTGCCGCATGGCTTGAATTCCATGTAATCAATCTCCATGCCCGGTTTCGGGAACTGCAGTGTGATACAATAGCTGCCCTTTTCGAGCTCCACGCGCAGAATCTTCTGCTGCATCCATCGCCCTTCTGTGCCGTTTGTCTGGAATGTGGCGAGTTCCTTGTCATTCAAAATGGTTTTGCACACTGTCTGCGCCCGGTCGGTCTGCGGGGACATCAGCCGCACGATCACATCATAAATTCCTGCTTCCCTGATATCAAACTGTCTCTTTGCCGGCACAGAAGTGTTCCACAGGATCCTGCCGCTGCCGTCCATATCATTTGCAGTCTGTGCATCTGCGGCCAATGCCTGGATAAAGGGAATCTTAACAACACCATTTCCCTCTCGGCCAAAGGCGGGCGTGCTGATTAGAAAACGGCATATATTTCCGGCGCATCTCTGCAGCTCGCCGACTGTGAGCCTTCCTGTGGAAAGCGCCTCAACCGAGTCATCGCCAAGCGCGTTGATTTCCGCTCCGTTATTGTTGACAACCATATAGACATCATTCTGCGCCCTGACCATATCTGCGGTGCGCTGTCTTGAGCCCTCTCCGCCTTCCACAACGTCATTGATGTTCGCCCACCAGTCTGTCATGACAATCCCGTCAAAGCCCCACTCTTCCCGCAGGATCGTTGTGGTCAAATCATAACTTGATGCCGTCCAGTAACCGTTTACAGGGTTGTACGAGGTCATCACCGACCGGGCATTGCCTTCCTTCACAGCAATCTCAAATGCCTTTAAATATATCTCGCGCAGCGCCCTCTGGGAAACCACGGCGTTGACAATGTGTCTCCCCGTCTCCTGTGAGTTGCAGGCAAAATGCTTGATTGTAGCGTGCACACCCTTTGAGCCGATTCCGCGCACGACCGCCGCCGCCATTTTGCCTGTCAGGAGCGGGTCCTCCGAAAAATACTCAAAATTCCTGCCATTTAAAGGATGTCTGTGAATGTTAATACCCGGTCCCAAAAGGGTATCGACCTGATTCTGCACCATTTCCCCGCCGATATAGGCAAACAATTCCTCCGCAAGCGCCTCGTCCCACGTGCACGCGATCAGTGTGCCAATCGGAACCTGTGTGGCATAAGAACCGTTGTCCATGCGGATTCCCGACGGTCCGTCCGCGCAGCATCCCACCGGTATGCCAAATCCCAGCAGATTGTCCGACACGCCGCCAAATGCCGCAGCCGTCCCCGGCGTCACCTTGATACTGCACATCCCTTCTCCCCTCACGATCGCTGCCAGATCCTCGGGTGAGAGCTGGGCGATGAACGCCTCCATCGTACAGTTTCCTTCTGCCACATCTTTCAAAAGCAATCCTTTGCTGCCTGTGTACGGAATCGTCTCCGGAAGGTTCGACAAAATCCGTTCCCTGAGATTCTCTGTCCTTGTCGGAACAGCTTCATATCCCAGTGTCACTGTGCCGTCTTCGCCATAGGCAGTGCGCATCCGCTCAAAAGCCTCTGCGGGTGCCAGCGCCTCCCTGCATTCCTCAATTAACTGCGCTGTTTCTATCTGCCAGCCTAACGCCCCATTTACTAGTACTTCCACAGTGTCTCTCACGTTCGCTCCCACATGGAAATGATACTCCCCTGCCTCCAGAACATACGAATTTTTGAATCCGCTGACACCACTGTCATCAAAGGACGCAATCCTGCATACAGGAATTTCTATCTGAATCTCTTCCTCCTCAAGACAGCCCAGATTTCGCGTCTTGGCAAACCCGATCAGCTCCCTTGCCGGTCTCCCCATTCCATTTGCGGGTTTCTCCACATACACCTGAACGATTTCACGCCCACTGTATGTTGTCCCTGTATTCTTGACTTTGCATGAAAATACCAGTCTTGTATCCGCATTGTTTCCGCTCACTTTCATGGCACAGTCATAAATGTCAAATTCTGTGTAGGAAAGTCCATACCCAAACGGATACAGCACAGCCTCTTTCGCAAAGGTCTCAAAATAGCGGTAACCGACATAGATGTCTTCCTGATAGACATTTCTGGTGGTTCCGCCGTGATTTTTGTCAGAGGGATAGTCTGTGATCTTCCTTGCTATGGTGTCTGTGAGTTTTCCCTGAAATATCTCTTTTCCGGCGAGCACATCGGCAATGCCGTTTCCACCTTCCATGCCGCCCTGCCATGCATAGACCACTGCCTTGATATGCGGACTGTACTCCACAAATCCCATATCTATAATATTGGAGACATTCAGTATCACGATCACATGTTCAAAACCTTCACACACCTGACGGAGCATCTTTTCCTCGTCTTTTGTCAGAAAATAACTCCCCTTAGCCGCCGCATTGTCCTTGTCCTCCCCGGCGGTCCTTCCGATCACGACGATCGCCTTGTTGGAAGTTTCTGCGGCTCTGGATACAAGCACTTTGTCGACGGGCATCTCCTGCTGGCACCACGGCTCGCACGCCCAGCCGCCTCCGCCGTTGTCAAAAGGATTTTTCGCGATCCACTGCGCATAGCAGTCCGCGAGCTCCTCGTTCACTGCGATCTGGTCGCCGCGAAGTCCTTCTATGAGATTCGTTGTGTACGGCACATTCACCGCACCGCCTGAACCGGTTCCACTTCTGTAGTACTCAATCTGGCATCTTCCAAATACCGCGATCTGGTCTTTCTCTGTCAGCGGAAGAACCGCATCTTCATTTTTCAGAAGAACGGCTCCCTGCGCAGCCGCCTTTCGGCACAGCTTTGATATCTGCTGCCCTGTAATCTGTTTTTCTCTGCTTTCCATGTTCTGTTACCCTCCGTTTTGTATTTCGGAACTGAGCACCGTTCCTTAAAATTTGCTGTAATTGCGTGGGAATTTTTTCTCCAAGCACACAATAAAAACGTTTTTATTTTTTACAAGAGTATCATAATAAAAACGTTTTTACAAGAGCAAAATATAACTTTGTGCAATACTGAAAAGATATCGGTTATTTTTTATTTATTTTGTATAATGGTCTATGTCATTCCTGATTCTGTTCCCCATCCCCTTCCAAATTCTCGGCTCCCGCATTTCCCCATGGAAAATGACATCGGACTGCGCGCTCTGTCGTCTGAACCATGGAGGTATCCATGCGGTTAATACCATCCTCTACCCGAATCGAGAACCCGCCATCCGCAAGCCCAATATCTTCCTTCGTCTTAGTATGATGTATCCGGATATGTCCTTTCTCCTGAGGAATGATCAGACTCTCCACACTCCGGGAAAATAAAGGCGCCAGTCCCCATAAAACCCGGGAGAATCCTTCCATGCGGATAGAAGTCTCCCCATAGTGTGCTGAAGTATTTCCGATGATCAGCTGCGCTCCGCCTTTACTGTAATGCCCTTTCAGCGGTCGAATCCAATCCAGAAGCAGCTGCACCACATCACTTCTCGTCCTAGAGTGTGTTTGAAAAATACTTTCTGTCAGATGTGCGTCACAATTTGTGGGAGATTTGTGCCAAATGAAGGGCGCATAGTGGGCTATGTAACCTGAATTTGGCGCAAATATCGCGCAAAGTGGGGCGTACAGATGACGGGAATGATTTTTCAAACACGCTCTAATATTACAAATATCGTTTCAATTCCTCAAACACAGCATGATAACCATTTGCGTACATATGAAGCCCCTCTATGGTATACTCCCGTTTCAACTGTCCCGCTTCGTCAAACAGCCCCTTATTCACATTAATAAAATGATACCCCAATTCTTCCGCCAGCCTCTCCACCGCTTCATTGGCGGCGTGGATGTTCCTGTTCGTCCGGGTTCCCTCGAATATATGCTTCTGCCATTCAAGCTCCACGTCAAAATGCGCTGTCTCGTTCACCGGATAATAAGCCATCATATACACCTCCGTCTCCGGAATCCTCCCCTTGATCTGCAGCAGCAGGGTTCTGTAATTTTCCAACAGCTTCTCTAGGGTGTATCCCTCGGAAGCAATGTCGTTGGTTCCGATATTGATGAAAATCTTTTCGGGACTTAAATCAAAAATACAGACATCCCTCACACTGTAGAGTTCCGGTATGGTAAATCCTCCAATCCCCCTGTTGTAAATCACCTGCAGCATTCCATAATCCATCAGAAATTCGTTGATCGGAAACCCTTCCATCAGCGAAGAACCCACAAAAAGTGTGGCTCCCTTTTTCGCATACCGGTTCAGGATACGAAACTTGTCAACCTTCTCCTGTTTGTCTGGTGCTAATTTTTGCGTTTCTTCCATTTTCGTATTTCTCCTCCTCGTTTTTCTATCTCTATTTATCGATGTACTTTCATTTTGCTATTTCCCAACTTTCTTTTCTTCCCTTCCTGTTTATACTGCTGTTATGCTTTGGGCACAAACGACTCAGACACAACTCTGCACTGTTTCCTGTAACAGGCGATCCCATATCGGTGAATCGTCCTCATACCATCTTTTATGAGCGATTCCTCATACTTTCTGTCCCTGATCTGTCTCAACGCCTCCCTGCATCCGTCATTGAAGGCACCGTCCTCCGCGTATTTTAATTCGATGACAATCCCGATTCCTTTCGCTCTGATCTCTATGCTGATATCGCTGTAGCCCTCTCCCGACTCCGCGTTTGAGCGGACACTCCATCCGTCCATATACGCCAGGAGTCCGAGAAGAATCCCGTGATAAAAGTTCTCCTTCATCGATTTTCTGACACTTGTGTCACGGATACTGATCGTATTCCAGAGATATTCGTTGAACTCCTTCTCGATCACTGCAGTATCATTTTCTTCAAAGGCCTTGCAAAAGCGTTCCAGCTTTGCGGTATCCTTTACGGATTCCTCCTTAAACCACTCGCGGATCTGGCGGACAAAGATCCACCGTATCTCGTTATTGGGAATGACAAGCTCCGTCAGCTCCCCATCCTGCAAACCGCTCTGCGTCAGATATCCCGTCGTGAAGAGAATGCTCCACAGGTTGTCAATATCCGAGTCAAGATCTCTGTAGGTCAATTCCTGATGGATCACTTTTTTCACACTGCCCCCATTGATCAACAGTTCCAACTCATCGCGGGTGGTTGTTTTCGCCTTGTCGATAAATCTTCTGATAATGCTGTTGCTGCTCGTGTTCACCCAGTAATTCTGCGGACTTTCAGATGGCCGCATCCTCAAAGCATGACAGTAACTCACCACATCCCATGGACAGTAAATGTCAATTTCTCCAAAACGATAGCCGTCATACCATTCTCTGATAGCACTGTATTTTCCCATAAATCCATAATATTCAAGCATTTCCCTGACTTCTGCATCTGTAAATCCAAAGTATTTATTATACTGTACATCCTTCACTGTATATACCTTAAAGTTATTCAGCCCAGTAAAAATACTCTCTTTTGACACCCTGAGACAGCCTGTCAGTACTGCAAATTTCAAGTTATTGTTTGTTTTCAATGCCCCCTCAAACAGGCTTCTGACCAGAACCACCATGTCATCATAATACCCTGACTCGTATGCCTTGTCGAGCGGCACATCATACTCATCGATCAGTATGACGACATTTTGTCCGTAATGCCTCTGCAAAAGCTGCGATAATGTCATCAGGCTATCCTTCAAAAATTCGTCTGACATCGTAAATGCACCTGTTTTATCTATACTGACCAGCGCTTTATACTGATCACGTTCTACCTCCGTCAGCCTGTCGCTCTGCATCAGAAACGGAAACCGCATCGCTTCTTTTCCAATGATCCTGCGGAGCATTCCCTTTGCCTCGTCAAACGTTCTGCCGCTCACGCTCTTTAAAGAGATAGAGATCACAGGGAATTTCCCCATATATTCCTCACACAGTTCCTTTTCCCTGAAAATCTCAAGTCCGTCAAAAAGCGTGCTGTTGTTAGACAGCATGATATCACTGCCGATCTCAAAAAAACATTTCAGCATACTCATGTTCAGCGTTTTCCCAAACCGCCTCGGACGCGTAAACAGCGTTACCTTTCCAAAATTGTCCAGCAATTCCCGGATCAGTCCTGTCTTATCGACATAGTAAAACCGATCCGTGCGCATTTCCTCAAAATTTTCTATTCCCATCGGGAGTCTTGTCTTCATCGCAATCGCCTGCCCCTTTCTAATGAACAATTCTTCTCTGCTATCATTACAACATAAATGCGCATAGAACTTACTATTTCAATACATCCCATATTTCTATTAATCCATGTCGCATGACGGAGAGAAAAATATTACACTAAAATTTCAATACATCCCATGTTTCTATTAACTATCAATATAACATAAATGCGCATAGAACGTGTACAAAATTAACAATATCTAAAAATTACATCACGATTTTCTCTTCTTCATACAAAAAATTTCTGTTAGATTTTTTATCGCACAACATCCCTCACGCACGTGGACTCCCGCGGAATAATCCTGCCCTGCAGAATCTCGATTCCGCCTCTTTCCTCCCCCCTGATCAGCGCGATCAGATGATCTGCCGCCAGCGTTCCCTGTTTCTCAAAGGAAGTTCTGACGGTTGTGACCGATGGCGTTACCAGATGCGCAATCTCAATATCGTCACAGCCGACAACGCTCACCCGTTCCGGCACCCGAATTCCTGCATCCTGAAGCGCCTCGATCGTACCGATAGCGCTCACATCATTCGCAGCAAACACCGCATCCGGCAAGGCTCTACCGCTACCCGCAAACTGCTTCATGGACTGATACGCTGTCTCTTTCTCAAACCTTCCTGCTATAATATAGTCCTCTTCCAGAATACCCCCCTTGCTTCTAAGCCCTTCCCGAAATCCCTCTCGCCGTTGAATATTGTCATAATTGTCATCTGGCCCGTCCATGTATGCAAATGTGCGATGTCCTAAGCCAACCAGATATTCTGCGACCAGTTCCCCCTCATGGTACGAGTCAAACACAACACTGGCCATCTTCTCCCCTTCCAGCTCCCTGTCTATAAAAACGACTGGTATTTGCGTTTCGGAAAAGAGCGCTGTCTCCCGCTCTCCAATATATTTATTTAATATAATCGCTCCGTCAATCCGCCGGCCAAGGATATTTGCCATCATGGTCTCCGATTTTTCGCTGACAAATATATTCAGCTCATAGCCGTACTTTTTACACCTCTGGTATATGGCATCAGCGAGGATATTATAGTATTCCCCTCTCACAGATGTGACAAAAAGCCCGATCACATTGGTATACTGGGATTTTAAGTTCCTGCCGTTCAGATTCGGCACGTAGTTCAACCTCTTTGCCACTTCCAGAATATGCTGTTTTGTCTCGGGGCGGAGCACATCCACACCGTTCAGTGCATTAGACACTGTGGATATCGATACGCCTGCCTCCCTCGCCACGTCTTTGATTGTTATTTTTTGTGTTTTCACTCTGACTCCCATTCGCCCGCCTTAGCGGGCTCTTCAATCAGGATGAGGGAAATCTCTGATTTCACTCTGACTCCCATTCGCCCGCTTTAGCGGGCTTTCCAATCAGGATGGGGAAATCCCTGATTTCACCTTACACCCTCTCATATGATCAACAGTCACACTCTTATTATAATATCCCCGCAATATTTTGCAATAAAATTTCTTATCACAATTCCACTACGATTCCTCTACTTTTGTGGATGCCTGAACAATAATGAAACAGTCCCCCGTTACAATTCACACCCACGCCAGTTTTTATCAGCTTATACGTTATTGAGGTGTGAATTATAACAGATTTTGCACACAAATTGATAAAGGGCATCAATTTGGCGCATGATTCCCACTACTTTGGTGTGGGTATGAAAAGTAACCAGTCCCCCGCCAATCCGCCATGAGACCGTTCCAAGGCTATTGACAAGTAATATCAGTAAAACTTATAATATTGAATAAGGACTGTAAAAAAATAACGGATACAGATTGTGCAGGATTGACATGCATCCCCGGAGAAATAGACTAGTCGGGATGTGTCAGTTATTTTTCTACAGATCCTAAGGATTTAATTCGAAATATTTTGCATAACGGGGGTACTCTAAGATGAAAAGCATTCGTGCAAAAATAACACTATGTCTCATTTTGACTGTTCTGACGGCGCTTGCTGTGGTAGGATCGTTCAGTATCATAGCCAATTACAACGGCACTCTCACCACAGTAAATCACATGATGAGTGAGACTGCAGTGCTGGCGGCAGAGCGTGTGGAGCAGGAACTGACAGCTTACAAAAATGTTGTCATGGACGCAGGCTGCATTTCGCAGTTGTCCGATCCATCCGTATCACTGGACGAGAAACGGGCCATTATTGACGAGCGTGCCGCAATGCACAATTTCCAGCGCGGAAATGTCATCGGTGTGGACGGCATCAGTATCTTTGACGGAAACGATTATTCTGACCGTGAGTATGTCAGGCAGGCCATGCAGGGCAATATCTATGTGTCAGAGCCGCTGATCAGCAAAATTACCGGTGAGCTGACCATTATGGTTGCGGCTCCTCTCTATGCGGACGGAATCTACGGCTCGTCCATTGCAGGCGTTGTATATTTTGTTCCGAACGAAACATTCTTAAATGATATTGTCTCCTCCATTCAGATCGGAGACAACAGCAGGGCCTACATGATCAATAAGTCAGGCGATACGATCGCTGACATAACACTTGATACAATTATGGTTCAAAATATCGAAAGCCAGTCGCAAAGCGACGCTTCCCTGAAAGACCTGGCTGCCATTCACGAGTCCATGCGCCGGGGCGAAAACGCTTTTGGAAGCTATGAAAGCACAGACGGTGCCATGTTTGTGGCTTACGCACCGGTAAATGACACCGATGGCTGGAGCATTGCAGTTACCGCACCGCAGATGAACTATCTGGCCGCTACATACAATGACATCTATATTAATATAGCAGTAATTGTGATTTCCACGCTCGTCTCCATTGTAATTGCCCTGATGCTGGCTGGCAGCATCAGCAAGCCGATGAAAGCCTGTGCAGAGCGCATGAAACTGCTGGTCGAAGGAGATCTGGAGACGCCGATGCCCGCGATTACCACCAAAGATGAAACTGGTATGCTTATGAAATCCACCACTTCACTGGTGGAGGGACTGCGCACGATGATCAATGATCTCAGTAATCTGCTGGCCGGATTGGCCGATCAGGATCTGAGTGTCCAGACCCAGCATAGAGAAGCTTACGTGGGCACTTTCCAAAATATCTTACGCTCCGTAGATCACATGAAATCACAGCTCAATGACGTCATGCGGCAGGTCAACCACTCCGCAGAACAGGTATCCTCCGCCAGCGTACAGTTGTCTGCAAGCGCACAGGATCTCAGTCAGGCGACAACAGAACAGGCAAGCTCCATACAGGAACTGGCATCACAGATCAGTGAGATTTCCGAGCAGGCGAAAAATACGGCCGACAGCGCACTGACACTCCGCAGCGAGACGCACCAGACTGGTGAGGAAGTCGCTCAGTGCAATCAGCAGATGCAGACACTGATGCAGGCAATGAATAAAATTCAGACCAGTTCCGATGAGATTGAAAAGATTCTCAAGACAATTGAAGATATCGCATTCCAGACCAACATACTGGCGCTGAATGCGGCGGTGGAAGCAGCCAGAGCAGGCGCTGCCGGCAAGGGGTTTGCCGTGGTAGCACAGGAGGTGCGTGAGCTTGCCAGCAAATCAGCCAAAGCTGCCCAGAACACTTCCATACTCATTGAACAGTCCACAGAGGCCGTGCATGTCGGTTCAGAAATCGCAAACCACACTGCAGATGCCTTGTCGGAGGTTGTGAACAGCATACAATCCGTGGTCGGTTCCATTGACACGATTGCCGCAACCGCCAACGAACAGTCCGATGGCGTGCTGCAAGTGTCTGAGGGAATCAACCAGATGGCCGTTGTCGTTCAGAACAACAGTGCGACAGCGGAGGAAGGTGCCGCAGCCAGCGAGCAGCTCTCCGCGGAGGCCATGGGATTAAAACAGCTGGTAAACCAGTTTACACTGGCTTCGAAATAACTGTGTTCCAAATCAGAAAAACCGCCGGGGTGTTGAACAGCTTAACACTCCGACGGCTTTTTGCTGCCCAACTCCCATAGCTTTAAATAGTGAGGAATGTCCTCCTTGATTGGATGTATTTTGAATGGTGCGCCGCAGCATCCGCAATGCCATTTTTCTTCCTTTTCAAACACGTATTTTACGCCGGATCTGCAGCTTCCATTGACACGATTCCGGCATCCGGTGTCACTGTGGCGAAATATCTCTGCGATTCTCTCGGGACACTCCCTTAAATATGCCAGACATTTCTCTGCATTTCGGATTCGCAACTCCAGATACAGCTTTCCCGCATCGGAGGTTAATGCATAATCGTACACTGACGACTTTTTATCATAATATCGAACCGACGGACCTTCATTCGAATCCCCTTTCTTCCGTGTACACCCGCGCTTCATCAGTATCTCATCCAAAGCGAATATCACTTCCCGGTCTGCCTCGTCATGCATCTTATCCGCGACATAATCACAGCCTTCCGCCAGACTGCATGTATTCAGATCTTCCGCCAACACTTTATAATTCCATGCAATGAATGCATTGCTGAATGTTATTGAATTGGAATAGCAATTTTTTACATCTTTTAGCTGCGTATTATTTACCTTTTTGGCGACAGCGGACAGAATTCCGATTATATTTCGATTGTCTGGATAGTCAATTTCCAGATAATCTCCTGATGACAAACTGTACTTTTTCATTCCATCAAACACAAAGCCATAATCGCACATTGCTTCCAATAAATAATTTGTCTTTTTTGCCTTGTTCCTTTTTCTGACTTCCGCCGTGTCTGTGATAAATACACTTTCCTTAAAATCGCCACAGGCAAACAGGCAGAACATGAGATGGAACAGATTCCATGGCGCACTCCTCGCCTCCCTTGCCTGATTAGAAAAATAATCATACTCGTCAACTTTATATAACGGCAATCCGAACCTTTGAGGGGTATCTGCCATGTCCGCATACATCTGGCGAAACATCGCTCCAATTTCCCTGAACGCACTTTCAAACTCCGCATGGGAAATCTGCTGTAAAAAATCCGGATGTATTTCCAATTTTTCTGGAATGTCCACCAACTCATTGCGGCGTACCAGAGCCCATTTGCTGACTAAATATCCATCTCTTATCATCTCTCCTGCTCCTCCCTGCAATATCGTGTCTCCGGATCATTCTTTCTTACCGCGGATTTTGATGGGGACATAGATATCGAGCTGATCGTATCCCAGAGCACGCTTAATCTCATCTGTCGGATTGACCATATGACACATTGTTCTGTGCCCCGGACGCTCGTCAGGTTCAAATCCACTCTCTTCCAACCATTTTTAAATTCCTGAATATACTCTGCCGGCAATATCGTCGTCTCCGTCCACCGACATGGCAGCAGCATACAATCCCCCCTCAAACTCGATTAACTCATATGGTTTTGTGTCCTCTTCTGTGACCCACTCCTCCACCGCCCAAATCCAGACAGCTTTCATATCCTCCTCAAACCAGAGAAAATCCGGTGCTCCATAGATCATTTTCCTGACAAGATTATTGTGCGCTACCTGCCATTGCTGGAAAGTTTTCATAACATTTTCATAAGTATCCGCACCGGAGGAAAAGGCTCTGAAGGGGTTAATCTGAATAATCCGCACTTCCGGAGCTTTTTTCAATTTGTCTGTGACGTCCAGCAGACGATTTATCCTGGATGCATTTCCATCATAAGAAATATTTGCAATGCGGTTCTCTACTTTTGCGGCTCTTTCATACAGCCGCTTCACATCATCATCCCGGCTAAAATCTGCCTGCTTGATCTGTTCAACAAACTCCAGTATGATATCTCTTAAATTTTGGAGTAATGCAACCTCACCATTGATGGCCTCCACTTTTTTCCCCAGAACTTCCAAAACAATCCCGGAGCTGGATGCCTGAAATATCAATTGAATATCCTTCATGCTGATGTTCAATTTGCGCAATATCAAAATCTGCTCCAAGCGCTTAATCGCCTGCCTGTCATACAGCCTGTATGCATAATCCCTGCTTCTCGTACTTTTGATTAACCCCATACTCTCATAATAACGCAATGCGCGCGCAGATATATCATATCTTGAGGAAACCTCTCTTATCTTAATCAACTCTGCCATGTCAAAACTTCCTTTCCTGATTTGTCTCTATTATAAACGCTTCCCTAACGGCAGAGTCAACCCTGTGAGCCTCAAATATTAAAATTCTTGCCACATAGCACATCAAGCCATGCAAAACCGCTTCGCGATGTCAGCGACCTGTGCCATGGCCTGATGCATACTGATTTTGTTACCTTGCCGGCATCTGAAAGCCTGCAAGCGCCTTGTTCAGATAGTCATTAAACGGTTTCATGATTCGGAAAACCTCAGCTGCCTTTTCAAGAAATGCTTCGGCATCGTTCAGCACCTCATCCTTTATTGCATATTCCAGATACCAGCTCTTAAATTTTAAGTACTGGGCCTGCGGATGTTCCTTGTCGTATCCCGCGGGCACATTCTTTAGCGCCGTTCCCTGTACTGTAAAGTATTTCTCAAACTCCGCTCCATGGATAATCTCTTCCCATTCCGCACCGTTCATTACAATATAATCCCGTATCATCGCTGTCGCATCCTTGAACATATCTGCAAACAGCCCGCCTCCGAGGAAAGACTGGTTCCCTGGATTGATCATAATGTAATACCCCACCGGAACCGGCAGCTTTCCCATCGAGGAAATATGCGCCCGAAACGCCGGATTGTAGGGCGATTTGTCATGACTAAACCGGGTGTCCCTCACCAGCTTAAATGTGAGATCCTTCGGCGCATTCTGTACCACACTGCTGTCAAATTTCCCAATCCGGAGAATCAGATCCTGGAGCAGCGCCTCAAACGCCTCATTCGCCTCTTTGTATTCCGCTTTGTGCGCATGATACCATTCACGGTTATTGTTCCCACTCAAATCATTCAAATATTTCAATATCAATTGTGTATTCATATCTTCCCACCACTTCGTTTCCCATTTTTACAGTTCCTGATTCACATTTTCTACGCATTCCGGACAACTGAAAAGGACGTTCCGTCCAAAAAATTCTGGAGAAACACTTTCAGGCTTGCCGGAGACTGATACGTTTTACAAAAAGAAAATTCCTGCGAAAGATTGTCAATGTCTTCCATGGCTTCCTTCACTTCCACCATTGTCTCCACGGGAATAACAGTGGGAACGGCATCGGCAAAGTTCAGCCGGTCAGGGGAAATCCGGTGATTCTGAATCGCATAATTCACCCTGTCCGCACAGCGGCATGTCCCGTTTCCGTACTCGCCGCAGTATTCCCTCAGGAAATCTGCCATCTTCCCCCGGATTCTCGACAAACGCTGACGGTAAGCTTCGGGGGAGATCCCCAGAATATCTCCGGCAATCCGGCTGTCGACTTTAAACATCGTACCCAGGATAAAGATACACCGGCTCTCTGTATCCAGGCATTGCAGCATGACATTGGTGCAGGACATTTTGAGTTCCTCCGCCAAAATGGACATTTCTACGTTCTGCGTCAGATCCGGCACATCATCGATTTTCCCGTTTCTGATATCCTCCCCATAAAACGCAAAGTTGAGGGGCATCTTGGCAAACATGTGCTTTTTGTAATTTTTCAGATGATTGACTGCAATGCGGAACACCCACGTTGTAAAGGAGCTGTCTCCTCGAAACGACGACAAATGGGTAATCATTTTCAGCAGAATGTCCTGCGTGGCATCCTCTGCGTCCGGAAAGGTGCCGAGCATTCGCAGGGAAAGGTTAAACACCAGATCCTGCACACTGAGAATAATTGTTTCCAGAGAATCTTTATCTCCGGCGGTGGCTTTCTCCACCAACTTCTGCAACTCTTCATTTGATTTTTTATTCATAGATTTTTACCTCCTGCTTTATTAGACAACGCTCCCTCTGTCCGTGTGACAAAAAACACTTATTTTTTTAACTTTTTGAATTTCTCCTATTGTGCCATCCCCTCCTGTGTGGTATGATATATCAAAATATGAATCGGCACTTCCTTGCCGCCGGGTAAGGAATCAGGCGTCAGACTTTCCATCATTAGGCCTTTGAAGATGGAAAGCTTTGGCGCTGTTTTTATGCGATTGTTTTTGTGACTATGGAGGAGTGATTCTATGAGACAGCAATCTTGTATGCGCGATTTTATCCGCTATACGACTTTAAGTGTACTTGGAACTTTGGGTGTATCCTGTTACATTTTGGCAGATACCTTTTTCGTGTCAAAAAGTCTGGGGCCAAACGGTCTTGCCGCCCTGAATCTGGCTATCCCTGTCTACAATTTCATCCATGGCACAGGGCTGATGCTTGGCATGGGCGGTGCCACGAAATTTTCCATCTACAGGAGCCAGAAACAAAAAGAGGAGGTAAACCGCCTTTATACTAATACAATCTGCCTCGCAATCCTGTTTTCGGCAGTGTTTGTCCTGCTTGGCCTGCTCTTCTCGAAGCGGTTGGCATGTATCCTGGGCGCAGATGCAAATGTACTGGGAATGACGGATACTTATCTGAGATGGCTGCTGATTTTTGCCCCTGCCTTTATTTTAAATGACGTGTTTCTATGCTTTGTCCGAAACGACGAGGGCCCGCAGCTCTCTATGATTGCCATGCTCATTGGCAGTTTTTCAAATATCGCTTTGGACTACCTCTTTCTCTTTCCATTGCACATGGGAATTTTTGGCGCTGTTTTCGCCACTGGTTTATCTCCGGTGATCAGCATTCTCATGATGCTGCCCCACTGGCTGCGGAGAAAAAATAGCTTTCATTTTATAAAGACAAAAATGAGATCCCGCATCATAAAGCAGATCCTTTCGCCAGGTTTTCCATCCCTGATTGCGCAGCTCTCATCAGGCATTGTAATGATTACCTTCAACGCGATTATACTGGATTTGGAGGGCAATACCGGCGTTGCCGCGTATGGTGTGATCGCCAATATTTCCCTTGTCATTGTAGCCATTTATACAGGAATTGCGCAGGGCGTTCAGCCGCTCATCAGCAATTTTTACGGCAAGGGCAACGGCCGCCAGGTCCGGACAGTATCAAAATATGCTGTCGTGACAGTACTCGCAGTGTCCTGTGTGGTGTATTTACTTATATTTGCCTTCGCACAACCAGTTACCGCCGTTTTCAACAGCGAAAAGAATACGGACCTGCAGCAGATTGCAGTGACTGGCTTAAAACTGTATTTCCTGTCATCTGCATTTGTCGGATATAATATCATTCTGGCAACACTGCTCACCTCCATAGAACATGCGCTGCCAGCCCACATTCTCTCACTTTTAAGAGGGCTGATATTGATCATACCAATGACCTTTTTTCTGTCAGCCATGTGGGGGATGACCGGTGTGTGGCTTGCCTATCCGATTACGGAACTCTCCGTTGCCCTGCTCGGACTGATTATGGCTCGTCCTTCCATTCAGTCAGATTGATTTCTCTGTCCTCGAAAAAATACTTCCAGATACATTTGCCTGCCCCGCTCTTGCGCCCCCTGTGCGATCGGGCAGGAAAGACTTCTCTACCCGCCGCGTCCCCATGCGCCGCCTTAGCGCCCTATTTCCTCCGCATGGGACTGTGCATAAAACAAGGGCGAAATCCCACATGTATTTCGCCCTTGCAAAACATTACATTTCGCTGTTCTAATTTTATAATCTATCAGACTTCCAGAAATACCGGCACTGATACTATTCTAAAATCATTCCGCCCTGCCTACGCGAACGGGTTCTCCGTAGGATACGGAAGTGACTTCGGCTGGTTGTAGTTCAGGTCTTCCACAGGTACTCCTATGTACTTAAATACCTCATACAGTGCCTTTCCGAAGTGACCAAATGCAACCGCGCCATGGTGCGGATAATTCTTCTCGATCAATACATGGCGATAGAAGCGCTGCATCTCAGGAATCGCAAACACGCCGATGCTTCCGAAGGACTTTGTCGCTACCGGGAGAACCTCGCCCTGTGCGATGTACGCGCGAAGTCTGCAGTCTGCCGTGGACTGTAAACGGTAGAATGTGATGTCACCCGGAATGATATCTCCCTCAAGTGTACCCTGTGTAACCTCCTCGGGAAGTGTTCTGGCCATGATCATCTGGTACTTCATGCTGCAGAAGCTGAGCTTCTTCGTGTTGGTATTTCCGCAGTGGAAGCCCATGAATGTATCGTTGTGCGTATAGTTAAATTTATCTTTGATTGAATCGTTATACATATCTGCCGGCACTGTGTTGTTGATGTCGAGCAGTGTAACTGCATCCTGGCTCACGCATGTACCGATGAACTCGCTCAGGCAGCCATAGATATCAACCTCGCAGGATACAGGGATACCCATACCTGTGAGACGGCTGTTCACATAGCAGGGAACAAACCCAAACTGTGTCTGGAATGCAGGCCAGCACTTTCCAGCGATAGCAACATACTTGCGGTATCCTCTGTGTGCCTCAACCCAGTCAAGAAGTGTCAGCTCATACTGTGCAAGCTTCGGCAGTACCTCCGGCTTCATATTGCCCTCTCCGAGCTCCGCCTCCATCTCCTTTACCTTCGCCGGGATTCTCTCGTCCCCGTCGTGCTTCTTGAATGCCTCAAACAGATCAAGCTCTGAGTTCTCCTCGATCTCAACACCAATGTTGTAAAGCTGCTTGATCGGTGCATTGCATGCAAGGAAATTGAGCGGTCTGGGTCCAAAGGAAATAATCTTCAGATCAGAAAGTCCGACAATCGCTCTTGCGATCGGCAGAAACTCATTGATCATGTCTGCACATTCCTCCGCTGTCCCTACCGGATACTCAGGGATATATGCCTTGATGTTGCGAAGTTTCAGGTTATAGCTTGCATTCAGCATACCGCAGTACGCATCTCCGCGTCCGCCGACAAGATCATTCTGTGTCTCCTCCGCTGCTGCGATAAACATAGCGGGACCGTCAAAATGCTTTGCGAGAAGTGTCTCTGAAATCTCAGGACCGAAGTTTCCAAGATATACGCAGAGTGCGTTACAGCCTGCCTTCTTGATATCCTCAAGAGCCTGCACCATATGTATCTCACTCTCCACGATACATACAGGACATTCATAGATGCCGTCCATGCCGTACTTGTCAGCATACGCCTTGACCAGAGCCTTTCTCCGATTCACTGACAAACTCTCCGGAAAACAGTCACGGCTTACCGCTACAATACCTACTTTTACCTGTGGTAAATTGTTCATTTTGAAATCCTCCTTAATCAACAAAGCAATATGTCTATTGCCCGGTCACACAGCTTTTCTATGTGCAAAGCTGTCACGTCTCATATCACATCAGCCCGTTTCGTGCTCGTGCACGCACCAACAGCTAAATTCATAATAGTGTGTGTCACATTAAAAATCAAGTGATTATGTTACAATATTTCATTTTCGTCAAATTATATAAAATGTATTGTGCTTTATGCCGAAATTGCCTGTTCGCTGCCTTTCTGAAACAACCTATGCATAAAATGCGAAAGCGCAGACTCCTTGGCAGATGACTGCCATTTCTTATGTTGTGGATATTTGATTAACTGCAGGCACCTTGCCAAGAATGTGCTCGTGCAACATTCCGCTTGCCTTTTCCGACAAATCACTATATACTAATCATGAGGAAACTGTTCTGGATTAAAACAGCACAAAACACATTACGGTCTTTGATGCCGCAGACAGACGCACTGCACCACATAATGGGAGGAAGAATATGGCAACAATAAAAGAGATTGCTGCGCTGGCCGGCGTGTCCCGCGGAACCGTTGACAGGGTACTCAACAACCGGGGCTCTGTCAATCCTGCCACTGCCGAAAAAATCAACGAGATTGCAAAAGCCCTCGATTACAAGCCAAACAAAGCGGGCTTAGCGCTTGCTGCCCAAAAAAAGAAGTTAAAGCTCGGTGTTATCCTGTTCTCCACAGACAATCCTTTCTTTGCTGATGTACTAAAAGGTGTCAACGAAAAAGCGGAGGACTTAGCGGGATACAACTGTACTGTTCTCGTAAAACAAATTCCCATCAATGTGGAGGCACAGTTAAACGCGATCGACGAACTGCTTCGCGAGGAAGCGGGCGGTATTGCTCTCGCGCCGCACAATGATGACCGCATCCGCGTTCGCATCAATGAGCTTTCCGAACAGGGAATTCCCGTTGTAACGCTAAATACTGACATTGAAAATTCCAGGCGTATCGCTTATGTAGGAAGCAACTACACCAAAAGCGGCGCTACCGCTGCTGGTCTGTTGAGACTGATGACACGTGATACGGTTTCCATCGGAATCATTACCGGCTCCTCGGATATCCTCTGCCATACAGAACGCATTGCCGGATTCATTGACACCCTCACACCTTACCGCGATTCTATGCACATTGTATCGATTGTCGAGACGCAGGACGACGAAATCGAGAGTTACGAACAAACCTCACGCCTTTTAAAGGAGCATCCCGAGATCAATGCGCTCTTTTTTGCTGCCGGTGGTGTGTACGGCGGCTGTCGCGCGATCACTTCGCTCGACGCTGCGGATAAACTATGCGTAATCGCTTTTGACAAGGCTGACACAACAGAACAGTTTTTGCGGGAAGGCGTACTGTCCGCAGTAATCTGCCAGCAGCCGCGCATCCAGGGTCAGAAACCGCTTGACCTTCTTTTTACGTATCTCACTTCCGGTGCGCTCCCGGAGAAAGAATACAACTATACGGCTGTGGATATACGGATTTTGGAGAATATCTGAAATATTTAAACGGGACAGTTATTCCTGAAACTCCGTCATATTCGGCCGAAAGCGAAGCGGCAGCATATTCATCTGCAGCTTGGGATTGATGCGTGCCTCAATAGCAATACTGTCACAAAACTGCCTGAATAACTTCTGATACACTTCCTCCACCTCTGAGTAGACCAGCTTCTCCTCATCAAAATCCGCTCCCTGCATGAGATACCACTTCTGAAAACGGGCGTGCAGTCCGAACATCTGTGTATTCTCATCATAGATCACAAAGTTGTCTGCCGGCAGTCTGTCGGCAAAATGAGGCATCAGAAACGGAAGGATATGGTGCTTCGCATCAATCTTCGCATATAACATCCCATTTTGCAGCTCTGAAAAGCGCAGGAATTGTTTCAGATGACACAGTTCATTGTCAGATGCCCTCGCGCACTGGAAAGCCCGCTGTACACAGTCCTCCTGCAGCCTGTCCGTTATGTGCCTGTCCTGCAGTTTTAGACCTAACACAATCGTATGATACACAGCGTCCGCTTTCTCATCAAGACTGGATACCATCGCCATGCTGAGTCTGTACCAGGTCTCGTTTCCCAGCTGCCTTATCATGGTATTTGTGACCTTTTCCGCTTTCTCATAATCTGTCGGAATATTGTTGTACTCTGTGAACAACCGCTGCGTATCGGGCTCCCGCGTCGCAAGATGAATGCAGTCATGACTATCTATTCCCCTCTTTTTTTTGAACTGGTATGCCTCATAGACGCCTGTAAGGATTCCCTCTGTGCTGTCCTCGCATATTAAGACATATTCCTCCATCTTATGACCTCCTATTATCGCGGCAAATCAACACTGTCAGCTTATTTTCCCAAACAAATCCACATTCTCCTGTGCATCGTCAAACAGCGACAGCTGCCTGTACGTCATGCCATCCTTATCAAATGGAAGCTTTTCATGCTCTGCCAGGAGATTCCGGGTGATATAGTCTTCCTCAATCCTGGTATGATACATCATCTTCCCATTGCACGTAATAAAATACAACGCCCGCTTTAAAACCACACCGATTTTCTTGAGATTGTCAAAATTAAGCGCGCCGCTCTTCCTCGCCTTGCAGATGCGCTGTGCGCTCTTTACCCCGATCCCCGGCACGCGCAGAAGCATCTGATAATCCGCTCTGTTGATTTCCACAGGAAACTGCTCCAGATGCTGCAGCGCCCAGTCGCACTTTGGGTCCAGCAGCACATTGAAATTCTGGTGCTTTTCGTTCAGCAGCTCGTCCACCCGAAACTGATAAAACCGCAGCAGCCAGTCCGCCTGATATAGTCTGTGCTCCCGCAGAAGCGGGGAAGCCGCCTGCACTGACGGCAGTGCTTTGTCCTCATTGACTCCCACATAGGCAGAATAAAATACGCGCTTCATGCCGAACTTGTCATACAATCCCTCCGCGACTGACATGATCTGATAATCGCTCTCCGGCGTCGCTCCGATAATCATCTGTGTGGACTGCCCCGCCGGGACGAACGACGGCGCGCTCCGGTACAGCGCAAGCTCCTGCTTCCCCTGTGCGATGCCATTTTGAATCTGCCGCATCGGTGTGAGAATCGTTTTTCTGTGCTTGTTAGGCGCAAGCTTTTCCAACCCTTCCGCTGTGGGCAGCTCCAGGTTTACACTCATTCGGTCCGTCAAATATCCAATCTGCTGAATCAGCATCGGATCTGTCCCCGGGATTCCCTTTACATGCACATACCCGCGAAAGCGGTACACATTTCTCAGCTTATACAAGGTCTTATAAATCAGTTCCATCGTATAGCTTGGGTTGTTGATGATCCCTGAGCTCAAAAACAGGCCTTCGATATAATTGCGCCTGTAAAAATTCATGGTGAGCTCACAGATTTCGTCCGGTGTGAAGGTTGCCCGCGGCACATCGTTGCTTCTGCGGTTCACACAGTACTTACAGTCGTAGACACACTCGTTTGACATCAATATCTTTAACAGCGAGATGCATCGGCCATCCGCGGAAAAGCTGTGGCAGATTCCCGCCGACACACAGTTTCCCATATCGCGCCCGTTTCCCTTCCTGTCAACGCCTGAGCTGGTACATGCCACATCGTATTTCGCGGCATCCGTCAATATGGAAAGTTTCTCCATAATCGTCTGTGTCGATGCAGTCCGCAGTTCAATGCCGGATTGTTTGCCGATATCATGGCTGACCCTGCAGTCTGCAGCGGTATCAATTTCGCAGGATGTTGATTTCTCTTGAATAAGATCGCCCATACTTCTAACCTCTGTCTGAATCCTGTCCATGAATAACATCTGCAGCACGCACATACAAAAAAGTGTGACAAGATGTTATCGAACAGAGTTTCCAAATTTTTGTTCGTTTTTATCTTATCACACATTTGTTCTGAATGCAATCCTTTTTTTAGATAATCTTTCCACTATTTTGTGACCAGGTCATAACTCTCCGCAATCATCCGCTTCACGTCCTCGTCTGGAACGCTCCCGTCAAGAATCACCGTATTCCAGTGCTCCTTGTTCTGATGGTATCCGGGAATCACGGACTTGTATGTATCTCTCCAGAAATCTCTCCATTCCGGTTCGACTTTGACATTGATGCGCATCTGCCCCTGATACGCATAAGTCCACAGAAATGCCTTTTTGTTCTTTTTGCACCGCACCAGTATCCAGTTCTCATCGTGAAACGGGGCATCCTGATACACATCTTTGAAACCAAGTCCATAATTCAGTGCCTCTTCCCTCGTTGTCATTCTGCCGCCCCCATTTTTCTCAACAGTTTCTCACTTATGTTCCCTTAGGACACGCTCGATCCGCCTTTGCAGGTCATCTCCCTTAAACGGCTTGACCACATAGTCATCGACCCCAAGTTTGGAACTCTCCACAACCGATGCTTTGTCCTGCTTTGAGGTGAGCATGATCACAGGAATGTCCTTACATTTCTCCATTCCACGGATTTCCCGCAGCGTCTCGATTCCGCTTTTTTGCGCCATCTGTATGTCCATAAGAATCAGATTCGGTTTTTCCCTCCGCAGATACTGCAGGGCACGATCCCCTGAGTTCATCGGAATCACCTCGTAATCCTTTTTCAGCTCATGCTCAAGTGTGGCAAGACTGATACTGTTGTCATCCACCGCCAATATTTTCATTTTCTCCGACATGTTACATTTTCCCCTTTCTTTCATTTACGCTCCAACGCACTGTCCGTTCTCTATTCAATCAGCACACTCAGGGAGCATCTTCTATTCCAAAAGCTTCCGCAGTGCCTGCTCCGCCGCCTCGTCCTCATATAACTTTAACATCCCCTGGATTTCTATCAGCTTTGCTTCTATATCCGGCTGCAGCTGGTATTCCAGAAGCTCCTCGATTTTGCGGGCACAGTCTTTTGCATGAAAATTTTCCAGACGCTCCAACGCCTCCCTAATCTGCTGCATACATTCTGCGCTGTCAATCGTCTTTTTTTTCTCTTCCACATTGCTCCTCTTTCGGCCGTTCCCGAGAAATTTGGAAATATGTTCAATCTGTGTCTCATATGCTGCCAGCAGTTCCTGCACATGTGCATCGACAAATTCCGTATCTCCTCTGTCCACTGCCTTTTCCTGCTCTTTTGCACCGACCGATACTCTCATCGCCCCCACGTTGGCGGAGGCACTCTTCAAACCATGCACTTCTATGCCATATGTCTTGTAATCGCGCTTTTCCCAAAGTTCCCGCAAAACCAATTGTTTCCGCTTTCCATCCAGACAGTACAGATTCAGCAGTTCCAGATAATCCTCAACGCTGCCGGAATAGTGTCTTACCACTTCATCTGTGTCAATCCCCTCAATCACAATCTTTTGAAACTCGGCACTTCTGCTGTCATCGACCTTCCAGATATCTACCCCCGCCTCACTCTCTGTGATCTTTTCCGCAGGGATCCATCTCAGCAAAGCCTCATGCAGCGGTCTTCTGTCCAACGGCTTGGTGATAAAGTCCTGAAACCCGTTTTCAAGAAAAGTTTCCCGGACCCCCTCCATGGCATTTGCTGTCAGCGCGATAATCACTGGCCGGGTTCCGTTTTCCCCGCACTCACTGCGGATAATCTGTACCGCCTCGATCCCGTCCATCTCCGGCATCATATGGTCCATAAAGATAATGTCATAACAGGTCTGGCGCACAAGCGCGATCGCCGCTGCACCGCTTTCCGCCTCAGCGATCTCCAGCCCATAGGACTGCAGGAAGATTCTCGCAATCTTCCTGTTAACTGCATTGTCATCCACTACCAGCACTTTACAATTCTCCGCAGTAAAGGATCCCAGCTTCTCCTCCTTGCTGACTGCTGCCTCCGAAACCTCGGACAAAGGTCTGCTGTCCACAATCTTCTGGGGGATTTCCACTGTAAATACAGTGCCCTCCCCATACACACTCTCCACTTTGATCGTCCCCTGCATCAGTTCCACCAGATGCTTCGTGATCGAAAGTCCCAGTCCCGTTCCCTCCACCATGCGGTTTCTCTTAGAGTCTACCTGTTTAAAATTGTCAAAGATCTCTTTTACATCTTCCTCCCGTATACCACACCCTGTATCCTCAATACGGAATATCAGGCGCTCTGTCTCCGCTGTCTCTCCCCGCTCTCCGGCGACGGAAAGAGCGACATAACCCTGCTTCGTAAATTTTAATGCGTTGTTTAAGATATTGATCAGAATCTGTTTCACCCTGCCCTCATCCCCGAGATAACGGCATGGCATTGTCATATCAAACTCCCTCTTCAGTGCAAGCCCGCGCTGTGACGCCACAACATCCATCATATTCAGGACCTCATCGACAAGTGCTTTCACATGATACTCCGTCATAACCAGTTCCATCCGGCCTGCTTCCACTTTCGACAAATCCAGAATGTCATTGATCAGCGACAGGAGATTGCGTGAAGCAGACTTGATATCGCAGGCGTACTCATACACTTCCCGTCCCCTGCTCTCCTCCATGATAATATCACTCAGCCCCACAATCGCATTCATCGGCGTCCGTATCTCATGGGACATATTGGCAAGAAACGCGCTCTTGGCACGATTGGCCTGCTCCGCCTGCTCCCGCACCAGCTTGATCTCTTCGATATAGTTTCTCGTTTCCGTCATATCGCTAATCAGGACAACATAACCCTTGTTCTTGCCAAATTTATCCAGAATCGGTTCCACACGCCCCTGATAAAATCGGTCATTCAGATGAAATACTTCCTTCGTGCGCCCCCCAAGAATATCCTTTGGAAATCCCGACAGCATCTCAACCGGCTTTCCAGTCACATGACTGTTCAAATCCACAAAAATTTTCGCAGCAGCCGGATTCCAATTGGTGATCTGCCTCTGCTCATCGAGCGCGATCACACCGGAACTTATGCTGTTCAATAATATCCCAAACGCCAGGCTGCTGAAATCATACACCTTTCCGATCCAGATCAGTATAACTACCCCTGAGAGCACAAGTCCCAAAACGACCGGTGTCGGATCATAGATATGTACCAGCTTCATCGCATAGGCACACAGCGCCACCACCGGCAGAGCGGACAACACAAGAATCAGCATGCATTTTCTGTCTGCGGCAACCTCCGGCTTCCTGACACAGACATGAATCAGGGCATACAGTGACATGACATATGGCACAATCGTGCCAAACAGCATAAAAATCCAATAACCCGGCCCGTAGTCCAGATTCAGATAGCCCCCATACCTGTTTGCATTTTCTATCCATTCTATATTGCGGTAATACAAATGATGCAGATCACACGTGAAAATAAGAACAAAAATAAAGACATCAACTACTTTTAATATCCTAAGAATTTTCTTCGGCGTTTTTTCGTAGCAATAGCTGAATATAAAATAACAGTAACTGATTGGAATTGTCAGTGACCCAAGATACTGAACCTTGACAGCCACAAGCGCCGCCTCCAGCGTTGGTGCCGTCAGCTCCAGCAGATATCCCGCATTCTGCACCAGTGAACCAATCAAAAAATACTGCATGAGCTTCTGCTCCCTTGAGCCGTCGCCCCGAAGCAGAAGCAGCAGTGCAAAGATAATAATAACAATACCACAGATTTCAATTCCCAAAAACACAACACTCATAACACAATATCACCACATAAGATAATGATTCCCTTCCCCTTCACAGAAAAAGATAACTTTATAATATCAGCAAATCGTGTATTTGTCTATATTTCCTCAAAATTCCATTAAAAAATGCTATGGCACCGCGAAAAGTAATATGGAACCTACACGAGTTCCCCCAGAATCTCCTTCTGTTTCTTTTGGCTCAATCCTCCGAGCACAAGCTGATAAGATTTGTCCAGCAGGTCCCTGAGCAGGTCATCCGTCACTGCCCCGTCCGGCTTCACAGAATTCCAGTGTACTTTATTCATATAATATCCGGGCACGATATCCTCGTACTGCTTCCTCAGGAAATCACCCTCAGCAGGCTCCAGCTTCAAGGTGATATAGTAAGGCTCGTCCTTCTCATCCAGGCAGACTGCCGCAAACAGTTTGCCGCCAATCTGATAGCGGATCCAGTTCCACTCCTTCTTGTGATCTTTCGTTACGCCGGCTTTCTCCATCAAATATTCATCAATCCATGTGTATCTCATAATAATCTCCCATGCCGCCTTTGACGGCTCACTTTTAAACATCCCTTGGTCCCACAAAATACTCCACAACCATTTTCTGCACTGCTTCCGGATACATCAGAAGCTGATATGCGAATCCGCCCTGACTGACCTTATCGATTGTCTTGATCCCCAGCTGCCGCCCCCGTTCTGTCTGAACTTTTGTGTAGCCCTCCGGTCCCTGCTGCTCAGCAGTCAGCCCCGCAGCCACAAGATATTCCCAGATTGCCGCAATCGTAACCTTTTTTACGTTGAAAGCGCTGCTGATCAGGTTGAGCTGATCCTTGATCTCACTGATGTAATAATACTCCGCATACGAAAAGCGCTCCGTGTCCTCCCGATTGAGATAAAATGCCTCTTTGCGCCCCTTTCTGACAACAGGTGCCGCTGCAGGTTCGTCATCATCGACGGGTGTGCTGGTGGCCGCATCAGGATTTTCGGATAAAAACGCTGCAATCTCCGCGAGAAACCGTTCCCCGTATTTGTTGAACTTGTTCTCCCCGACACCGGATACTGCCAGCATTTCCGCCTGATTCCCAGGCGCCTTGGCGCACATGTCAATCAGTGTCTTGTCACTGAAAATAATATACGGCGGCATCGCCTCCTCTTTCGCAATGATCAGACGCAGATGGCGAAGTCTCTCAAACAGATTGTACCCTGCACTTGTGAGCGGGTCTGTGCGTTTTTTCTTCGATCTGTTCACGATCTCTTCCCGCTCCTGCGCTTTTCTGACGATCACACGGGCATTTTCATCCCTCAGCCTGCGGATATCTCCCATCTGGAGCACACTGTACTCCCCTCCTGTCTGGACAATATACCCCTCGGACAGCATCTGGTCGATCAGAAGGCGGATATCCGTCTCACTTTTGTTTCCTAAGACGCCGTAGGACTTATATGCGGCGGCACCGATTTCTTTTAATCTGGCACGGTTTGCCCCCAGCAGTGTTCCGATCACAATGTTTAATCCGTATCGCCCTTTCATCTCTGCAATGCAGTTAATCACCCATTTCGCGTCTGCTGTCATATCCTGCTCTTCATACTCCTTATGACAATTCCCGCAGTTGTCACACGGCGTAACTGCTTTTTCTCCAAAGTATTCCAATATATAATTTCTAAGGCATGTGGTGGATTTACAGTAGCCCTCCATGACCTGGAGTCTGTGGATGTCCCTCTGCCTGACCAGCTCGATGTCATCCAGGCTCATCCCTTCAAATTCCTTCTTTTCCAGAAGGAACCTGTTGATCATAACATCCTGCGCCGAAAACAGCAGGATACATTGCGCACTCTCACCGTCACGTCCTGCGCGTCCCGCCTCCTGATAATAGTTTTCCATGCTCTGCGGCATATTGTAGTGAAGTACAAACCTCACATTGGACTTGTCAATCCCCATGCCAAACGCATTGGTCGCGACGACGATCTGCACCTTGTCATAGATAAAATCGTCTTGGTTTTTCTTTCTGGTATCGTTGTCGATTCCCGCGTGGTAACGCGTCACCGATACACCGCTCTGGGAGAGCTTCCCGCACAGATTGTCCACATTTTTCCGTGTCGCACAGTACACAATCCCGCTCTCATCCTTATGCTTCTGAATATAATCAAGAACATAGTCATCCTTGCGCTTTCCCGAAATATGTTCCACACTGTAGTACAAATTTTCCCTGTCAAAACCAGTGACGACCACCTGCGGGTTCTGCAGCTTCAGAATGCACTCGATATCTGCCCTGACTTCCCTGGTGGCGGTCGCCGTAAACGCGCTCACCACCGGCCGTTCCGGCAGCCGATCTATAAATTCAACAATCTTGAGATAGCTGGGTCTGAAATCCTGTCCCCATTGTGAAATGCAGTGGGCTTCGTCGACTGTGACCATAGAAATTTTTCCAGTGTGCGCAAGCTGCATAAAGCCTGCACTTTCCAGCCGCTCGGGCGCCACATAGATGATTTTGTATCTACCCTCCATGGCAAACCGCATTGCTTTTGCGATCTGCGTCTCTGTCAGCGATGAATTGATAAACGCAGCATGTATTCCTGCCTCGTTCAAAGATTTTACCTGATCCTGCATCAGAGAAATCAACGGTGAGATCACCAGTGTGATGCCTGGCAGCAGCAATGCCGGAACCTGGTAACAGATTGACTTGCCCGCACCTGTCGGCATGATCGCCAGCGCATCCTCCCCTGACAGAATGGACTGGATAATATCCTCCTGTCCATCCCGGAATGAATCATAGCCAAAGTATGTCTTAAGTATTTCCGCTGCTCTCATTTCTTCTCCAGTACTTCCTCCTTCCTTCTCTCCGAAAATCCCCCGTTTCCGACTTCGTATATCTTGTCACACTTCTTTATCGTACTCAGTCTGTGTGCTATGACAATCAGCGTTCTCGTTCCATGCAGTCCGTCAATCGCCTCCATCACTTCTTTCTCGGTCTCATTGTCAAGCGCCGATGTCGCCTCATCGAGAATCAACACACTGGGATTGCGGTAAAGCGCCCTCGCTATGCCAATCCTCTGCCTTTGACCGCCGGAAAGTTTCACGCCCCTGTCCCCGATCATGGTGTCTGGTCCATCCGGCAGGGAATGCACAAACTGGTCAAGCTGCGCCTCCCGCAGAGCCTTCTCGATCGCTGCATCGTCAATCTCGGACTCCGGTATCCCAAACGCGATGTTCGCGCGTATGCTGTCATCCATCAGATAGATTGACTGTGGAATATAACCCACATTTTCATGCCATGATGCCATGCACTTTCTAATGTCTGTCCCATCAATCGTGACACTCCCCTCCTGCGGCTCCAGTATTCCAAGGATCAGATCGGCGGCTGTGGTCTTCCCCGCTCCCGATGCCCCAATCAGCGCCACCGATGTGTTTTTCTGAATCTCAAGGCTGGCATTTTTTAATATCCATCTGTCAGATTCGGGATAACGAAACGAAACACTGTTCAGATCAATCGCGTCGTTCAGCGCAACCTTTACAGAATCCTCATGATCCGCACTTTTTCTGGCCATAAGCTGCTCGATCTCCTTCAGATCCCTGTATACGGCATCGATTGCCGGCTTATTGAACATCATCCCGCTGATATAGCCCGTGATCTTGTTAAAGGACGGCAGCATACGGAATGCGGCAACTGCAAATACAGACAGCGTTGTGACAAAGGAAGCGATGTCACTCTTTACCACCACGATCTTGATGATCATCGCAATCATCAGACTGCAGATGCACACTGTTTCCATGACGGGCTTGGGGAGATAGGTCAGTATGGACTGCTGCCGCTGCACTCTGGCACATTTTTTATAATTTTTATCATAGTTTGATATAAAAAAATTTTCCCTGCTCGCTACCTTGATCTCCTTAACACCTGAAAAAGCCTGAAGCAGCCACTTTGTTACCAGGACGTTTGCCTGTCTGCTCTCCTCGCCTATTCTCACAAGAACCTTTCTGAAAAACATCGTAAAGAAACCCATGAACAAGAAAAGGAGGGAAGCCACCGCCAATGTGGACATCCAGTCCTGAAGCAGCAGAAAAATGACCAGAACCATACTCACACTAAACTCCGCAAGAAACTGCAGCGCGTTCAGCGCCACTGTAAAAAAGCCATTGACATCATTTACAATATTGCGCTGAAATTCTGCAACGTTCCTGGACACATGGAAGAGATAATCCTGCTGCATATAGCTTTTCATCATTCTCACAGACAGACGCTGCTGATTGTTAAAAACAAAACGGTATTGCAGGCTGTACATCATTGTCACATATATATTTTTTGTAATATATATCACAATCAGGACAAGCGCGAGCAGCACAATCATCTGATTGGCATCTGTAATCCCTGTATACTTACTGATCAATACAAAATACCACTTCTCGCCTACTTTATCCGGCTCCATGGCAACATTGATCAGCGGCATGATTGCTGACACTCCCAACAGTTCCACAAATGCACCGACCAATATGATGACTAGTAATATGCCCAGATTGATTTTCTGTTTTCTGTCCAATACATAGTTGATTTTTTTTAACATTGCAATAACCCTTCCATAAGCGGAACTCAGAAATCCCCGGCCCGTAAAATTTCTTTCCTTTAATCCGGCTTATAAAACCGCGCAATCTCATCCGCAGTCCTCGGCTTTTTTCGTATATAGGCATCGTAATCCTTAAAATAATGCCCCATGTCCCATGCCTGGTATCCCTTCCTGTGTAAGTCACAGACAAGAACCTTTGCTGTTGGTCCAAGAACAATACATACCAGCCTCTTCCTGCTGGTTTTCAGGACAGCCTGTAGCAGCCGGTCGTACTCTGCAAAAGCGTTCATGCTTGGTGCCGTCACGAATTCCACCGACTTGCACACATCATAGGCTTTATGCTCGAGCCTGTCGAATACCCCCGCACCGCAGACGATCGTCACATGTCTTTCCCCTAAGAGTTTCTGCATCCGCCTATAATATCTCTTAAAATCATATTTCTCATAGGTTTGGTACACCTGCGTGATACATGTATCCATATAGACCATGTCTTTGCTGCAGTTTTTACACAGAAATCTCCGCTGTACCGCAAGTGCCCTTGCAAATGTTGCCGTAAATTCGTTTAACTGTTTCACGGGATGCATGTAGTAATATGGTATGCCTATTCTAAGTCCGTCAATATCTGTTCGCAACAGTTTTCTGAGACGCTTGGCAAGCTTTGGATCATATTCCTGGAAAGGTATGGAATTTCCCTGCATGAGAGCAATCTCTCCATCGCCGTACCGCAGAAAGCTTATCTTTTCCTCTTCCAATACAGAGAGCGTATCCTCTGTGTTCAGAATGTTGAGCCTGTCCGCGTATCTGCCCTTCTCATAGCTCCTTCTCTCAAAATGCCTGTAGACGCGCCTGGGAAATCTTGTCAGCTTACCGGCAAATTCCTTTACTTTTTTCTTTTTCACCTTTAAGGAATCAGGTTCATAACCTTTCGCCTTTTTCCGAAGTAAAAAATACTCCGCTCCTACGTGAATCACACTGTTTCCCACGGAGGCTATCTTTTCTATATCAAGGGTATTGTCCTCGTCATTGTACAGTCTGTCCAGCGAATATATATCCGTGAGCATGCTGTCGTCAAAACCATTTTGATGTGTCTCCTGCACTCTGTTTACCGTAATGACAATAGCGCATCCGGCCTGTTTGTTGGATGCCATATTCGGACGCATGATACGTTTTTCTCTGTTATCAGATGTGATCATTGCCTCATAATAGTTGGGATTCTTGATGGCATCCGCCTCCTCCATCGTCATTCGGAGCACGTCCTCCTTGCGATACATGGTACAGTCAAGCTCCCAAGGATAATTGTAATGCTGAAATGCACAGTCCCAGTTCCATTCAAGTACAGTGTCATTTGACGAAAGATTTTCCGGCACAGGTCTGATATTTTCCCCAAGCCGCATACTGTAGCCAAAGACCTGGGAATTGTCCCGCAAATATTTGGCTGCCTTTTCCAGACTGAACTTCCTGGTGAACACAACATCATCGCAGCCGAACATGATATACTCGCCTGCGTCTGATATGATCTGTTTCAAATCCATCTCAAAATTATTCTCTTTGACCCACTTTACCTGTGGGAAACGCTGCATCAGTTTCGCATATCTGATCCTTTCTGTCTCACAGCAAAGCACTGTGACCATATCCTGACCCGCATCCGAAAACAGGAAAAGGCTCTCAAGATACGCGTGCAGCTGCAAGGGACGATCTTTAGAAAAAACAATAATTGATATTTGATTTTGCTTTACTGAATCCATTGAGATTTAATCCTTTCAGCCAGTTCAATTGCTTTCCATACTTTTTTCTTTCCAGTTCAGCATCGCATACCATGCCACGTTCCGGTATTGATGGCGCAGCCTGATTGCCTCCTTAAACTCACCCTCCAGATCAAAACCGCAGTTCTCATACAATTTCCTGGCTGCTATGTTATCAGCTAAAACATTCAAATATATCCTGTGCAGACCCAGCTCATTGAATGCATAGCGGAGAATCTCTGTTATCGCCTTCTCCACAAGCCCTGTGCCCTGCGCCTTCTTTCTCGCTGCCACGACAAATTCCGCGTTGTGGTCTTTTTCTGAAATATGTTTCAGGCTGATCGTCCCCATATACTCGTCTTTGGCGTCAGTTATTGCAAAATGCTGATTCTCCTCGTCAAAACTATATTTGATAAAAAATTTTACTTTCTCCAGCGTAATGTCTGCAAATGGATAGCGAAACCAGCAATTAATCGTATTGTCGTGCATCCATTCAAGCATAAAAGGCGCATCCTTTTCTTCCAGTCTCCTTAACATAATTATTCCCCCTTCAATTCTTACACTCATTCATAACCTTCAGGTATTCTCCGTAATCCCGGATATACTCATTCGCATCATAATGTTCACTGGCAAGTACCAGGAGCACAGAGTCCTCCGAAAAATCATACATATCTTTCCAAACCATCTTTGGAAGAAAGATTCCTATGTGAGGTCTGTCAAGACTGAATACTTTCTGATTGGTTCCATCATCCACTTTCACTTTTGATGTCCCCGCAACGTTGATCAGCACAAACTCCGTATTGTAATTGGCATGCCTTCCGCGGCTGACATCCTGATCCGAGCCATAGATATAAAACACCCTCTTAATCTCAAACGGAATATCCTGATTTCCTTCCACAATGACAAGGTGTCCCCTGTCGTCCCCCTTTTGTGGGAATTCTATCAACCTGCATTTATCTATCATCCGTCACCCTCCAGATCTATTATTATATCCTTTAATATAGCATATTTTGTGACCGCAGTCGACAACAGAAATCATTTCTTATCCCTGATAAGACCATACCAAGCAAGGCTTTCGTATCGCCCGTCGAGTAGAATGGCATCTTTGGAAGTCCCTTCATACTCAAATCCGCATTTTGTATAAAAATGCCGCGCGTGTTCATTTTTCGCCAGCACATTCAGATACACCCTGTGAAGTCCCAGCATATGAAAAGCATAGTCCAGAACCTCCTCTGTTGCAAGCTTTGCCGCACCTGTTCCCCTTGCTGACTTTCTGACTACAATCGCATATTCCGCTGACCTGTCCTCCTGCGATATGTTTTTGAGACTCACTGTCCCCAAATACTCATCCGCATCGTTCACAATGGCAAAATGCCTGTTTGCATCTGTAAAACTGTTATCTATAAACGCTGTGACACTCTCCACTGTAGACTTTTCAAACGGAGAGCGAAATGCCCTTCTTATATCCTGCTTGTCATGCATCCACTCCAGCATGAACTCTGCATCTTTGCGTTCCAATCTGCGTATCATTTATTTTCCTCTATAGCCCATGCATTAATCTGTTCAATCACATAATCCTGCTCTGCAAATGTCATGCCTGTATAAATCGGCAGACTTAAAATCTCATCTGCATAGGACTCCGTAATCGGATATGCACCCTTTTTGTGTCCAAGGTGACGGTAGCACGCTGCCAGATGCGGCGGTATGGGATAATGAATCTGTGTCTGGATACCTTTTTGTTCCAGCGCCGCCTGCAAGGCATCCCTGCCGGCACATCTCACGACATACTGATGATAGATACTCTCTGCGCCCTGCCTCAATCCCGGCAGAATGACCTCTGGATTCGTGATCCCTTCGTTGTATCTATTTGCCAGCGTTTTTCTCTCCTCATTGAGTTCCTGCAGATGCGCAAGCTTTACGCGCAGGAGTGCAGCCTGTATTTCATCCAGTCTCGAATTTACTCCCTCTATCTCGTTGTGATACTTTATCTTACTTCCGTAATTGCGCATCATGCGCAATCTATCCGCAAACGCTCCGTCATCCGTAACGATGGCACCTGCATCTCCAAATGCACCAAGGTTTTTGGTCGGATAAAAACTAAAACAGCCGGCAATACCAAAGGTTCCCGTCATCCTCCCGTCGAAACACGCACCGTGCGACTGTGCACAGTCCTCTATAATCTCAAGGTGATGCTTTTGGGCAATCCCGACAATCGAATTCATGTCAGAAGCCTGTCCGTACAAATGCGTCACCATGATTGCCTTTGTTCTGTCCGTTATCGCCTGTTCTATCTTGTTCGCATCCATATTGTAGTATTCATCCGGCTCGACAAATACCGGAACAGCATCGTTTTCGGTAATACCAAGTACTGTGGCTATATAGGTATTGGCCTGCACAATCACTTCATCACCTCTGCCGATTCCTAACGCCCGCACCGACATGATCAGTGCATCCAGACCAGAGTTTAACCCCACGCAGTACTTTTTACCTGTGTACTTTGCAAACTCTTCCTCAAATTGACGCACTTCGTTTCCGAGCACATACCAGCCAGAGCGCAGTACGCGCAGCGCTGCCTGTTCATACTCTGGCTGATACATCTGAAACTGTCTGTCAAGCACATTACATTTTATCTGCATAAAATTCCCTCTTCCCTATTGAATCTGTGGCAACAATATTCCCGCACTCTCTTCCGCGGTGACTCAATATATTGATTTGAATAATGGTATCAACATGTAGTATATTGATTTACGATTGAAATGATCTCTGCTGCCGACTTTTCCCACAAAAAATGATCCATGACGCGCTTTCTGCCCGCTTCACCGATTCGTATACTGTCATGCAGCAGTACTTTTTCAACAATTTCTTCTTCGCGATCACAGATATAACCCGAAATATTATTTTCTATGATCAGTGAAGGTCCAGGGGCTTCGAGAGCAATCACTGTATTTTCATAGTACATAGCCTCAAGGATTGACATCCCGAATATCTCGTGTGTATTTAGATTGACAAAACACTCCGAAAGTCTGTATAATTCCCACATCTTATCATTCGGAACTTTGTCATAGAGTACAGCCTGCTGTACGAGATCATACTCTGCCCTCTTTGCCTTAACCTCCGCTGCAAGCTCTCCTTGTCCCACCATAATCAATCGAAAACCAGGATCTCTCTGATAAACTTTATAAAAGATATCGATCATTTTTACCGGCTGCTTCTCTACTGTCATCCTGCCTACAAACAGCATGACTCTGTCTTTTTGGGAAAAACCGTATCTCTCTTTCAATTTATTCCTGTCATAACTTAAATAATCCTCTTTTAGAAGTGATTTGTCAAGTCCGACAGGAACTGTGTAGATCTTTTTTGCCTCCTGCGACTTCAGTTCTTCTGCAAGAGCAGGGGTCTTGACGATCGTAGGAATTTTTTTATAATATTTAATATTATTGCAAAATACATCTACAAGCCTGCGCTTCCAAGCTGACGCATTATTACTGTGAATCACGCCAATATATGGCAGACACAGTATGTGATTCTTCTCACACCACCTATAAAAACTGCCCAGAAATAGATAGTTGTCGGAAGCAGTTATATAGCATATCACTCCGCTGTCCAGCCTGCCTGTATCCACAAATGCATGTTTCCCTATATGCCAGCATTTAAGATACACTGCCCTGACCGCGCCTTTTTGAACGATTTCCTCATCCTGAGCCAAATCAGGTACAAGATGATATACCGAGACTTCATGTCCCATCGCGGCAAACGCTTTCGCCATTCCTTCCGCCTGTGAATTATAGTATTTGCTCAGATTCTTCTGTTCTGTATTGAGTGATATTACTGCCAGCTTCATAAACTCCATCCCCATAAATCAGCAATTGTCACGATGCTCCTCTTTAACTTTCCTCTTTAAGAATCCTTTTCCATATATGACAGCTGCCGAAATCACAGTTGCCAGAGTGAATGTCACTATGAACGAATCAATACCTAGTTTGTTAGGCTGTCTTATGATTATAAATGTATAAAACGAGAAACAAAGCAGATGCAGCAGGTATATATATTTGCTCAGACTTCTTAAAATGATATAACCCGCATTGTCTTTCAGTTTGATATTTAATATAAGTGCAAATAACATGACAGATAAAAGAATATTGCCTAATTCCTGTGATAAACTGTATCTTACCAAAATACCTGCTGCTATTCCTACAATACTTATTTCCAGGCTTACCCTGCCGCGCTCCCTGATGCAAATCCCTATGCTCATATATAGCATTCCCGTAAGCACGTTGCCGCTATTGAATACAAAATAAAATACTTTACCAGCAGCTGCCAGCAGATCATTAACATTATCGTTCTGCATATTCCATCCAAACAGCAGATAGACTGCATAAAAAAATACACCTGTCGCCAAAATGGACCCTACGCCCTTTCCCCAATGAATTAATATCCACATTGCCAAGAACGCATAAATCATCGCCAGAAGATACCACAAATGGTACGAATTATACAATTTCCCCACGAAGAGAAAATATTTTATATACGAAACAATGCAGCTGATGATACCATTACCGGACATAATGTACCCATAAATTGTTAACGGCAAACTCAGCAGCGTCCATGTTACATATAACCGCATTGTAGACAATAGTGTCTTTTGAATATATTGCTCCCGCTGCTGACGAGTATCTCCCCATCTTACTGCAAGAAGGTATCCTGATGCCATGAAAAAAAATGGCACTGACATATCTGCAATCATAATTACAATTTCATTAACCAGCGTGCTCTTGCAGTGAACAAACGGATTCGTATGAAACGCAACCACCACAATCGCCATCAGAAATTTGAACAAATCAATTGAATTGAACTTTTCTTTCATCTGCCACCTCATACCCACAGCTATTTCTCATGAAGCAATTCATACAAATGACTCTTCGTCACCAGGAACCAGTATTTCTTTTTTGACAGATACCCATATCGAAACCGCACCAGGGCATTCTCACGAACCCCTGTCTGACTGCTTGACATTCCTCCCAGATGAAAATTTGATAACACCCGATATACTGGTGTAAAAATTACATTGCCGCTCTTGTAATACCGCAGCATCAAATCATAGTCCGCTGCCGAGCGATACTGCGTGTCAAATACGCCGAACTGCTCATAAGTTTCTTTTGTGACAAAGCAAGTCGGATGTGTGATCATCTGCTGCGGCAGAAAATCATGGTGATAAATAACAACCGCTTTTTCCCTACCGTCATAATATGTCCGCTGCATACCATATACAACTTCATACTGATTGTTACCAAAATGTCTGACGACCTGTTCCACAGTGTCATTCTCGTAACTGTCATCACTATTCACGATACCAATCAACCTGCCTCGCGCAAGCTTTATTCCCTTATTCATGGCATCATAAATTCCGTTATCCTTTTCGGAGATAACAGTCAGCTCCTTTGGCAGCCGGCCGCGATGTTTCTCGATTAACTCCAGCGTATTATCTGTCGAACCGCCATCGATAATAATGTATTCAATATTCATGTATGTCTGGTTCCCGATACACTCCAATGTCTTTTCGATCGTCTTCCCACTGTTAAAGCAGGGAGTGAGGATTGTCACCAACAGTTCTGACATTTTGTATTCTCCTTCATAATCACCAATAGCAACCTTTTTCTACTGTACCTGCATTTTGGGGCGTCTCTTCGGCAAGAGCCTTTGTCCAGGCATCATTAAAAAATGTTGCGATCTTTGTAGGATAATTGTTCTCCCACCGATACCCTTTAATACCGAACAGCAGCTGTGTCGCCCCGCCCAGATGAACAGCCTGCTTCCCTGCTTTTTTCAATTTTGATGCCAGCGGCATTCCATATGCGCCACAACCTATAATCGCCACATCAAAATCAATCCTCAGCGCCTGCTCATACATATAATCAAGCGCATCAAACCAAGTCTCAAAACGGTTATCTTTCTCACCACAGATTGTCTGCACCGCCTTCAATGTCCTTAACTCAAACTCCGGCAAAATCTGAGAATCTGGAAAAATCAATTCTCGTTTTTTGTATTGTTCCCGGATAGACTTTTCAAATGGATGAATGACTAAAACCCTTTTCCCCGACAACGCCGCTGACCATGGTCTGCCGGGGGCAAGCCAGGGTTCTAACCGGAACAAAAACGTCAAATCTGCAGTTGGCGCAAATTCCTCAATCACAAAGTCCTCCATATTCAGATGCCACATTGCAAGCAAGTCCGCATTTGCCCCCGCCTCAAGAAGCAGCTTCGAAAAACGCTCCAGATATTGATAATCCACTGGAAAGAATCCTGCCCCCTGTCCCAGTCTGGTAAACCATTTGTCCAGATACGCATCATCCACCGCGCTGTGCCCCTTATATTTCACCTTGAGATAACCTACCACTGTCTGAAGCTCCGTATTGCCAAAACGGCATGCCATGAAGGGCTTTCCTTCCATGATTCTCTGATAAATATAATCATTCGTCCTTGACGACGACATCACCCATTTTTTTGCATAGTGCGGCATGACGGGTTCCCTGTGAAAATACTTTACAATGCCATGACGCCTCAGACATTTATTAAAGTAAAAATCTCTCCACTTCCACCGTTTCTCATATCGAATCCACTTCTCTTCCCTTGTCATCTTAGTCCTCCCAGCCTGTGCCCGATCTTTTTCATCAACCCGGAAACTTTACGGACTGCTTTTATTCTCCGCAGCCTGATTTCCAATAGACTTCCCGCATTCAATCGATGCGAATCGACAATCTGCGGGTACGTACTCCGCCGCTCCACTTCTGTCTCATAGTGGTTGGTCTGTCCGAATTGGGAGGGATCTCGGAATCTCTTGAACTCATACTTTTTTGACATTAACGAGATTACAGACTGGTCATGTCTGTGATCCACAAACTCCTTATAGTCCGGCAGCCCCATCACATTCGGTTTGTCAGAGATAATTCGGATATCCTGTGCATACCGCAGCACTTCATCGAGATATGCTTCCACCACAGGTGCCCTTTTGCAGACAAAATACCCTCCTACAGACTGTGGTGTATCGGTGTATCTCACTTCGTCGCAGCCAGTCAGCACAAATGCATCCCTCTTTGTGTTCCCCTTCTCTATCCTCTCCTGTTCCAGGGAAAAAATCATAAGTGGTACCTTTTCACGCTCCATACAGTCAATAAGATATTGTATTTTATTGACATAGACCGCACCCGAATCAATATAGACCAGATAATCCCCCTCACCCAATTCATCGTATGCCTTTCTGTAAAAATAAGGTTTCCAGAGATAGTACCCGCCGCCTCTGGGCGTATCCAGAATCTCCTGATTACGCCTGCGGAACACCTCATCAATGTCCTGTGGTCCGTACTCGATCACCCTGTCAGCTCCCCATTGTCTTGCCGTCCTGCTGTTGAGCTTCTGTGCCCTCTGAAATTTTTTATCTGCATAATTTACAGCTATGATCATCTGTTGTCACCCTCTTACCACAAAATCCAAAACTGGTAACAGATGCGCACATTATATGCGCATCATTTTCCCAACGCTCTCTTCCATTTATGACGTTGCCTGCGTATTATGACAAGCGTGCCTGAGCCCCCGCTTTTACATCTTCATAAATGCACTCCAGCTGTCCTGCGATCGCCTGTGAACTAAATTTATTTTTAACCGAACCGCGTATTGACTCCATGTCGTATCTGTTTTGATTCTGCATCACCTGTTCCATTGCCCACACCAGCCTTTCTGCATCATCAGGCGGAATCAATATCCCATTCTCATTAGTCACAAAATCATCCGGTCCTCCGTTTGCCGCTGCTATCACTGGCTTTCCACACGCCATCGCTTCTATATAAACAACACCGAATGTCTCGTAACGGCTTGGCAGTACAAACACATCGCACGCCTGCATCTGCTCCGCAACCTGCTCACGACTCAGCGAACCTGCAAATTCCACCGACTGTTCTACACCATACTCCCTGCACCATTCTACCGCTTTTTGTCCAGCATGTCCACCACCACCGATAATAAGCTTGACGGTATCGTATTTTCTGGAAAATTCCCGCCATGCTTCTAACAGAATATCCATCCCCTTTTTCAGAAGCTGGTCTTTGGTGTTCATATAACATATGGTCAAAAAACGCATTTCACTGTGCGGCTCACTCTTACAAGGCTTAAACTGATCAAAATCAACAACGTTCCCAATGACTTGAATGTCGCCCGATGTCCTGTAATCCGATATGAGCTTTGCAAACGCAGTGCTTACACAAATTACCCTCGCCGCATTCCCAAATGCCTGTCTGATATATGTTTGATTGAATTTGCTGATCTTATCTTTATGAAGCTCAAACAGTGTCGCATGCTCTGTTATAATATAGGGAATGCCTGTTTTTTCAGACAGTCTCATTGCCGCATACCCTGCCCACACACAGCAGTGTGCATGAAGCACATCCGGGCGCCCATTCTCCTGATTATAGCTCTCATACAAATGCTGTATTCCCCTTGTAAATGCCTCCCGGTGTCCCTCTATACCATGTTTTAAGGGACAAAATACCTTCATGCGGTGTATCTGAATGCCCTCACACTCTTTGGATGGCTCTTCCGCATAAGATACATATTCCCGAACACACTTTACTGAATATGTGTCACAGTACAATATGGTCACCTGATGACCGGCACGCTTCAGCGCCCGCGCCTGATCCCAGAAAAAGCTTCCTAGCGTTGGTCTGTCCTTCGTCCGGAAAAAAGCGGGAATTATTAATACATTCATTTCATGCACCTGTCCTTTTCAGCGCAACCTTCACCCAGCTCTTACACTGCTTGACGGCCTCCCACCCCATACCGTTCTGAAACATATACCAGAACTTTCTCTTAAAAAAGAGCTTCATCTCTGTCTTTTTTAACTTAGCCATACTCGACGCCGTCACTGATTTGTCGGACATGCGGTACCATACGAGGCACTTGTCCAGCAGCCCGAAGCGGTAGCCCGCATGCATCGCTTTCAAATTCATCGGATAATCCTCAAACCACCTGTAGCACTCGTCATAACCGCCAACTTTTCTGACAAAATCCATCGGATAAAACGTTGCGGACGGCGCCACGATCCTGTTTTGAATCAATAACATTTGATATTGTTCCTTATAATCCTTCTGCGCAAATTCATAACACCTGTCACAATACCCCTGTACGTCCTTGTACACCGCATTTGGTTTTTTGTCATTAAACAGCCGCACTTTCGCGATCGGAAACACACCCGGATGCTCCTCGCAAAACCGGACATAGCTTTCAATAGCATCCTCCGTCATACAGTCGTCACCTGCAATCCCCTTGTAATACACGCCCTCCGCCGTTTTAAGCCCTCTGTTAATGTTCGCGGGGAGCCCTGTATTTTTGTCTGATGTGACCAGTTTTATGGCGGTCAATGCACCTTCATTTTCTGCAATCCACTTCTGGACGACCCCGACTGTATTGTCGGGAGAGCAGTCATCCGTAACAATCAGCTCAATGTCGGGATATGTCTGTTTTTTAATGCTCTCGAGTGTCTCGATAATCGTCTCCTCCGAGCGGTACGTAAACACAATTACACTTACCAGTTTCATTTTCTACGCCTTCCTCAGCAGACCTCTGACCTGCCAAAAATATCCTTCATACGCTTGCCTGCGCTCAAACGGCTGATACCAGTAATATCCCATCAGCACCAGAAGATAATTCCTCAACAGATACACAGATATGAAATGCGCCTCCATCAGGTTAAACACGGCAAACGTCACAAGCATCGTGAACATGACATAATCCTTTTCCCGATAACTCTGGTAAAGCAGATAGAAATTCATGCTGATATAGATCATCCCGGGAATGATTCCATACCAGTAAAACAGCCGCACAAATCCCGCATCAAAATATTCCGTGTTTTCCGGAGCTGCAAACAATTTCCAATTTTCGAGCCTTGCCGCCTCAACCGCATAGCAGCTCTGGTATCTGCCGTTTAACACCTGATCAAGCCTGTGCATCAGACTGTCCTGCGTGTAATAAGTATTCTCCACATGCGAGCCGATGACCGCAAATACAACACACCCCAGCACAATCACAGCCCCCAGGATGTACACTCCCATATTTTCCCTGCATCTTTTGCTGTATTGCATGACACATACCATTGCGACAAACAGAAACCACACAATCAGGCCAGTCTTGGAATCCGTAATGTAATATGCCGCAAATCCAGCCGCCATAAACACAACATAATGATACCATTTAAGCACCTCTGCATAACTATATACCCCCAGCACGACCACCATCCACAACATGCAGTGCAAAGCATTCGGATGTCCCATCCCGAGCACATACCGCGTCTCAAAAAGCTGCTCGCCCGTTCCGCCCCTGCCAAAATCGGCAGTAATCGATACCGTGCCATACATGCCTGTCAGCGCGAGAACTACCAGCGCCAGACAGCCCGCCGATGTTGCCCAGAATACCACTCTCATCACCTTTTTGACATCCATCCCCTTGCACGATGCGATAAAAGCGATCACTCTCACCGTTTCGTCCCGCTCGTTCACCCGGTACGACACGAACATAACCGCGCCAAACAGCAAAATACACATCCATTCCTTCGCCGAGTACTTTGTCAGGGCGATCTTGATGCAAAACAGCAGAAACGTCAGACGGAACAGCTGGCTTTCCAGCGGATTCGTGTAAGCGCTTTTGTCAATGATCACAATCAAAATCTCGATCATCAGTCCAAGCCAGAAACAGGCCTCACCAATTGTCTTTGTCCAGCTGCGGCTCATTTGATCCCCCTCTTTCCTTTCAGGCGGTTCCCCAGAAAGCACCGCACCATCGCTTTCTGCTCTGCAATCCACTTGCGTGTCCACAGATTCCTGTCGATGCCGAGCGCCTTTGCCTCCTGAAATCCCATGTGATATTTCACGATGAATTTTTCTGTAAAGTACTCCCTGCACGCCGCGCTCTCCTGCAAGTGATACTTCGTGTACATATATCTGTAATCATTGTATATGCGCATATCTTTCTCCGAGAAGCTCTCCGTATACTGGTTTTCGTGAACCCCGATTGAGACAAGCGGTTCTTTGGTATACGCAAAAGCGTCATTTCGCTCCAGCAAGTCAAAATAGAGAAACATATCCGACGCCCAGTTGCTCTGCTCGTCAAAAAGCGTCAGCTTACCGCCCCTGCGGTAAATCGTGGCGCTTGGCGCACCAATCTGATTGCCCAGAAAGAGATTGCGGTAATCACTGCCCAGCCGCTCTATAAAATCATACTCCGCACAGCGGTCATAAAAAGCTTTCTGGTGCGCTGCTGTCACATGATGCATGGCGTTGATCCTCTGCCCGTCAGGCATCACCTGCCTGCTGCCCGAAAACGCGAGCAGCACATCCGGATTTTCATCGAGGAGCGCCGCATATGTTCCAAGGCTTGCGCTGTCCGTGAACCAGTCATCGCTGAACATGATCTTAATGTACTCGCCCTTTGCCATCTGGATCGCCGCATTCCAGTTAAAGATATGTCCATAGGGCTTCTCATTGTGCTGATAGTTGACCTCCGGATAACACTGCTCCACGAGCTTTGCCGTCTCATCGTCTGTCGAGTCATCCGACAGATTGACCTCGAAATCCGTGTAATCCTGGCTGTATATGGATTTTAACAGGCGTTCCACCTCGTCTCTGTTATTATAACAGGGAATACATATCGAAACCATCGTTTTCTATCTCCCAAGAATCGTTCTTCCCACCCGTTTTATTGCAACAAGGATATGATAACATATGTTTTTAATCTCTACCTTTGTCCTGCGAAGCGCCTTTTTGACCCCTTTCTCCTCGTGCATGATGAGAAAGTCAAACTCCTTCTGGTGCTCTCTGATATACTGAGGAAAGCTATCATCAATCTCGCACCGGACAAACTGCGCATTTCTTCCAAAGATGTCTTTACCGTCCTTAATCTGATCTGTCACATTCGATAACACATGTCTCGAATTGTACTCCTGATGCGCTGCCGATATGACTTTTTCCTGCACGCGTTTCCGGATATCCTTCTCGCCGTGGCCACCCATATAACCAAAGTGCCAGCCGCCATCCTCCACGCGGAGCCCAATCTCCTTGCGCTCGGGAAAACGCAGCTCGCCCAGCAACAGATTCTGCTCTCTCAAAAGTTTGTAGCTCAGCATCTTCGTGCCGATCCACTTCCTGCGCGCCACACCTTCAAACTCACCCGCATAGGACAACAGACTGCCTGAAACCTCCTCCATATTTAGATAGCAGTAAAACAGCCTCTGTGCAAAGTGATAAATCTTATCCTCCTGAAAGTCCTGCAGAATCTCACGTATTTTATCGGGATTGGGAATCTCATCGAGATCGCTGAATATCACGATGTCCTCATCCGTGCAGGCTTTTAATCCCCTCGTCACTGCATTTTTCTGAAAAGTATCCCTCTCATGCGTGCCCCAGCCAGCCCCCTTGGGCGTATCGTCCACAACAACATGGATGATCTTGTCCTGAAACGCAGCAAACATTTCCTTGTTTTCCTCATAGTACAATGGCTTTTTCAACCCCGAAAAGGTTTCCGTCGCCTCACTGATCACAAACCTATCCACCACAGGACTCAATACGTTCAGCCTTATTTTCAGAATATCCAGTTCATTAAAAAACTGAAAACAGTCGTAAACCATCTGTGTCAAACCTCCCTATATTCCTGCTGCCCGGAGACAAACATAACAGTCACAACTTTCCCAGCATACGTCTGATCATCTTTTTGACGCTTCTCCCGACAGGTTCCCTGATAAAATTCGGATACTGTGCATTGGTTCCCTCCCACTTGTGAAAGGCAAACGGCGTGATTCCCTGCACCTCCGGTATCATTTTCTCATGACTGTAGTACTTTGCCACTTCCAAGGGTGCAATGCGCATCCCCTCCGCCTCCAGCAGATGGCGGATCTTGCAGCAGATGAAGCCATCCTCATAATACCACATTCTGCCATACGCGTATTCTCCCTCCCATGGAACGCCTGCTTTCTTCGGAAAATCCATCAGGCGTTTGCTCCGGATGCCGGCGCTGTTTCCCACGCGGCAGATATTCCCGTCCCGGTCGCGGTACGTAGTCGTGTCGCCTTCCGGCGGAAGCGGCCACGGCGCACCGATGTAATCATAGTCCAAAAATTCGTCCCGCCACATTTCAGGATGCACGACAAAGCCGTCCGCATGGACAATCATCGCAAAATCCGTGTGAATGTGATCGCCCAGCTCGTAGACCATCTTGTAGTTGAACGCATCGATATTCGTGAGCTCGTCCGTGTGACTGTATCGTATCCCCTCAGGCAGTCCGAACGGCTTTTTGTGCGTGATCAATACCACATCGCCGAAATCAATGCCGCGCATACTGTACTGCATCGCCTTGATGGTTGCCCTGACATTGACGCTCGTCATCGCAACCAATGTCACATTGACAAGCTTCCGCTTATTTGTGCCTGTATCCCCCAACTTGAAACCTCCATTAAAATAAGATAAAATAAAATAACACCATAAAATAACACCCTATTTTTGAAACATCATCCTGATCTTGCGCTTCGCGGAACTCCAGTAATGGCGCATCCGATACTTTCTGTAATAGCGCTGCGCCTTTTGGTACGCCTTCTCTCTCTCTCCGTCCGCCATCGGCTGGTTGCGCCTCGCATACAGCGGAGAGCTTTGCTTGTACTGCGCAAGCTCCTCCCTGCATTCCTCCGCCGAAAACAGCCTTCCCTGTCTGTCCTGGTACATCCAGCCCTCATAGATATTCTGTTCTGACGCCCAGTACCCGTCAGACACATTGTGCCTCGCCCAGTACTTGGGCGCAATAATCAGTTTTACAGTCGTGCTCGTAAAAGCCGGAAAATACGTAAAAGAGGAGTTTGCAAGCAGCAGATACTTTGCATTCTTGATGATCGAGTAATCTTTGGCCAGGTCAAAATTGTACGCCCTGACACCGGGAATCAGTTTTTCTGCCTCCTTCACGTCATTGGTAATAATCATAAAGCGCATATCGGGATTTCTTTTTTTCATGTTCTCCATGCCGTGAATCCAGTATTTCTTCTCGAGAAACAATTCGGGAGAATCCATATAATCCGTGCAGCGGAGATGAATAATACACAGATCATCCTGGCTGTATTCATAGCAGTCATACTCCGGTTTTACCCTGAGCCACTGTCTGATACTTTCTTTATAGAGCAGATAGTAGTCTTCCGCCTGCATATTTCCATAGACAAGCACCGTCTCATTCATATTCAGAAGCTGCCTGTCCGTCCCTGTGATATATGCCCCATGCTCGATGTCATGTCTGGAATTTGCCACATACAGCCGGTCTTCCTTTTCGTAATATACCCGCTCAAAATCTTCTTTCTTTGCCGGAACACCGAACTCCAGATCCATGAAATACAGTCCGCACTGGCTGTGAATGTTATTTGCCAGTGTCCCGCTGCCCAGGATGCTGTAGTCACAGCCGTTGCGCATGGCAATGCATCTGGTTGTCACATAGCAGAACAGCTGGTTTCCAAGCCCCTGTCCCTTCAATAATTCTGTTGCGATAATCGGTTTTCTTTCCATGTCCTCTCCCAATCGCTTTATCTGCATATTCCTCAAATGTTCCTGCCCGCAAAATCTCACAGTGTTGTCTCTGTGATCTTCCCGTCATCCACCTTGTATATCATATCGCACTTCTCTATCGTATTCAATCTATGCGCGATAATCACCATCGTCTTTCTGCCATGGAAACTGTTGATCGCCTCCATGACTGCCGACTCTGTCTCGTTGTCGAGCGCCGACGTAGCCTCGTCAAACACCAGAATTTCGGGATTATGGTACAGTGCCCTCGCAATGCCAAGACGCTGCCTCTGTCCCCCTGACAACCTTACGCCTCTGTCGCCTATGGCTGTGTCAATTCCCTCGGGAAGCCCTTTTATGAAGTCCTTTAGCTGCGCCTCCTCGAGAACCTCCCATATGCGCTGGTCGTCAATCGCATCATCCGCTATTCCAAATGCAATATTGTTTCTTATCGGCTCGTCCACCAGATAGATTGACTGGGGGATGTAGCCAATCTGTGACAGCCATGCGGGATAGTTGTCAAAAATATTGACGCCATCACACTGAATACTTCCCTCACGGACCTTCAACAGTCCCAGCAGAATATCGACAATTGTCGACTTGCCTGCACCAGACGGCCCCATAATACCGACAGATTTTCCGTAAGGGATGACCATGCTGGCCCTGTCAAATATCAGTTTGTCCGTATTTGGATACGCATATACGATTTCTTTGAGCTCGATCCTGTCGTGAAGCTGCATTGTCTTTGACGGATCGGCCGGTTTTAAGGTCTGGTTATTGCGCCTGCTGATTTCGTTGATATTCATATTTTCATACACATAATCAAGACACGGCCTGAAATAGGAAATATCCGTCATATAGGTGTTGATGCGGTTGACACTCGGCATCATGCGGATCGCCGCCACTGCAAAAGCTGTGAGCATCGGGATGAGCGATGCGGCATTGTTTCCGAGCAAAATATACAGAATGATATAGCCCAGTATGCTTGAAAGGAACACTGTCTCTATCAAAAGGCGCGGCATATTGTTCATCACTGCATAATTCTTGCTGTATCCTGCGCCAATCCTGCCGCTGCTCTCATAATTATCCGCAAAAAAGGACTCCCTGTGGAGCACCTTGACATCCTTGATGCCATAAATCGCCTGAATCCTCCACTTTGCAATCCTCGACTGTATCGCCAGATTCTTTTCGCCCAGGCTGGAGAGCCGCGGTTTCAGCACTTTCAGTATCACGAGGGAGAGAAGCCCGAAAATCACGACCAGAAAGAGCAGCAGCTTCCAGTCCGTCACCAGCATCACGATGCACAGCAGCACAAACACTACCGCCTCCGAGACAAGGGAGATCATAGCCATCAGAATATTAAACACATTCGGAATATCACTGTCCGTCAGACGAAATACCGTCGGTATGTCCGCATCGAGATAAAACTCGTACGGTCTGTTCAAAAATTCCCGCAGCACCTGACTGATCAGCTTATTTCTGTTGTATGCGATAAACCTGTTCTGTTCATTTGCCAGGAAAAGCAAAAATGCATTTTTGAACACATACAGGACAATCAGCGCAGTCAGCAGCGGAACGATAAATCCCTCGATACTGTCAACACCCAGAAAATTCATGGCAAACTGAATATATCGATTCTCCTGTGCCTTTTCCGGATCGATGATCACCCACACAACCGGAAGCACACCGGATACACTCACAGTCTCCAACAAACCGCCGATAAAAATCAGTATCCCCAGAAAACCAATCTGGCGCTTCTGTCTCCTGTCCAGAATATACCGCATTTTCTTAATAATATCCATCTCATTCCTCCATCGTAATCGTCAGCGCCTCAGCGGAATCACAATCCTGTCATACAGCCACACCACAGCCGCATAGACCGGCGGGGACAGGAAAAAAAGCTTCCTGCGCATTCTGTCCCCTCTTGATGCGATCCCGCTGTCATAGATCCTGTCCATCTCAGCCTTGTCCTTTTTTATCTCCGCGACAAGCCCAGACTCAATCCCCTTATTCTTCGCTCTCCTCGCGTCAATATAATAAAATAACAGCCGTCTCTGAAAAAAATATCCCGCCAAATCCGCCATCTGCGGGGATACCATCTCCCGGATACAGGCAATGTGCTCGCGCCAGAACGGAATCTCATCGCGAAACATCCGCTCCCCCCGACCTACGTTCATGATGCTTCCCTCCCGGTCAAGCACGTAATGATAAAAGCACTGGTCAAGATACACTGCGCGCTCCGCCCTGCAGAAAGCGCGCGTCGTGTACATGATATCCTCCGAGTTCCTCCCTTTCGGGAAAACCATCCCCCTGACCAGGTCCCGCTTAAAGAGCTTGCTCCAGACAGAATTGTAGATGACATATTCATCCTGCCCGCTGATGTATATTTTCAGGAGTTCGTCCCTTGAGAGCGGCACGATGCTGCCGTCTCCTCCCGACACTGTCCTGTCCCTGTACTCACTAAAGTATCTGCATACCGCAATCTGCGCACCGTGTCCGACGCAGGCACGGTACATACATTCATACATATCCGGCTCAATCCAGTCATCACTGTCAACATATCCGATATAGTCACCTGACGCTATCTCCAGTCCCGCATTTCTCGCATCGGACAGTCCGCCGTTTTTCTTGTGAATCACCTTGATGCGGCTGTCCTTTCTGGCATATTCGTCACACTTTGCCGGGGATGCGTCCGTGGAGCCGTCATCGACAAGTATGATTTCAAGCGCCTGATATGTCTGGCTCAGAATGGAATGCATACACCGATCCAGGTAATCCGCCACATTGTACACTGGCACTATGATGGATATCAGATCCGTTTTGCTTCCGTTTTGCACTGTCATTTCCAGTCCTCTCCCCAGTTTCAATACGCCACATGCCCTGCCGGATCAATCAGGGTCCAGCCGGGCCAGTTTTCGTGCACAGTCTGCGCATCCGAGACTTCATAATTATCATGATGAAGCGGGCGCACCGCAATCCTGCCCGGATTGCGGTTCAATCTCGCCCCCCAGATGCTGAAGGTGCTGTTTGCGCAGATATTGTGCCTGCAGCGGCTCATCAGTTCCATGTCATGCAGGCTTTCCCTGCCCACATTCCAGTCAACCACACGCATATTCTCCTGATTATAGTGTGCCTTCGCATAGGCTGCGTCATCCGAGAAAATATAGAACACAGGATTTTCTACCCGCTCTGAAATATAATCGACCGCGCTGGCATAATATGCGTCCGTACAGATTCCCATGTAGCGTTTCCCATCCGCCACAGTGAGATAATCCTTGCGCCGGATGTGGATACCCACCGCGTTGACATGCTCCATGGTTTCGAGCAGCTCCTGATTGCGCGGGTCAGCATTCTTCGGAAATCTGATCTTCTCCTGCAGCAGCGGAATGATATCAATATAATACCGCTCACACCCCCAGAAACCATAGAGATACACATCGTCCATCTCAAAGATTTCGGGCATATAGTCCGCGTTCTCCATGACAGTCTTATCCCGCCTGCCTGTGAGCTTTCTCCTCACCCTGTCTGCAAACCGCATGCTGTTGTCCAGAAAGAGCCGCCGCTCATCCGCTGTGCAGACCTCGTACTGCATCCCGTCAAGCCACTCCAGCTCCAGTGCACGCCGCTCCCTGTCCTCCCCTGCCGCCTCCTTGTAGGCGTACAGATCCAGCTTGACCTGCTTTCCAAGCGATTTCAATTTTTCATATAATGCGTACTGGTAAAGCTGGTTTCCAAGCCCTCCCATGACGTGTATAATGATCATACGATGTCCTCATTCTCTCGTCATATGATAAAGTTTTGCCGTCGTATCCACCATCGGCTCCACCTCATAGCCAAGCTCCTCAAAAGCGTCCACAAAGTCGTTCCACTGCCCTGTCACCAGATACAGTTCATCTGGAATCTGACCGCGGTACACCTCGTCCAGATAATCCTTCCACACCTGCGTCCCGCTCGCAGAATAAGTCTCCACCTCGTCGTTATAGATAATATTCTCCCACTGCTGCTCGTCATACTGCTCATCGTGCGTGAAATAATACGTAAATCCATACCGCTGGTGATAGTCAAGCAGCGTGGGGACTTTATACCCATCCCTGCCATACCACTCGGCGACCACCGTCCGCAGATCCATCTTTGCCCAGTGGCATTTGATGCGGTAATCACCGTACAGGCAGTACACGATTCCTGCAAGCACCAGACCTGCCTGTACGATTTTTGCGCCGTTTCCCGCGGCAAGCCGGATGCTGCTCTGCCGCAAAATCATCACAAACTCATGCAGCGACACGGCGATCAGCACAAACCACAGCGGAAACAGGAACATATTGTAGCGGTTGCCGTACCACCCGTAGGCGTAGAGGTTGAGTTTTGTGACAACATAATAGATCAGATAGACGGCGATGTTGCAGTACAGATATGTCCGAAACACTGCCCTTCTGGTCTTCACTGCGACAAATATTATGACCAGTCCGATCACTGCCATCGCCGCGATAATGAGCCACCAGATCTTCTCCCAGTCCCTGTCGATATCGATGGTGCTCCACTTGAACACCCACATCAGACTGTAGAAGAAATCATAGACAATATTTCCCTTCTCTATAATAATCGTACTCTCTGAAAAAAGCGTGGAGTTCTGGTTCGAGGACTGCGGCAGGACAAAAAAGTACAGCAGCAGGCTGCCGCCCAGACCGCCGGCCGCCGCAAACGAGCCAAAACCCAGTTTCAGACTGCGCCAGTCTCTTCTCCGCGCTGCCATCACAAGCACGCTGATTCCAAAAGGCACGACAAGAAACACTGCGCCATAATGTGTAAAGACCGCCAGAACACAGAGCAGCGTGAACAGAAGAATCCGCCGGCTGCTCATCTGATCGCAGAGCAGAAACCACACATAGAGCAGCCAGAACAGTATCATGAGCAGCAGCGAATACTCCGACGCTTCTTTTATATAGTACATCAGAGTATACATACTGGAGTAGATCACAACACAAAAAGCCGCCATATAGCGGTCACAAAGCTTTCTTATAACAACATAGAGTCCTGCCGCTGCGACAAAGCCGAACACAACACTCGAAAAGCGGTACCACCACTCCCTCTCACTGACCTGAAGCCACAGGCACATCAGCCAGTTATACAGCGGCGGCTGCTGCTGTATATGAGCCATCCTCTCATACATGGTGGCATACTCCGTCACGCCCCTGATCGCACCTTTTACAGGTATAGAACAGTAAAACTCCATCGACTCGTCCTGCCAGATCGGTGCCTCCGTCAGCTTGTACAGCGCCATGAGCCAATAGTAAACAAATGCCGCGCCTGCCGTTGCCCATTCCGGCAGGCGCATCTTCCGCGTTTCCTTCATACGACGTTTTCCTTACGATCTTGATTTTTATTTCTACTTAAACAGATTGACCACCAGCTTCAATCCATACTTTGCATACTGCACAAAAATACCCGGGTCCTTGACACAGTCGCCCATTCTCCTGACGATGTACTTTGGCCGCAGATAAAAGCCCAGCAGAATATCCCTGCGCAGTTTCATGACCTCGTCGATCGTCAGATGCATGGTTCCCTTCGTGCTCGAGTGGAAGAAATCGCTGCCGAGCACGGATTTCTCAAGCAGATTTTCCTTCTTGCAGGTCTCGTACATCGGCGTCCCGTAAAACGGAAGCGCGATCGTGACCTCGATAAAATCGGGATCGGTCTCCATCACAAGCTTTTTCGTCATCAGGATATCCTCCCTCGTCTCCCAGGGAAAACCGATCACAAAATAGCCCCAGAATTTCAGCCCAATCTCCTTGCACCATCTTGCCGCCTGTCTGTTCTCCTCGACAGTCGCTCCCTTGCGCATGGTCTTTAGCATCTCATCACTGCCCGACTCAAAACCAAATGCCACAAGAAAGCACCCTGCTCTCTTCATGAGCTCCAGCGTCTCCCTGCTGAGCGGACGCACGCGCGAGTTCGCCGTAAACTCAATCTTGCCATAGATCTTCGAATTGATAATGAGCTCACACATCTCTTTTACCCACGCCGGATTGATCGTGAACGTATCCGCCTTGAAAAAGAAATTCCGGATGTGATGCTTCTCATAGCATTCGATCATCTCCGCAAGCACATTCTGCGGACTGCGGAAGCGCACACGCTTGCCGGATATCTCCGGTGTGAGGCAGAACACGCACTGACTCGGACATCCTCTCGCCGTCTGAATCGTCGCCATCGGTTCCTTTGTGTCGGGGCGGATGTAGAGTTCATTGCGCATCAGCTCTCTCGCCGGGAATGGCTGGGAATCCAGATCATCATCCCACACATGGAATCTCGTGGGCACGAATCTGCCGCTCGCATCCTTGTACAGTATATTGTTGATTTCCGCAGGTTTCCCGATCCCCTTAAAACAATAATCCGCTATTTTTCCAATACAGAAATCGATCTCGCCGCCGATCAGATAATCCACGTTGGACAAGTCAAGCATGTCAAGCATTGCCTGTTCCGGGGCATAAAACAGCGCACCCTTCAGCACAACGATGGGGTCATACCTTTCCTTCAGCTCGTTTACCACCTTGATATCATCGAAAATCGTTGTGTTGGTAATGCTCATCATGATCATGTCCGGATGAAAGTCATCCATATCTTTCAGAAGGGCCTCGAACGTATCCCCCTGCGTCTGATAATCCTGAAGCTTCACCTCATAGCCGCTTTTCATCAGAATGGCAGCTGCGTAGCCCAGATCATTGCAGGCGCGCATCGCCTGCGCGGAACCGTCGTCAATATTCTGCTGGCAGCGGTCCTCCCCCCGCTGAAAAAGCGCTCCGGGCGGATAAAACAGCAGTACTCTCTCTTTGCTCATCTCGTCATCCTTTCCATAAACATCTCATAAACATCCATTGAATCCATCTATTCTAACGCATACAGATATACACTGTATGGAATTTTATCATCATTATACACATTAATCAAGCGCAACCGCATTTCGCCTGCGTTTGTGATCTCCATCCGTGAAAAGATATAGTCGCATCCAAGTCCCTTAAGTGCCGGCGCATCGATCAGAATGTCCTGCGGCTGCGCCGCGGAGGAAGCGCCGAAGTCATACGTATTCTGCCCTGACGCAGAAAACAGGTATGCCCTGCATCCCCAGTCATCATAATAAGCCTTCCAGTTCGCGTTTGCGTCCAGCGCAGGCGCAATTGCAGCCCGAAACTCCTCTTTATAACGCTGGCTGTAATAACCGCAGTAACCGTCAATCGTCGTAATCCCATGGTAGGAGAGCATGGCCGGATGGAACCCATACGCGCACGCCCCCTTGTCCGGCGTGTACCCGATATCTTCCTTAATCTCCTCGATGAGACTGTCCCCTGAGATACCGCCGTAAAACTCCCCATAGCTCAGCTGGTTGACTTCCGTGTGTTTCACCAGCTTATAGAGATTAGAATAACATGTGTTATAAAAGTCACTATACTCACACTGCGTCCCCCCGACAATTAGTATTGCCACAACGCAGGCAACATATGATATCACCTGCTTTTTATCAAACACATATTTCATCACAATGAAAAATGCAAAATACCACGCAAACGTGTTAAAAAAAATCGTCCTCCCATACTGAAAACCTTTCAACGGCGGAAGAACTGTCTCCACGAGATTTCTGAGCGGTTCCCAGAAATAGAGCGCGTACACGGCACAGTTAAATAAAATAAAAAGCACCGTGAGATTGAACACATCCGTGTAAACTTTTCCCTCTTTCCTGCCTGTCAGTATCCGGAAGTTGTTCCACACAAAATACAACGCGCAGACCGGAAGCACAAAATATGTGTGTACCGACTTTGCATGCGAAAATCCGTGCAGAAACACATCCACAAAACATTTCCACAGATCCGCAGCCCCATAGCTTGCCGTCACCATCGTGCTCCGGATCGTCTCCTCATCTGACAGCAGCATCACGCGGAACAACCGATACTCAAAACACACAAATCCCACCGCCAGCGCAGCCAGTGCGCCGACCAGCGAAAGCGGCAGTTTCCTGTCCCTGATCCATAAAATAGCAATCGCTATCAGCAGATATCCTAACAGAAAAGCACCAAAAAATGTAAAATACGATACCAGCGGATACAAAAAAACTGCCAGAAAAAGCCACCATTCCGGCCTCCGGTACAGCCGTATCAACAGACAGAGTATCAGCGGCAGGGAGGCAAAACAGAGCGCATACATTGGATACACCGGAAGCAGCGCAAATGCCACCGAAACCAAAACGACAACTTTGTTATATTCCAGATACCTCTCCTGCAGCACAAGTCTTGCAAGCAGCATACAGGAACTGAATGCAATCACTAATTTCAGCAGATACCCCGCAATGTAGGCGTAGATATCAGGCAGAAACAAATACAGTATATTATACAGAGAAAACTCTGACGGAAAATAATTTCTGTCAATGCTTCCCAATATTGACATCTCCTGTCCCTGGGCAAAGAATGCGTGATCATCATGAAGCATTTTGAGCTGCGTGATGAACAGATCCAGATTATCACAGATTCCCACATAGATATTTTCCCTGCACAGCAGCAATATCACAGCCTCAAATACAAAGATACATCCCGCCAGCATAAAGTGCCAATATTTTCTGACCGCATTCATTCCGCTTTTCCCCCTGCTTAATACATAGCCGATATGATAAGGCACTGATACAAATACTGCAGTGGCATGGAAGGATCAATCTCAAAGCCCTCTTTGCACGGTATCACCTCACCATTCGGCATGACAAAATTCCTATCACTGATCAGTGCCGGAAGCGCTGCTGTCTCAAACACCATATCATTAATCTCTGTGTACGCAGGTACATATGCCGCAAAGTCCTGCATGATAAACTGATAGATTTTCCTTGCGAGCAGGTTATAACCCGCATCGTTCAAATGACATCCGTCGCACAGATAGTTGCCGTACTTTTCAAGCGCCTCCCGGTTATCGACCGTATTCAAATCATAATCTGCATACAGGTCAAGCACTGGAATCCCATAATACTCACACCTGTCAAGTATCGCAATCCGGTATTGGTTCAGTGTGCCTGTCCCAAAATTTCCATAAGTACTTCTTTTGTATGGATGTGTCTCGTCGGCATCTTTGCTCTGCTGGTACGGTGTCACAAAGACAATATCCGCACCCGGATGTGCATTTTTCAGATACGGAATCATCGTGTTGAGCGCCCCGTAAAAAGTGCTGGCACTGGTATCTGTGCGCTTTCCAATCGGACAGTCCCCATACCAGAAATCATTCGTGCCTCCAAACACAATCACAAGATCCGCAGTCTTATCCATCGCATACATTCTGTCGATGAAGGAAGCCGGATTGGACAGCCCGAACGGAATATCCGTGATCCTTGAACATGACAGCCCGTAATTGTTCACATTTGCGCCTGTAAGCCTTGACAGGATCACAGGATACGCCTTGTCCGGTGTCCTGGCGCCCACGCCCTCCGTGATCGAATCACCGAGTACATTGATATTGTGATACTGATCAAGCGCAAGTCCACGGAGCACAACCTCCGCCTGCGCCGACTGAATCAATGCCGTCTCGTGATCCACCGGCACAGCGGCCGGTTCCATCACAGGAAGCAGATCCGCCGCCATCTGTGCAGGATCATTTCCTGCTTCCGGCACTGTCATCACCTCAGCGGGCTCTGCAGCCGACACTGGCATCGAACTCATTAACATCATTGCCGCGCAGGCTGTCATCACACCTTTTTTTACAATACTACGTCTCATCATTCGTCATCATTCCTTTCTAAACCCCTCTTCTAACGATTCACCCCGAAACGCAATCGGTATCTGTCTGGGAATTGACGGAAAATCGTGATATCCTGTCCGGTCACCGTTTGCCGGATAATAAAATATAACCCCATTCACCTCATAGTTTTCCAGCGCATAACTCCCATAATCCTGCTGCCACACGTACGCAGGCTTCCCAGCCTCGCCCCGGCAGTACCGCACAAGCGATACCAGCTTGACTGCCGAGAAAGCCCACAGCATAAATACACCCAGAACAGCCGTCCCTCTTATCATATCCCTTTTTTGCCGTTTGTCAAAGTGTTTTATAAAAATATCACATAAAATACCTGCTGTTATCATAACGACGAGCAGCACATATGCATATCCGTAGCGCAGCAGCGGCGCTGAAAACTGCCAGAACACATAGGACGCGAGCACTGCCGCCAGCACAAGAAGCTGCCCTTTTTGTATCGGTTCCGCAGCTGCAGCAGCTGACTTGCGGATGTACCGCGCCGCCAGCAGCACAAACAGCAGCAGACAAAGGATATCCGCCAGAATGAACAGCTTTCCAACCGCAGGGAGCGAACTTTGAAACCAGCCGGGAAACCACTCCGATACCGGCAGTCCGACTAACGCTGCATTGTTGAGTCCCCTGCCCCACGTCCTGATCTCCGCCGCGTCAAGCGCCGCCGCCGCCGCATCCATTTTCCAGTCCACATTAAAAAGGTCGAGCGCCGGAAACGGATACAGCAGATATCCCGATATAATCACCGTCCTTGCAAGCCAGGGTGCGACCGTCACAATGCCCATCATAAGGTAAACACCGATATCGCGCCATCTCTTCTCCCTGACGAGCATAACGACCGGCTTTGCCAGCAAAATCAGAATCAGCCCTGCCGTGAGCTTCAGTGTCACGGCATACACCCCCGCCACGCATAGAAGTGCATACGGCGCAGCGCTGTCCTCCCCACGCTCCAGCAATTCGAGCCATTTTATGACGATAAAAAACACCACGCACATGATCGCATAGTCCGATGCAGGAGACACAACGTCACTGTAGATCACGGTCAGATAGTAGAACGCGCCAAGCCTTGCAAAATCCGTCACCAGGGTCCTTCTGCCTTCCCCTTTCTTTCGGCAAAACAGCGGCAGGACTTTCATCCAGAGCAAAAGCGCCATAAATCCATTGACCGCGTGAAGCGAATGCCCCGTCAGAAACTTCATGCTGTAAAGCGCTGACAGCGCAAAGAAAGAACTATTGTAGGCAAAACGCACATGAATATTGCCCAGTCCCTTTACGATACCGTACTCCTCAATCCACCGGATACTCTGCGCATGGTAGAGGTCGGAGTCATAGTGCATATACCCGCGGGACGTACAAAAGCACCATATTACAACGCTCAGCACCACGGCAAACTTCCACGCGGTACGTTTCCCCTTCCACGCTTCCGACAGCAGCTCTGCAATCTGATGCCTTCCTGCCGCTGCGGCCGCAAGGCATGCCGCAGCAAGAACAAGATTCGCAGCGGCGCCCACCTGACAGACCAGGCTGAATATCTGCGCATATACAGTGACCGTCATAATCCCCAACGCCAGGATGCAGCCGATGTCCCGCACGCGGTATCCCAATACCCTGCGGACCAGCGCGCACGCACCAAAACCGGCCAGAAAAGCGGTTGCCGCAATGTATGACCAATTGAACAATACAGAAATCATTTTGCCCTCCACTCCAAAACATGCATAAACACGTAAATAACATTCCTTGTTTTAATATTTGCAGAAACGTGGTACACTATGGTTAAAACAGACAGGAGGCAGCCATGAACCCAAAACTGAAATCACTTGACATCATAAAAGGAATCGGCATCATCATGATCATCATTGTCCATAACCGGCATTTTATCATGCAGGATATGTCAGGACTCCGGCTGCTCATCAACTACGGCCAGATGGGATGCCAGCTCTTCTTTTTCACATCCGGTTTTTCCCTCTGCTATTCATGGGAACACATGGGCTCATCCAGACCCAAAAGCCTCCGCTTCATCCTGCGCCGCTATCTCAGACTCGCACCGGGCTATCTGATCTTTATGACGGTCAACCTCCTGCTAAATATTCTGCTCATGGACGGTTTCCACGCCTCGCCCGGATTTATCATGAACAGGGAGCCGCGCGCCATTCTCGCAAACATATTTTTTCTGCACGGACTCTTCTCGGACTACATCAACAATGTATTTCCAGGCGGCTGGTATATCGGAACTGCCTTTTTGCTCTATGTCTCGTTTCCGCCCCTGTATGCCATCTTTCAAAGGCTGCGCAGCATACATCCCCTGTGCATGGCTGCTGTCCCGCCGCTTCTGCTGCTCCTGAATTGTATCCTGCTGCGCTCGATGTCGGAACTGCCGGGAAAGGAACTGCTCATAGGCAACAATACCTTCCTGTATTACTTTTTCACCAATCAGCTCCCCTGTTTCAGCCTTGGAATACTGCTGTTTTTACAAGAAAAAAAGGAACAGTGCCCCCTCGCAGTGTCCGTCATACTGTTTGCTGTCTCCACCGCAATCTGCACCGCGCTCTATCTGAATCCTCCGACGCCTTTCGTCTACACGTTCCTGCCGTCCCTCGCCGGACTGTCTGCGTACTGGCTCACCACGGCACTGATCCGTGTCGAAAAAAAACAGCTGCCCAGTTCCCCTGTCAGCCGCTTCCTTGCCAGCTGCGGCCGGAATTCATACGGGATGTATCTCACGCATTCCCTGGTAAGCTGGTATGGTATGAAGGCGCTGACCAGCCTGCTCGCGCAGAATGGCGGAACCTACGATGACCTGCTGCTTTACAGCCTGACGTTTCTGCCATCCGTCCTGGTCATATATATGATGGGAAGATATGTAGAGCACCTGCTCTCACGGATTGACCGCAGGCTGCGGCGCACCTGAGCCGCTCCGCTAAAATGGCGTATCCCCCCGCTTTTTCCTGTTTTTGCACACGATGACATAATCGACATGATTGCCCTCGGCGGCAAGTCCGTCCTTCTCGTACCGGTCACCGATCATCAGCACATCTTCCGCAGGACATCCGAGATCTTCCAGAATCACCGCAATCCCTCGCGGCTCCGGCTTCATGCAGCCGATGCGCGCATCGGCAGACGTGTAGCAGGCATCCGCCTCAATCCCAAGCGCCCTCAATTTGTCTTCCACTGGATAATCTGAATAAATAGCAACTGCTATGTCTTTTTTTCGAAGCTCCGCGATCGTTTCTGCCAGCATTTCATCCTTGTATGCCGGCAGAAAGCGAAGCGGCATTTCCAACATAAAAAAGTGAATGACCTTTCTCACCCTGGCAGCCTCTGTGTTCATTTTATCCGCTACATACTGATACTGCCTGTCATCCAGCCCAAGCGAAGCGTATCTGGCATTTCCCGCGCATTCCTTCTCGCATTCCTCCCACTTTTCCCGTACTTTTCGGTACTTCCTGACAATCAGAATATCTTTCATATGCGATGGATGTGCCATGATGTATCCCGCCAGATACCTGAGCATCCGCAGGCGGAACGGCCTCTGGTAATACAGCGTCCCGTCCAAATCAAATATCACTGCCCGGTACTCATACAGACTTCTCTTTCCCATACTCAGCCGATTCATATCTACCTCCATGCAGGCGAAAACTGCCACATTTATTTGCGCGTCGGAATAAAGAATGCTGTCTCCCACATCTCCATAACCGGTATGTCCACAACTGTGAGCACCACGAACAGCACCGCAAGCACGCCCACCAGAATCATCAGTTTCTTCTCGCGGAAGAGCTTCTCCGGCTTCTGTGCTGCCGAGTCCGGCTTGTGTGCAATATAGAGATAATAGCAAAAAAGCAAAAACAGAAACGGCATCGCCACGATATATTCGATTCTGTACTTTAACAAGAATATTCCGATGAGGAACGTCGCACACAGCGCGTAAAAAAATGAGGAACACAGCAGGGACGCCTCCGTGTATTTCGCAAAGGATCTGCGATAGGAGCCTGCAAGCTTCGGGTCTCCGATCATGCGGTATTCTGCATAGCGCTTTACCGCCATCAGAAAGGCACCTGCCATCCAGTAGCCGACGAGGATACTTGAGGGCGGATACACGTCCTCACACACGATAAACCAGCCGAGCAGCAGACGGATCATGTTGTTGATGGACTCTGACAGCACATCGAGGTACACGACATCCTTTGTCCGTATCGGTTTCACATTGTAAAGAATCCCCATGACCAGCAGCCACGCTTCCGTCAGCAGAAACGGCACATTTACCACCGCCGAAAGCCCGATTCCAAGCGCGATACACACTGCATACTCCGCCATGACTAGGGAAAATTTCATATTCTGGCTGACCACAGGCCTGTTTTTCTTGGTCGGATGATACTTGTCAAACTCCGCGTCAAGCCACTCGTTGATCACATAATTTGCCGAAGCGACAAAACAGGTGGCCAAAAAACCTGCCGCAAATTTTAAGATAAAGCTTCCCCAGTCACCGGGTCTGCTGATCAGGATCAGCGCAAGGACAAGCCCCGGCATGATGAACACATTTTTTACCCAATGGTCCGGTCTCGCGATTTTGATATATGCACCGACCGGCGCTGCCTTTTGATCCCTATTCCCCTGATTACTCATTGTCCTCTCCTCTCACGCTCGCACATCCAGCTCTGAAACATCAGAATATACCAGATCTGTATCCGCCAGTTACCGTTGTCTATATAATCCCGCCAGATCCGGCCGACCGTATCCGCATTTAAAATCCCCTGCCGCCTGATCAGGCTGCTGTCCAGAAGGGACTCTGCCCATTCCCGGAGCCCGGGTTCCCGAAGCCACTGTGTGACCGGAATCGAAAAACCCTTCTTCGGTCTGTCCATCAGCTCTCTCGGAACATATTTGTATAGCACATCCTTTAAGACCAGTTTTCCCTCTGTTCCCTGTTTTTTATACTCCATGGGAATCGTCCACGCAAACTCGACGACATCCTTGTCCAGCATGGGCACCCTCGTCTCCAGCGATACCGCCATGGCAGTGCGGTCGACTTTGACGAGAATGTCATCCGGATGATAGACCTCCATATCCATCAGCATAATACTGCTCTGCGGATCGTTCAGCACTCCATAAGGATAACTGTTGTGTTTATACGGATACGTCTCTCTCTCCAGCGCTATCTCAAGGTTTGACGCCTCCTGCGCATTGGACAGCTCATACAGATGCTCCGGGCTCCGGGCTCCCAGCAGATATGCCTTTGTCTGCAGAATCTGGTTATTCCGGATCAGCGGATTCCCCACCAGAAGGCTGCTTGCAAGCTTTCTGATACCATAGGGACAGCTTTTCATTTTTCCCCAGATCCGGTCAATGGAAGAGTATGAGGTATACCCGCAGAACAGCTCGTCCCCCCCGTCACCGCTCAGCGACACGGTCACATGCTCCCGCGTCATCCTGCTCACGAGATATGTCGGTATCTGCGAGGAGTCGGCAAACGGTTCCCCAAAGATCCAGGACAGCCTGGGTATCACTTCCCTCGCGTCATCCGCCGTAATGTAGAGCTCCGTGTGCTCTGTGCCGAGATGCTGCGCAATCTCCTTGGCGCAGGCCGCCTCATTGTAGGCCGGATCCTCCATCCCGATCGTGAAACTCCTGACCTTCCGCTCCGACTGTGCCTGCATCAGCGCCACGATCGTACTGCTGTCAATCCCTGCTGACAGGAACGCTCCGACGGGAACATCCGCCACCATCTGCTCCCTGATGGAAGCCTTCAGAAGCCTTTCCAGCTCGTCTGCCGCCTCCTGTCTGCTTCCCCGGAACGGATGCGCCTGTCCGTGCTTCGCCGCTTCACGCACAGACCAGTACGCGCTGACCGCAGGCTTTTTATAAGGAGCATCTATCTCAAGCATACAGCCTGCATCCAGCTTGTAGATGTCTTTATAGACAGAATATGGCGCTGGAATATATCCATGTATGAAATACAGCTGCAGCACCTTCGTGTCGATCGGATTGTTGAATCCGTCCAGCACGCTGATACAGCCGATGTCCGATGCAAACACAAAGTGTCCATTTACAAAACCATAATACAGCGGCTTCTCACCGATTCTGTCCCGGATGAGCGTCAGCTTTCCTGTCTGCTGGTCAAAGAGTGCGATGGCAAACATTCCCTTACAGTGTCTGATGGTCTCGGCCACACCGTATGCCTCGATCGCCTCGACCAATACTTCTGTATCGGAGGTACCGCGAAAAGCCGCAACCTTCTTTTCTCTCAACAGCTTGTCCCGAAGCCTGCGGTAATTGTATATCTCTCCGTTGAACACACACACATACCTGCCGGACGCCGAGTGCATCGGCTGTGCACCAGTCTCTGACAGATCCACGATCGAAAGCCTGCGGTGCCCCAGAACAACACTGGCATCACTGCTCGCCCAGACATCCCCCGCATCCGGTCCCCTGTGGTACATCCGGCGGTTCATCTTCTCAATATTCTCTCTCCAATTCACAGGATTGCTGCAAAAACCTGCTATTCCACACATATTTCCAACCTCATTCCCCCGTCGCCTGCTTATCATTGTCCTCAACAAATAATACCATAATTTTTTTCCAATTCCTAGTATGTGTAGAAAAAAATAACATATTCCGGTCAATCACAGAGCATGTAGACATTGACATCAATTTCTATGATTGTTAAAATAGTAAGTAAAATACCCGATTACATTAATCAAATACAATCCGTGGGAGGTTTTCACATGTACCATTGTCATATAAATTTCTTTTTTCTTGGCAGTCAGCGCAGACTGTTTCAACTAATTGAGGATATTCCTCCGTTAGAACATTTTACGCATGAGTACTTCGAGAGCAGGATGCCATATGAGACAATGACTTCAAAGGCAGATGTCATCATCGCAGACCTGCATGACATGGATGCTGCTGCAACGATGCAGACACTGCTCTCGGATAAGAGACATGATGCAGAACTAATCGTGTTCGCAGACAAGGAGCAAATTCCCGCCCTGAACAATCTTCCGGACTGCCTGTCTGTAATTTATGATATCTGGACCCTGCCGCTGTCTGATGCAGAACTGCGTTTTCACTTTACAAAGTGGCAGCAGCATTACAAAATGCGCAAAGATTACTGGCAGACGAACCAGTACCTCGAAGCCACCATCAACAGCGTGCCCAACCTGATCTGGTACAAGACCAAAGACGGCATTCACGAGAAAGTCAATGACAGCTTCTGTATCACTGTCAACAAAGCCAAAGCCCAGGTAGAAGGACAAGGACACGCCTACATCTGGGACGTCGAGCATGATGACCCTGCATGTATCGAGTCAGAGCGTGAAGTCATGAGCCAGCGGAAAACCTGTATCTCCGAGGAGACAGTCCAGACCAGCGACGGGACAAGACTGCTCACTACATACAAGTCTCCGCTGTACGATCTGGATGGAAGCGTTATGGGAACAGTGGGTGTGGGCATCGACATCACGCTGGAAAATGAGTACAAACAGCAGCTCATCTCCAAGACCAAGACTCTGGAAACCCTGTTTACCACAATGGACTGCGGCGTTCTGTGCCACACTGTCGATGGTTCCAGAATCATCAGCATCAACAACGCCGCACTCAAAATTCTGGGCTATGAATCGCAGGAAGACCTTATGAAAGCCGGATTTGACATGATTGCGTCCTCCGTTGTGGAGGAGGACCGCTCAACTCTCCGCAAGAGCATTTTGTCCCTGCAGAATGAGGGCGACAGCGTCAATGTCGCATACCGCGTGCGGCACAGCAACGGGGATCTGCTGCACATCATGGGAAACATCAAGCTGATGCAGGAAAATGGTGAAATGTTCTATCAGCGTTTCCTTCTGGACTGTACCACACAGAGACTGCGCGAGGAGGCAGAACGGCAGGAAAACGAAAGACGGCAGTTAGAGCTGGTTCATGCGCTGAGTATCGACTACAATCTCGTGTGCTTTTTCGATCTGGACACTGGAAAAGGAAATGCGCTCCGGAAAAGTGAATGTGTCTATCATGTGTTAGATGAACTTTTTGCCGGCGAATTGTCCATGGAAGAAAGCCTCGGACGCTATATCGACAAATGTGTCTACGAGGAGGACAGGGAAATGATGCGGCAGGCGGTCTCCCGCGAAACCCTGATGCAGAAACTCGCCGAAAAGAAAACATATATCGTCAATTACCGGACTGTCTGTCATGAGGAACTGAGTTATTTCCAGATGAAGGCAGTCTGTGCCGGGGACTGGAGCGAGCACTGTGGAATCGTTCTCGGTTTCCACAGCATCGACGCGGAAATCCGCAGTGAGATGGAGAAAAATACCATTCTGGAGGATGCCCTGATACAGGCCAACCGCGCCAACCAGGCGAAAAGCGTATTTCTCTCCAATATGTCACATGACATCCGCACACCGATGAACGCCATCATCGGCTTTACGACATTGGCCCTCAGCCGTCTTGACCACACAGAGCAGGTTGAGGGATATCTCAAAAAGATCATGACCTCCGGGAACCATCTGCTGAACCTCATCAACAATGTCCTGGATATGAGCCACATTGAGAGCGGCAAGATGCAGTTGTCAGAGCAGCTCTGCAGCCTTCCGGAAATCCTGCACGGACTGCGCAATATCATACAGGCGGACATTCATTCCAAACAGCTGGAACTGTACATGGACGCCATCGATGTACAGAACGAAAATATCTACTGCGACAGACTGCGCCTGAACCAGGTGCTGTTAAACCTGTTGAACAACGCCATCAAGTACACAACCGCCGGCGGGATTGTCAGTATCAAAGTCACGGAGAAAGCTGTGGCGCAGGAAGGGTACGCCACATATGATTTTCAGATCAAGGATACCGGCATCGGCATGAGCGAAGAGTTCGTCGCCCGCATTTTTGAACCATTCGAGCGGGAGCGCAACTCCACCATCAGCGGCATACAGGGAACTGGTCTCGGCATGGCGATCACGAAAAATATCGTGTCGATGATGAACGGTACGATCAGTGTGACCAGCAAACCGAATGTCGGCTCAGAGTTTACAGTCTCCTTCACTTTCCGCGTCAGCTCGGAAGTCAAGCAGTCACCGCTGATTCCAAAACTGCAGGGGTGTCGTGCCCTTGTCGTGGACGATGACTTTAACACCTGCGACAGTGTTTCCTATATGCTGCAGCAGATCGGCATGCGCGCGGAATGGACCTTGTCCGGAAAAGAGGCTGTCCTCCGCACGCATCAGGCCGTCACCCGCCAGGACTGCTATTCCGTCTACATTATTGACTGGCTTCTGCCTGACATGAATGGTGTCGAAGTCGCGCGCCGCATCCAGAAGGAAACCGGCGGAAATGTGCCAATCATCGTGCTGACTGCCTACAATTGGGAAGATATCGAGGATGAAGCAAAGGAAGCCGGTGTGACAGCCTTTTGCAGCAAACCGCTGTTCATGTCCGAACTCAGGGAATGCCTGTATTCCATCACAAGCGACGAGCATGAGCAAAAATCAGACAGCCTGATACAATCTGCACCTTTTCACGCAGAACGCCTTCTGCTCGTGGAGGACAACGAACTGAATCAGGAAATCGCTGCGGAAATTCTGCAGGAAGCGGGATTTTCAGTGGAGATCGCCGGCAACGGCCAGGTGGCCATCGATAAACTGAAAGCCTCCAGTCCAGGATATTACCAGCTGATCCTGATGGATGTGCAGATGCCCGTCATGAACGGCTATGAAGCTACCCGCGCCATCCGCAAGCTCAAAAATACACAGCTTGCCTCGATTCCAATCCTCGCAATGACTGCCAATGCATTTGAGGAGGACAAACAGGAAGCGCTAAGGAGCGGCATGAACGGACACATCGCAAAGCCGATCAATATCGACAACCTGATGAATACCCTGAAGCGCGTACTGCATTAGAATAAAAATGAAGGGGGAAGCGCAATCCGCTTCCCCTCTTACCACAAATCCTCAATATACATCTGATACCACTTCTGAAACACATAAAATGACCACAGAACAGAACTGTAAATAATCTTGTCCGACTTCTGCTGTTTCACGATCAGTTCCTGTACCGCATCCGGGACAAATATATCCTGCTTCCTCAGTATTCCGACGTCAGCATACCGCGCAATCTCATCCTTCAGCACCGTCCGCAGCCACTTCTGCAGAGGCACTCCGAATCCTTTCTTCGGTCTGTCCAGCAGCTCTCTCGGAACATAGTCATAAGTAATCTCTTTCAAAATATATTTCTTGTCAAAACGGCGATATTTGTACTGGTGCGGTATTCGGAATGATTCCTCCACCACTCTGTAATCGAGCAGCGGACAGCGCACTTCCAGCGAATATTTCATAGACGCCCTGTCTGTCTTCGCCAAAATATCATCCGGCAGATACGTCAGCATGTCAAGAAGCATTTTCCGCTCCTGCCAGTTTGGCATTTTCAGATACTTCTCCTGCTCATACTTTATGTTACTGGCTGATCTGCCAAGAATTTTATCCACCTCGTCAACCATGACATCAATGAAGAGCTGCGCCTTCGTATCCTGACCCCTGTTGTCAATGAACGCGCGCAGTTCGAGCGGCATCTTTTTCTTTAACATGTCCACACCAGGAACATGACTGGCTATCCCTCCCATGAAATCCACATGCTGGGCAACCCAGGTCAGATCGTACAGCATATAGCCGCAAAACAGCTCATCACCGCCGTCGCCTGACAGCGACACCGTGATATCCTGCGACGCATACTGCGAGACCAGCATCGTGGGAAGCTGCGATGAGTCAGAAAACGGCTCATCGTAATAATACGGAAGATCCTGAATCATCGCAAAAATATCTTTCTCCTCCACGTAATGCTCGTGGTGATTCGTTCCCAGATATCTTGCAATCTCTGCGGAAAAGGGCGCCTCGTTGCGCTTTTCGTCGTAAAAGCCGATCGAGTACGTATTGATCGGGGACTCCTTGCTCTCCCTCGCGAGCGCCGTCACGAGCGTCGAGTCGATTCCGCCGCTCAAAAAGGTTCCCACCGGCACGTCTGCGACAAGCCTTGCCGCCACCGCATCCTGCAGCACCGTCTTCATAGAACTTTTACAGGCATCGAAATCCTGCTGTCGCTCCAATGCACCCTTATGGTACTGCCTGACAATGTTCCAATATTTGCTCTTGCGTATCTCCCCGTTGCAGTACTCCAGAACCATTCCGGGGAGCATCTTGTACGTATGTTCAAAAATACACAATGGCGCAGCCAGATATTTGTTGCACATATAATGATTAAGCACATCCTTATTTACCCTTTTGGTAAAAAACGGATACTGCATGATTGGCTTCAACTCCGAGGCAAATACAAAATGCCCCTGTTCAGCGTAATAGTACAAGGGCTTCTTGCCGATACGGTCCCGCGCCAGCAGCAGACGGTCCTGTTCCTTGTCATACAGTGCAATCGCAAACATGCCGTTAAAATGGGCAAACATATCGCTCCCCCACTCCGCATAGGCATACAGAATCACTTCCGTATCACAGTTTGACCGGAAATGATACCCTTTCTGCTCCAGCGCCGCGCGGATCTCCATAAAGTTATAGATCTCCCCGTTGTACACTACCACATATCTGCCATCCTCCGACAGCATCGGCTGGTGCCCCAGCGCAGACAAGTCCAGGATAGAAAGCCTGCGCTGCGCAAGCCCGACCTCCCTGCCGTGACTGCTGTACTGCCACACGCCGCCGTCATCCGGTCCCCTATGGCGCATTGTGTTGTTCATCTTCCACAGCTGTTCCTCTGTAACCGATCCAGGACCAATATAACCACATATACCGCACATAATTACTCTCCAATACTATCCTCTAACACTGACAGATACCGGTCGCCGATGCTCTCCCATCTAAAATGCGACTCGACGCGGCGGAGACTGTTCTGCCCCATCGCGCGCCTCTCACGCTCGTCGGCACATACGCGAATCAATGCCTCCGGCAGGTTTTTCAACGAAGCGATGATTCCGTTATCCGTCACCAGTTCCTTGCTTCCCTCGCAGGGCGTCATGATAATCGGAAGACCGCTCGCCATCGCCTCCAGCACGACATTCGGCATTCCCTCTGACAGCGAAGGCAGCACAAACAGATCTGCCGCCTGATAATACCGCTGCACCTGTTCCTTGTCCTTTCTTCCCTCAAAGCGGACAAGCTCACGCGCCCCTGCGCCAGCCGTCAGCTCCTCCAGTGCCGTCCTGTACGGACCATCACCGACGATTACCAGCCGAACCCCTCTGCCAGTCTTCTGCCGCACGCTCTCCTGTATCCCTGGCAGTTCCGGTATCAGATACTGCAGACCTTTCCCTTCTATCAGACGGGATACAAACAATATCACAACCGCCTCTGCCTCTTTTTCTCTCCCGTCCGGCACAAAAAACAGGTTGTCCACACCGTTTTCTATAATGTCCACCGCATACCGGTCCTCAAAGGCCAGCGCGCGCTTTTTCAGCCCCTCACTGTTTGCGATCAGATGACTGGCATTTTTCCAGATCGCTCTTACCACCGGTGCCAGCATGGCGTACAGATATTTGAACCGCTTCTGCGCTCCCGGTATATCGCCGCCGCCAAAACGCACAACATAGGGAAGTTGATATTTTCTCTTCAGATGAAGCGCAAGCGGACCGCTCGGTATTCCAAAAAACGTCAGGCAGATATCGTACTTCTCCTTTTTCAGGAGTGCGTCCGCTCTTCTCCACGCGCTGAGCAGATACGAGAGCATTTCCGAAAAACTGCTCTTCTCCTTATTGCCGCGCCTGCACGGGACTCTGATGATACGCGCGCCTTCCCCAGTCGCCTCGCAGTGCGCCAGATTCTCAAACTGCGCAGTGATTACCGTCACCTGATGACCCTTTTTCGCAAACTCCCTTGTCAGGAAAAAACACGCATTTGCGCCGCCTCCCCCAATCGGAGGATACTCATGTGATATGATTAAGATTTTCATTATTTTGCCGCTTTCCTACTTCCTCCGGATACTCTGTGATCTCCTTCACACTGTAAGAAGAATCTACATGAACTCCATAATATGTTTTTACCAGAATCTCGCTCATCAGTCCAAAGACAAACAGCAGCATTCCGATGATAATGAAAAATATGGTCAACAACGGCGGGAAAATATTGTCGGACATTTTCCTCCCCTCACAAAACAGGACAACGGACCACAACCCGCACCCACCGCCTGCCATAAGAAACAAAAATCCAATTCCGCCAAGCAGGTGCAGCGGTCTTGTCGCATACTTGTTCCAAAACCACACAGATATCATATCCACAAATCCCTTGATGGTTCTCTTCCAGTTGTATTTTGTCTTTCCGGATGTCCTCGGTCTGTGATTGACCACCACTTCACCGATTGAGAAACCTTTAATCTTTAAGATTGCCGGAATAAAACGATGCTGCTCGCCATATAGATTGACATGATGAAAACATTCTCTCTTGTAGACCTTCAGGGAGCAACCGCTGTCATGAATCCCGTCATGAATCAGAATATGCCTCAAAAAATTGGCTCCCCTTGAGGTAAATTTTTTCATGACCGTATCTTTGCGGTGTTTGCGCCAGCCGGAGACGACATCCAGATCATGCTCCTCCAAATACGCGATCATCATCGGAATATCCGCGGGATCATTCTGTCTGTCCCCGTCCATCGTCACAATGTAGTCATACTGTGCCGCCTTAATACCCGCATCCATCGCCGCTGTCTGTCCAAAATTCCTGCGCAGCTTAATGTATTTCAGCGGCTGCAAGGTTCTGCATATCTCCTCAGAGCGGTCTGAAGAGCCGTCATTTACAAAAATAATCTCATAGATATAGTGATTCGCCTCACACATCTGCTTAATCTCCTGATGGAGTGCGGCGACATTCCCTTCTTCATTATATATAGGAACTACGACAGATATACTCGTCATCCCGATATTCTACTCCCTTCTAAATTCCATAGTGGATTATACGTGACTATCTTTATTAGTATAATACAAAAGGACAGAATAATCCAGTCTTTCGCAAAACTATTATGCCAGCCGGAGATTTTGCTATCAAAAATCTATGAGGCATGTTTTGACACAAAATAGACATCCGATTCGTGGGTACTCCCCACTTCCACCACCGTGTAGCGCCCTGATGCCGCCAGTTCCTCTATGATATCCCGCCCCTCATCCGCTCTGAGCCAGAGCAGTACATCATTGTGCCATGCATCGTAATCAACATTCTCACGCTTCGTAAAAAGGACCTCGGTATCTTCCCCGGCGTACACCAGACATTCATACATGATCCGGTCGTCAAAGTGATAATCGACCACCACGGAGTCCACGCCCTGATACGACTGAATCTGCGCTACAGCCTGCTTATCTTCCCGATATAAGTTCTCCACGCGCGGCAGGTACGCTGTCGCTGCCGCTGCCGCCAATATCACAATTCCCATGACCGCTGCAGTCAGACGCTTCCTGTCCGCCCTTGCTGCCAGACACATGACAAACACTGCCGCACAGACAGCCAGCTCCGGGAATATGGACGAATTGTACCGTATTGCATCCAGCTCCAGGCATACTGACACCACACAGTAAAAAGCGCACGGGCACACCGCCAGCAGGAAAAACATCCAGTCCCTGCCGCCGTTCCTGCCCTTTTGCGCGCACAGGCACCAGAGGATAAGCCCTGCTGCAAGGAGCAGATAGACACCCAAAACCAGCGCATGTCCAAACAAATACCGGCATACAATGTGCGCCAGCCCGATCGTCCGCTCCACCGCCGCGCCGGGTGTCAATGCCAAAAAGTTGTCCAGCAGACCTGCTGTCGCGACATTGGTGACATCCGCATCGGCGTACTTCTCCGGCTGTAAAATATAGCCAATATAGTCTGTCTGAAGGAGAATATATCCCAGACCGCCCCCGACAATCGGCAACCCGTAGACTGCTGCCTGCCGGTAGCGCTTTCGTATGAGCAAGCCGACCAGGAATGCACACACCAGGCCGACTCCCTGAATCGCCGCGAGCGGCGAATCCTTGTATGCCAGATAGAGCACCAGCACAGCCAGAAACTCCATGAACAGATTCTTCAAAAGATGGTTTTCCTGCCACATGAGCACATGCAAATAGGTACACAGTGTCATCCAGAGCGTTACCAGCATATAAAAACGGACATACACCGTCATACTCGCCGCCATTCCCGTAAATCCATAGAGCGCAACCGCCAGCACGGCCGCCATTTTGTCTCTGGATATCGCTGCCGTCAGCCGGTACAGTATCACCTGATTCAGCAGAAACAGCAGGATATTGAGGGATATCGCACTCCATTTGCTGAGTCTCCCCTCAAAAAATATCGCCTGCACATAATTCAGCAGAACCATATAGGGATACCTTGTGAACCACATTTTGAGATTGTATCCCGCAGAGTCAGCAAGCAGCGCCTCCTCCCTTGTGACAGTCATTGTGCTCTTCAAATCCGAGATTTCATGCCACTCGTCGTATGTCAGAAAGTCCGCATCGTACAATTTGATCCGTTTCGGCGTTGATGCCGACAAGTAATGCGCATTGTCATACGTGAAAAATTCATCCACATAATAGCCGCTCTTCTGCGTTCCCCAATAGACCATAAAGATGAGCTGCAGTGCAATCACAATGATCACTGCGATCTGTTCTTTCCTAATTGCTTTCATGCCGTCCCCCTTGTCTGCGTCAAAGCTTCCCATGTCAATACCTTTATCATAATAGAATTTCACCTGTTTTGCAAGTTAATCCCCGCAAAAATCATTCTCACTCAAAAAGGCACAGACTGCAAAAATCTGTGCCTTTCAAGTATTACCCTTCTATTCTTGTTTCTCTTTCTCTTCCTCTGCCTTTTTTCGCAGTCTCTGCTTTCTGCGCGCACTCCCCTTCCTGATTAAGACAATCAGGAGAATCACAGCAACTGCCGCTGCCGCCGCGCAGACGATGATGAACACGAGATTGGAAGTGTTCTCCGCAACACAGAAATATGCGTGCGTTCCCGTCATGCTGACCTGCAGGTACTGTCCCCTGCTCCTGGTCTCAAGCGCTGTCCATGCTCCGTCTGTATATGCGTAGACTGTCGCATCCTCGTAGGGATTCAGGATTCTCAGCGCGAAGGAATCTGTCTCCCTGATACCGCTGTTTTCCAGCGTCACTTCGTACACCACATTCTGCTTTCCAGCCGCTTCCTCTGGCGGAGTCCTATCGCTGACCCTGGCATTTAACACCGTGTCCTCGGTAAAGATATCCTCAATCAGCGCGTAAGGCCTGCTCCACCGGCTTTCGTCCGCAACATCCGCTTCACCGCCGCTCTGCACTACCGTCACGTTATCTTTGTACTCTCCCTCGACCACAAAGATTCCGCCCATCTTCTGATCCGACACATCGGGCCATACGCCGTAACAGCCTTCTTTCTGCGGAATCTGCGGATAGTTCAGCTTATCCAGCTTTGCGCCGTACTCCACTTCCTCGGAACCCAGATAGGTATCCCCGATCCTGTAAATTACTTTCAGATGCTGAAACTGTACCGGAAGCTGTTCCACTTTCAGAAGCTCGTCATAGGCAATGGGCTCGGCCACACCGATATAGCTGATGTTGTCAATGCCATGAACGTTCTCGCCCACATAATAGTTGCCGATCACCTTTGGTCCGGATGACTCTTCGGACGTGTCGTCCGCATCGGTATCAGCGATATCGTATCCTGTTACCTGCCCCGCGATCGCACCTGCCCTGCCATTTTCCGACTGCACCTCCGCCATAGAGTAGCAGTTTTTCAAGGTATCCGCATAGCCGGCGATACCGCCCACATTTCTGTTCCCCGCAACGGAGCACAGCGCATAGCATCTCTTGATAATCGTAAGCGACTCACCACAGATACCGCCCACATAATCTCCCTCGGTGCTCTCCACGCTTCCATAACTCTCCGAGTCAACGATAATGCCGTGGTTCATGTATCCGCAGATACCGCCCGCACCGTTTTTCTTGGCAGTAATATACCCTTCATTGACACTGTCTGTCACAAGGCATTTCGTGATAAAACGCCGGCCCAGCTCATACTCAATCGCGCCGGCCGCGCTGTCCTCCGGGTCTTCATCGTCGATCGACATGGATCCTGCGATACCGCCCACATTGATATCGCCCTTTATGATACCCTTGTTGCTGCAGGACTCCGTCCTTCCTGTTGTGATCGAGTCAATGTCCTCATCGGAGACATCCTCGTAAAATTCCTCAAGCCCCAGCTTCTGAACATCCGAAAGCCGGTCAGCGAGCAGGTTGAATATGACATTGATCTGATCGTTCACCGCCTTCAGATCCGCATTTACCACATCTGAATGACTGGATGCATTGTCACTCAGAATCTTTAAGCTGTCGCTGATTCCCCGAAGCTGATTGTGGAGATTTGTCCTATTGTAGTCATACTCTGCGCCAAGCTTCGCAAAATTGATTGCAGGCTGTGCATTTACATAGTCGACGATATCTCTCGTGTGTCTCGTCGCAGCCTTCACAGAATCAAGTGCGCTCTTTAGGTGGTCTGATGTATTACTGAGATCTCTGTTCACTGCCTTGAGGGAATCTGCCACCTGCTCGCCATAAATGTCCGCAAGGATTTCTGTGTTCTCCATGACAGTGGTCGTGGCTGACAGCATTTTCTGCAGTTCTGTTATATTGATCGCGTCATTGTCAAGCTCGTCTCTAATCTTACCTGCTGCGTCCTGCGCTTCGCGGATCGCATTCTCGATCTCCGACTTCGCATTTTCCACCGCGCCGGATTTTGTTGTGATCTTCCGAAACTGGATATGAACCTTGTACTCCTTATCGCTCTCTATCGCAAAAGCGTAGGAATTTCCGCTGACGGAGGATATCTTTGAGCCGTCTACTGTCACATAATCTACGGCATAGCCGCCTGACGGCTCCGCTGTGATGGTCACTCTGCTGTTATCCGCGTTCGGAATGCAGCTTGCGCTTCCTGACAGGTTGGAAGTTATTTTGACGGTGGCATTAGCCGCTCTCACAGTTGGATTGCGTTTCTGGGCAGATGCATTCGCACTGTCATGCTTTTTCTCCTCAGTGGCATCGCTACCTTCATTTTCCTTCGCACCACTGCCTTCCCCATCTGTATCCTTCGCGTCGTCCTCTCCGCGCCCGCTATCGCCGTCATCGATATCGCTGCTGCCATTGTTCCCCTCTCCGTCGTTATCCTCCTCACTGTCATCGGCATCACCGCTGTTGTTTCCGCCTTCTTCTCCGTCGTTGTCGCCGGCTCCCTCTTCCTCCTCCAATGTACCGCTCAGGAATGCCGCACCAGCGCCATAGCGCATCATGGTCTCCAACTGTTCATCCGATATCCTGTTTCCGTCCGTATTCTCTGATGTGTCCGCCGGTTCTGTTGTGCCGCCTTCCTCATCATTCCCTGTGCTGTCATCCTCCGCATCACTCTCCGTTGTGCCGCTGCTTTCTGTCGCGCTGCTCTGCTCTGTGTCGTCTGCTTCCGTGCTGCTCTCTGTCCCGGACTCATCATCGGTGTCAGTTTCTGACTCTGTCTCACTGTCGGTTTCGGTTTCTGTCTCACTGTCGGTTTCGGTCTCTGTTTCTGTCTCATCATCGGTTTCTATTTCTGTCTCTGTTTCTGTTTCCGGCTCATCCTCAATCTTATCTATTATGATAACATTGCTTTGAATTGCCACCCCGTCCTTAGGCTCAAAATACGCTTCAACCCGCACATTTTCAGCAGGCATTGTAAAGTTGAATGAAGTTGAAGTTGAAGTCGAAGCTGCTACACTCTCACCGTTTGTAACCTTTACAACATCAATCCGTGTCACCTGATACGCATCATCTGAATTCGTGTCATCCGGCTTTGCCGTGATCGTAACCTCTTCCCCTGCCTTCGGGTTATACGAACTGGAAGTGATATATCCTCCAACCGTATGAAGAAGCGTAATCCTCTTACTTTTTGACACATCATACGGTTCGTCGCTGATGTCCGTTATCTTTCCCAGATCGCCCGAAATATCTTTCAAGGCCGCAACCGCGTTGATAAAACTGTTCTCTGCCGCCTCAAAATCGTTGAACACCTCCGGCGTCATCGCCATCACATGGTCGAGACGGTCCGTGATCGCCTGCATCTGGTCAAGATTGTCATCCACAAAATCGCCAATCTGCTCGGCAAGTACATCGGCCGCATCCACCGCGCTGTCGCTGTATAAGGTCAGCGTATCAAAATCCTGCTTCATGCCGTCCTTTGTCGCCTGCATATCATTGATTGTCTTGTCAATCAGATCGTGCAGCTTGTCGACAGCTTTCCTTATAGATTCCGCCTCATGAATCTCGATAAAAGGCTCCATCTGTCCCACAATACCGCCGATATCTTTGCGGCCGTACACTGTGCCGTTGTTTGTGCAGAGCGACACAACGCCTGACTGCCGCCCCGCGATACCGCCAATATTATAACCTGTATGCTCATATCCGACCGTTCCCGAATTGGTACACCGCGTGATCGCGCCGTCCGAAAATCCCGCGATGCCGCCCGTGTCAACCCCGCTGTACAGTTCGTTGTCATCATTGGTCGTGAGGCTCTCGATGATTCCCATACCGGTTCCCATCTCGTCGTCCTCCTCAACCCACGCGCTGTCATCGTTGATTCCTGCGCGGTTTGAGCAGTAATTCAGCGTGCCGTGGTTGATTCCGGCAATTCCTCCTGTCGAGTAGTAACCTGTAATCCTTCCCCTCGCAGTGCATCCGGTAATCACACCTGTCCTGCCGTTCATTCCTGCAATACCGCCGACTGTGTCCCGTCCGCTCACCGTCCCCTGAAAGGTACAGTTTTTGATCGTGCCATAGTTCACGCCGCAGATACTGCCAATGCACTCCTTTTGGTTCTCAGACGCAATGTTTCCTTTTAATGTAAGGTTCTGGATAACACCGTCGCTCTCCACATAGCGGAACAGACCGACCACATACCCGTCGCCCAGATAGTCAAATCCAGAAATCGTATGCCCCACACCGTCAAAGATTCCATTAAACACGGGAACCATGCGAAGCTGTGTCCCTGTCAGGTCAATATCTGCCCTGAGGCTCACATACTTGTCTTCTGACCATGAGTCGAGATAACATTTTGATGCAAAATCAGCAAATTCCTCTGCTGTGCTGATATCGATACGCTCATACTGAAGCACATTCTCCTCTTTTGCGGTCTCCTCCGCTGCATGGATGCCCTGCGCCGGCATCATGCCCAAAACCATAGCTGCTGCCAGTGTTAAGGCTAATAACCTGTTATGTATTTTACGCATCCTCTTCACCCTCTTCCCTCTGCATCAGTTCTCCCAGATCACTGCCGTCGTCCTCACGCTGCTCGAGCCTGCCCATATTCACGAACAGACTTGCGTCACCGCGCACCAGACCATGCACTTCACCTATAATCGTGCCGTTGATCTGTCCCTGAATGAGACCGTCAACGCGCATCAGACCGCTGACACGCTCCAGCTTCAGCGGAATGGACACTGCAAATGAAGTTCTGTCAATCACCTTCTCGCCCAACAATAGAATCTGCGGCAGCACAAACATAACTGTGAAAATCGACAGAATTGTACCTCTGCCCAAACACTGTCCGATACCGCACACCGCGCCGTCAGAGGACATCCGTCCAATAAAGATGCCCGCAAGCGCAAGCATCGTACCCGATGTGACGATTGTCGGGAACGCGAAGTTCATCGTCTCGATAATCGCATCCTTTTTCGACATTTTGTCCTTGATCTCCAAAAACCGTCCCGAGATAACGATCGCGTAGTCAATATTTGCACCCATCTGAATGGACGATACAATCATCGCACTCAGGAAAAATACATTCTTCTGCTGTATCGCCGGGAAGGAGAAATTCACCCAGATCACGCCCTGAATCACTGCAATCAGGAGCACCGGCATACCTGCCGACATAAATGTAAACAACAGAACCACCAGCACCGCGAGAATGGAAACAACATTCACAACCGTGTTGTCTCTCTGGAACGTCTTATACAAGTCATACTGGCTCGTCGATTCCCCGGGAACCAGCACCTCCGACTGTTCATAGTACCTGCCCGCAATCTCATGCATCTCATCGAGGAACGCAAACGTCTCATCCCCCTCCTCCGGCAGCGTCAGGTAGATCAGCATACGGCTGTAATTCTCGCCCTGCAGCTGGTCAAGTGCAATCTGCATCTTGGTGTGCGCGTCCTCCAGCGTATCCATCAGATCGTCATCCAGCGTCACGTACCCCTCGTCCACCTCGTCGTAGAGGAACATAAAGATATCGATCAGCGGAACGCTGTAGTTCGAAAACCCGTTCACAATCTTGGCATAATTCTCGTCGTTCACCGCGTACGCCATGTACAGCAGCTCCGCGATCTCGTAGTCGAGCTCCAACAGTTCTGAGAAATCCCTCGCCGTCAGCTTGTCAGTCAGCATATAGCCGTCCATGGCCTCTGTGTTCGCAAGCCCCTGCGAGTGGTCAATCTCCGGTCTGGCATCCAGCTCCTTTAAGAGCCTGCTCTCCTTCTCATAATTTCCCGCCGGAACGACAAGCGCCACAAAGTTTTCTGCGCCAAAGCTCTCCTCGATCATCTCATCCACGACCATGGCATCGCTCTGCACAGGTGTTTCGAGCTGTGTATAACCATATACATACGGACAATGAGACTGAATGATATATGCGCCTACCAGCACAACAATAAACAGCGGCGGGATAATATATCTTGTCCTGTATGCAAATTTTCCCACAAACGGAATATCCGGAATAAAGCTCTTATGTTTTGTCTTATCCATCGCCTTGCCAAAGAGCATAATCAGTCCCGGCATCAGCAGAAATACGCCGAGCAGACTCAGTAAAATTGCCCTGATCAGACAGAGCGCCATATCACTGCCGATGCCAAACTGCATGAACATCATCGCGATCAAACCGCCCATTGTCGTCAGTGAGCTTGAGAAAATCTCCGGAATCGCCTTGCTGAGCGCCACAATATCCGCCTCCCTGATCCCCAGTGTCTGGTGCTCCTCCTTATACCGGTTGCAAAAGATGACCGCATAGTCGACTGACAATGCAAGCTGGAGTACGATCGTAACCGAGTCCGACACAAAAGAGATTGTTCCCATCATAAAGTTTGTTCCCTTTGTGATCAGCGCGGCTGAACAGAAAGTCAATAACAGTACCGGCACCTCCGCCCATGTCTGTGAGGTCAGCAGCAGTACGGAGACCACCACGATCGCGACGAGCACACTGATCACGGACATCTCCTTTGCCAGCTGTTCTGCCGACGCATCTCCCATGGAAGTTGACACATAGATATCGTATCCGTCGAGCATTGCCCTGACCTCATCGAGCGCCTCCAGCGCCCTGTCATCCGTCTCCTCATAACCGAACGTGATACTGTACAGCGCCGAGAAATTGTTATAATGACTCTTTGAGTTGTCGAAATCAAGCATGATGATACTGTCAAACTCCAGGAGCTCCTCATAGATTTTGTCAGCCTCGTCATAGGGAATGTTCGTCACCATGACCTTGGCTGTGCCATAGGTGATAAACTCTTCCTCCATCCGGTCAAGTCCCTGACTTGTCTCCGTCGTGTCCGGCAGATACGCCGAAAGTGCATTCTCTACCGATACCCAGTTCATGGACACCACGGAAAAGATCAGTGCGATGCCAAATAACAGAAAAAACAAATTGCGTCTGTCAACGATAAAGGTGGCGACTTTAATCATAAATCCGCCATCCTCACCGCCTTTCTTTGGTTGTTCATCCATTTTCATCCTCTCCTTTACCAATATCCTTATCGCGTGTAGTATAGTATATTACATCACTTTCCTTTTTTCAATAATGACCTGTAGTCATTTTCATTTTTTTATATTTTGTTTATAATTATAAAAAAAGTAACTATCCCTGAAATGCATGAATAGTTACTTTTATATATGTCCTTATATATGTCCTTTTTTACAAACTGTCCAGGTACGCTTCCCACTCCTGATGAACCCTGTCAGGTGCCAGCTTTTCCGTGATTTTGCAGGCATTCTCGCGCAGCTTTAACTCAAACTCCTTATCCTCAAAAATGCGACGGAATGCGTCGGCGAGTGCAAAAGCATCCCCAACCGGTACGAGCAGTCCGTTTACGCCATTCTCGATCAGGGCTGCAGGCCCCCCGCACGGACAGTCCGTCGCTATAACTGGGATTCCGAGCGCCATCGCCTCCATGATGGAGTTGGGCATTCCCTCTGTATTGGAGGTCAGCGTAAAGATTCTCGCCTTGCAGATGCGGTCTGCGACATCGCTCACACTTCCCGGAAGCGAGATTCTGTCACGCAGCCCCTTTTCCTCCACGAGCGCCGTGAGCGCTGTCCTGAGTTCTCCTTCCCCGTAAATCACAAGCTTAACTGCAGGATACTCCTCTGCGATTTTTGCAAAGGCATGAATCAGCATGGCGTGATTTTTGTTCTCGTCAAGCCGTCCCGCGGCAACGATCAAATCCTCCCGCTCCGCGCTCATTTGGCGATCCAGGAACTGCGGATTCAGGGGATTGGACAAGATCACGCTCTTTCTCCGGACTGATTTGGGAAAAAATATGCGTGCCCCTTCCGTCTGGAGCACCACCCCGTCCGCAAACCGGAATACAAACTTCGCAATCAACTGCATCAGTCTCCCCTCATACTCCATGGTCGGCTCTCCTCTCACAGAGACTGCCACCTTTGACGGCAGAAATGCCGCTGTCGCCACAGCCATCAGATTATTTTTCCCGAGAAAGGACAGGATCACATCCGGCTTGTAGGCGTTCCATATCTCACGGAGCACGCTGAACCGGACACAGAAATTCCTGATCCTTCCCCCCTGCAGCAGGGACTCATCCGGCTCTGAATAGACACGCCGTATTTCCGGCGAAATATGATATTCCTTTTCCAATCGGTACTGGGTCACAAGAATCACATCGTATCTCATCTTATGAAAATACTCTGCCAGATTCACCATCACCCGCTCAGATCCCCCCTGTTGGAGCGAACTGATAAATAAAGCTATCCTTTTCATACTAGTTTCTTACCTCACCATCGCAGCCTCCGCTGATCAATGATTCCACATAAGCCTTCCACTGACTGTATATCACCTGTGGATGTACCCACTCTTTAATGCCCTCTGCGCGGCTGCCGGTCTCATCAGCAAGCTGCGGATCTGACAGCACGCGTCTTATGGCGGCTGCAAGCTCCCCAGCCTTTCCGGGAGAGACCAGTATCCCGCCAAACTGCTCCATCAGCATTGCGGATCCTCCGCACGGACAGTCAGTCGCAATACACGGAATCCCTAGAGCCATGGCTTCTATCAGCGCATTCGGCATCCCTTCATAGTCGGACGGAAGGACAAACAATCCCGCATTGAGAATATCCTTTTCCAGCGTACTGCTCGCTCCCATAAACAATACACGCTCTGTCAGCTGATGACTGCTGCAGTACGCTTCTAGCTGTTCTTTGGTCCCGTCGCCGCTGTCCTCGCCATAGATCAGAACTTTATACTGCGGAAAATCGCTGCTGATCTGCGAAAATGCCTCCAGCAGGAGCATCTGATTTTTCTGTTTTGTGATTCGCCCCACCGTGACAATCGTCCGCTCCCTCTGCGCGCTATTGCGGCTCATCTTCACAAAATACTTTTCATCGAGCGGATTCCATATCACTCTTGACTTTTTCTGCAGCCGGCCATCGAAAAAACGCTGTGCCGCCGGTGTCTGAAAGACGCAGCCGGCAGCTTTCCGGGCCATGTACCTGCACTTTCCCGGATAGGGCGCATAATCCTTTTCCGGATCATTCCTGACAGAGATTAAAAGCGGTATCTTCATTCCGGTCAGGCTGTAAGCGCTCCTGAAATTCGCTTTTGCACAAAAAGAGATCACGATATCCGGTCTTTCCTCTGCAATGCACTTTCGATAGCGAAATGCCCGGATCAATGCCTTTGCAAGTCTTCCTTTTGTCTCCTCCCGCTCTGTAAGTCCGACATTCACGCGTCTTACCCGCCGGTCAAGACAATATTCGTTATCGGCCCTCCACAGTGTCGTGACAGCGACATCATAACCGTCCTGCGCAAAATAGCGTGACAAAATACTGATGACGTGCTCCGCCCCGCCTTTTCCCATACTGTTCACATGAAATAGTATCTTACTCATACTCCTGATACCAGCACTGGAACACAAACAGCGCCCATATCATTCTTGAATAATTGGCACCCGTTCCGGAACCAGCGTCTCCTCTCTCCATATACTGTCTGACAAACGCCTCCGTATACTCTGCATCAAAAAGCCCTTGCCTGCGCAGAAATGAACCCTGTGTCATATCGAGCAGCCTTTCTTTTAATGGCCCCCGCAGCCACCGGTCCAACGGCACGCCGAATCCCTTTTTAGGACGTTCCAGCAGCGCCTTCGGAATATAATCATACGCGACATCCTTCAGGATACGCTTCTTATTTCCTGCATGGTATTTGAACACATGCGGAATACTGAACGCAAACTCCATGATCTCCGTATCGAGAATCGGACACCTTGTCTCGAGCGAATATTTCATGGCAGCCCTGTCGATCTTGCACAGGATATCACCTGGCAGATACGTGTCCATATCCAGCAGCATTCTGCGCTCCTGCCAGCTGCGCTCATGGTACTTTGACTCCATATGGTCGTAAAAGCACGGAAGACCTCCGCCCCCTGCCATGTTCTGCGCCGCCTCCAGATAATTGACCGATAACATCTGCGTCTTTGTCTCTTTGTACCGGTTTCTCGATATTGTGCGCACCTTGAACGGATAGTGTTTTTCCAGCCCGCCAATCTTACCTGCCGCATGCGCAATGCCGCCAAGCCAGTCCAGCTTCTGCGCCTGCGCCACCTTCTCATAGATATTGTAGCCGCAAAAAAACTCGTCGCCGCCGTCACCCGAGAGCGCCACCGTCACATCCCTTCCCGCCAGCTCCGACACAAGCATCGTGGGTATCTGGGAGCTGTCCGCAAAGGGCTGGTCAAAATATTTCGGTATGCTGTCCACAAGCCGCAGCATATCGGACTCATCAATATAGAGCTCTGTATGAGCTGTCCCCAGATACGCTGCAATCTGTCCCGCAAACTGCGCCTCATCATATTTTTTATCGTGAAATCCGATAGAAAAGGTTTTTACCGGTTCGGAGGAACAGGACTGGGCAACGGCCGTGACGAGAGAGGAGTCGTATCCTCCGCTCAGAAACGTTCCCAGCGGCACATCCGCAATCATTCTCTGGCGGACTGCCTTTTCCAGACTCTTTTTCAACTGTGCTTTCGCCTCGTCGTAGTTTTTCGGTCCGGTTCCTTTTTTTCTGTGGTACACCTTGCTGATATCCCAATACTGATACGTCCGGATCTGTCCTTTTGCAAATTTCAGCACACTCCCCGGTTCGAGCTGCCAGACATTCTGGAAAATACTTTCCGGCGCTTTCACATACTGCTGATAGAGATATCTGCCCAGGATATCCCTGTTAATCTTTTTCGGGAATCCCGGGTACTCCATGATCGGTTTCAGTTCAGAGGCAAACACCAGATTCCCATCCTCGTACCAGTAATATAACGGTTTCTTTCCAATCCGGTCCCTGACCAGATAGAAATCCCCTGTATCCGCATCATACAGGGCAATCGCAAACATGCCATGAAATTTCTCGACACATTTGATTCCCCACTTTAAGTACGCCGCTATAATGACCTCCGTGTCGCAGGATGAGCGGAACGGATACTCCGCAATCTCCTTCCTCAACTCCAGAAAATTATAAATCTCACCATTGTATACAAGCGATACCCTGCCGTCAGCAGAGTGCATGGGCTGATGCCCCATCGGTGACAAATCCTGTATGGACAGTCTGCGCTGCGCCAGTCCCAGCTGGTATCCGTCTTTTATGGCACATACCTCCGCCCCGCTGTCGTCGGGTCCCCTGTGATACATGGTATCATTCATTTTCCCAAGCTGCTCCGGCGCAATGCTTTTTCGCGATATATACCCGCATATTCCGCACATTCCCTGTCACCTCCCTCACGTCTCGATCAGATGGATTACCGCCTGTCTATACTTTTCTGCAGAGAAATCACCCGCGCGTTTCTCTGCCTTCCGGCTGTAATTTTGATAAAGCTCCTGATTCTGCAGAAGCTCCACAATCGCTCCCGCAAGCTTTTCCTCCGCATCCTCCAGGCAGATTCTTCCGCCTTCGAGCTGAACCTGCAGATTTTTTTCCGGCGACAGGACTGGTGTCAGAACTCCGTAATCGGCATACTGGACATCATGATTATTCTGTGCCTGCTGCCAGTCCCCATGCAAAATCTCCGCAGGTCCGGATTTGCAGTTTACCGAGACAACCACAAGCCCTGATGCCAATGCCTCCACAAGCGCATTGGGCAGTCCTTCGCTGATGGAGGACAATACATACACACTGCCCGCCGCTAAAAACGGAAACGGGTTTTTCTGTGTTCCGGTAAATGTCACCTTCGGCAGGAGCTTCAACTCTGCCGCCAGCGCTCTATACTCATCAAAACTTCCTTCCCCGACAATCACCAGCCTTGTGTCCGGCATCTGTTCCTGCACGCGCTTAAAAGCCTTGATCAGATGCCAGAATCCCTTCACGTCGTCCTCCCTGCCCATGGAGACGATAATCTGTTCCCCGGCAGAAAAGATTTCCCTGTATGCCTCCGGAAGTTCCCCGGTCATCTTCTGCCGGATCTCCCCGAGATCGCAGGGGTTCCAAACAGAATGTATGTTTTGTGTGTGATAGCGTTCCTTCACTTCCTCCGCCATCGCCCTGGAACAGCATATGACATGATCCGTCCTTCTTATAATCAGATTCATATAATATCTGCTGCCGATTTCCCCAAACGAATGACAGGCCGTTATCTTCTTTACATGCTTCGCTCCCAGCGCGTTCACCATGTTCGCCGTCTGCCCGAAACTATAGGCAGCATCAATATCCAGTTCTCTCTGCAGCCTGGACAGCTTCCTCGCACGCCGCAGCAAATTGACAGCCTTTCCCAGCTTCCCCTGCACCACTCCCAGATTGAGGTCAATCAGGCGTATCCCCGACACATCATAAAACAAATCTTTTCTGGTAAACACCACCAGGTAAACATCATACACGTCCGCCAGGAGCCGTGCCGTGAGCACACAGATCCGCTCAAAACCGCCCTGATGGAGCATGGGGGTAATCAGCATAATGCGCTTTTTGTCCCTGTTTTTATCTGTCCTCTTTTCCAAACTGTCTACTCCCCTTTGGTCAGCACACCGTTGTAACCCCCGGCGGATTCTTCCCACTGATATAAAACGCTTCCATTTTCAAAGCCAGTCTGTGCACATCAAAATCTTTCCCGGCAATGATTTCCTGCATATCCTTTCGTTCCAGTGCGGTCTTTGCATTTCTCATAATCTCGCCCGCCCAGTTTGCAGTCGGTTCTCTGATGCTCTTGTAAGTCACAAGATCTGTCAGCGCCCCCTCGCGCGTAACCTGATCAGAGACAAGACAGCGAAGTCCCGACGCCTGCGCCTCAATGACACTTCCGGGCAATCCCTCAAAGGTAGATGGAAAAACGAAATAATCAAACGCCTGATAGTACCGCTCCACATCAAAGTGATTCCCCAGAAAGAGCACCTTATCCATAAGTCCCAGCGCCATTACTTTCGCTTTGATCTGGTCCTCCAGCTCTCCCTTGCCGATCATCACCAGCGCGGCATCATCACGCATTTTGCACAGCTCCGCAAAAATATCAACCAAGTAACAATGGTTTTTCATAAAACCAAATCTGCCCACATGGCCGATCACAAACCGCCCTGCAATTCCGAGCTCTTCCCGCACCTGCTGCCGCACCGCGGGATCATACACAAAGCGCTGTGTGTCAATCGCGTTGGGAATCGTCCACACGTTTCCCAGCGCAATCCACCGCCTTCCATAGACAGCCGCAGCCGCCTCGGCAGAGCAGGCAAAGCAATAGTCAGCCCTGTATTTTAGCGGATAGCGGATCACTCTCGTCACCAATCCCTTCACGCCCTGGTCAACACCCGCGCTTCTGGCGTGGGCAATCGTCACCGGGATTCCTGCCCGCTTCGCAATCGGAAGGTAAATCGCGGCAGTGCTTGTCATATGCCCATGCACCGCTGCATATTCCCTGTGTTCCCGGAAAAAATTCCGCAGCGCTTTTTTGTAAGACAATATATTGTACACCTTAAAGCGCGGGACACTGTATATCCTGCCGCCCAGCCTGCGGATCTCCTCACTATACTGTCCTTCCTTGTCTGTGTGCACGAGAAAATCAAACTGCACCTTATCCCTGTCCAGCGCCTTGTATAGCTCCATCACTCTGCTCTCCGCACCGCCGAGATTCGTTGTGCCAAGCACATTCAGTACCCTCACCGGATTTGTCATACTGCTCCTCCACGCACTCTGGCCTTTGCTGCAACCAGTGCAAACTTCACGACTGCCATCACATACTCCTTCATATTCCCGAACACTCCGCGCCTTCTGGGTTTTACCTGCAGCAGCTCTGTGTAGGATACCAGCCTGTCACGACAGTCAGCAAAGAGCTGTTCATACCGGGCAAAGTCCTTGTCACACATCATGTTTGTATGGACAACAAACGTCGTAAATCCGTCTCTTTTTTGATTTTTCAGGACACTGCCCTGTCTGTAGGAAATCGGATAAAATGTCATGCCCCATCTGGTGTACGGGGAATCACCGAAGCCGTCTGTCATCCTGCAAAATCCCAGTTTTTTCAACGCTTTGACCGTATCGCGGTCAAAAGAATGCGCTGGCGCCATGAAAAGATCGGTCCTGATACCGTGATCCGATAAAATCTTTTTCCCGCGCTGCAGTGCCCTGTACTGATTGTCATACCCTGTCCCGGCAAACTCCGAGAGACGGTTCAGGGGAAAACAGCCCATCCTCTTCGTCCGGTAACAGTGCGTCACGCCATGCTGTGCGACACACCAGCCATCCTCCGCAAGCTGCCTTACATAACCCCAGAAATCCCCTGCCGGCTCATCGATATGAAGATTTGCGTCCTGATTGTCGGGCACCACCCCTATGAGGGGTTTGATCTGATACTGGTCACAGAGCTCCTTGAACCGCAGGAACTTTGCCCAGTCCATATCCGGTGTGATGTCGTCCATTCTAATCGCTATTCTCATACACATACTCCCCCGGGAACGCTGCCCTTTACAACTTATGCTGCGTCTTTTGCAGCATTCGTGTTCATAGGTTATTTTTGTACCAGTCTATGGCAAGCGCAATCCCCTGCTCAAAATCATACTCCGGCTGATACCCCAGCAGCTCCTTTGCCTTTGAGATATCCGCATTGGAATGCTTGATATCACCCGCGCGGTCCGGTCCGAAATGCGGTTCAACCTCCCTGCCCAGCGCCCTGCAGAGATCATAATAAATGTCAATCAGGTACTCTCTCCCGCCGTAGGCAATGTTAAATGCCTGTCCTGCCGCCTCGCCCGGCGCCAGACATGCTTTCAGATTCGCCTCGATGACATTGTCAATATACGTAAAATCCCTCGACTGTTTCCCGTCCCCGTTGATTGTCGGCACTTCACCGTTGAGCAGCTGCCTGATAAATTTCGGAATTACCGCCGCATAGGCACCATTCGGGTCCTGCCTGCGCCCAAACACATTGAAATACCGAAGCCCGTAGGTGTCAAGATCGTAAAGCTTCTTGTACAGCCTGCCGTACTCCTCATTTGTGCGCTTTGTCAGTGCATAGGGTGACAACAGACTGCCCTCCTGTCCCTCCTTCTTGGGAAGAACCGGGTGATCCCCATAGACAGAAGAGCTCGACGCATACACAAACTTTCTCACGCCATTCTGCCTTGCCGCCTCCATCATGTTGAGCGTCCCCATGATATTGTTCTGCTCATAGAATAACGGCATCTCAATACTCCTGGGAACAGACCCCCACGCTGCCTGATTCAGGACATAATGCACTCCCTCGCACGCTCTCATACAGGTATCCAAATCCTTGATATCCCCCTTGATGAATGTATAATTTGGCCTGTCCATGAACATTTGTACATTCTCTTCCCTGCCCGTGGAGAGATCATCGAGACATCTCACCTGATATCCCATGTCCGTCAGCGCCTCGCACAGATTCGAGCCAATAAACCCGGCTCCGCCTGTCACGAGAAATACACTGTCCGCATCAAACGTTAAATCCTTATACCCCATATCGTCAACCATGCCTTTCTGCTAAAATTTCCTATCAACAGTTTTTTATAACCATTCCTTAATCTGTGTGTTCTGCGGACTTCGAAATTCTCATCGCCCTGATTTCCCTGAGCTCTAAAAAGCCCGCCATGTAAAACAGTGGGAAATTGTATATCATATATCTGGAGATACACTGGATCATCAGTGCCGTCGCGCAGACATTTCCCACAATTGTGACCAGCACAACTGCCATGAAGGGCGCTGCTATGCTCTTTGGATTCTTTTTCCAGAGCCAGATCGTCAATACGACAGCCACAATATAGATCAATATGGTGTACCACGCAAGTATCGGAAGCTCAATGGCCACTGTCCGGATAAAGCCCAGCGCAATGATATTGATATAGTTCGACACATACCTGCCTATTACCCGCGGCATCAGCAGCGCAGAAAGCTCCTCGGCGATCTTGTCGACCTCGATCATAAGCTCCTGAAAACGATCCGTGTAGATTCCCTGGGTTTTTCCGATATACGTCTTGGCTGTCTCCCCAAAATAAGTAAAATTCAGTTCGTCATGACACTCTTCGTGGTACTTCGCCTTCGCCAGAATCCCTGACGGCGCATCCGTGTAATTCATATCGTTCACATCTGCTGCGTCGTACATCTCATAAAAAAGCTCCCGCAGCGAATCGTCCTCAATCGCTTCGCCGTCTTCCCTGTCCGCCACATAGAGCACATTTGCAAAGGACATCGCCTTGCCCGATATATTGTCCACGAACAGCCCTTGTTCCAGGTAGTTGTACACATGGATCACAGCGCTCCTCGCCGCGAATACGATAACAAATGCTGCCAGGACTGCCAGCAATCCCTGTTTCCAAATCATTTCCGCCAGCGCAAACGCGTTTCTTGTCTCACCTGTTGCGCGGACAGCATTCCTCACCGTCAGAACAAATGCCGCCAGAAACCACACGACAAACAGCACCATCATCTGACCGCGGATCAGCGTCAACAGCCAGAACAGGGCGAGTGTCCGGAAACTCTTTCTGCTGACAGGCTTTCCGTCCCACATCATATCCAGCAGGCTCATAAAAGCGATCGGATACAAAGAATACGAAATCCCCTCTGTCATCAGCGCATTCGTCAGAAGCAGATGCGTGCGGGACAGCACTGGCGTCATGATATGCGGCATCAGCAAAATCCCCGCAAATAAAAACGCTTCCGGCGCACTCAGTCCCAGACGCCTGCGCAAAAAGACAATGACAGCTGTGTTTGCCACAACTGCCAACAGGTTTTGCAGCGCAATAATAATCTGAAAATGATTTTCAGGTGACAAAAATCGCACAAACTGAATCAGCAGCGCATAGACCGGCTCCCGCATGATCATCTGGTGCTCATACTGATACGTATCGCCGACATAGATTGGCTCCCCAGTAAAATACAGGACGCCAAAAAAGACTGCGAACACCGCAAACACCCCGAAATATATAACATTCTCCCTGTTGACGCTCAATCGCCTCATCCTATCAATTCTTTTCATACACTTCTATCATTCTTCCTGACAGGAAAGGTCCCATCTTATCTGTCAATTTGTAGTTATCCGGCATGATTTTACTGAAATCCAGATAGTGGGCTCTATCCCATCCCTCCGGAACAGTGTCCACCACAAAATGCCTGATTTCATTACGCGCCGCAATATCGTGATAGCAGGACCTCCATGTATCCTCCCTGCTGCCGTGCATAAATCCCAAAGTGACCAGATAGTCAATCGGCTGCTCCATCGTCACCTCGTCAAAGCTCCCCAAATGATATTCGATGTCTCCGTCACTCAGCAGTCTGGCAACTTCAAGCGCATCCCCGCACACGTCGTATCCCACTTTCACTCCCGCATTGATATGCCGGAGCAGCTCACCGAGACCACAGCCGATATCTACGACAACGGCCGGGTTTCTCTGTCTGATATATTCCGCCACAGCCTGAAGATACCTGCGCAGCTCGTATGGACTGACATGCCACGGGTCAAACTGGTACTTTTTCTGCAATCTCTTATACCGCTCCCTTATCACAGTCCCGCGCGCGCAGTTTACGATACCTACTTCTTTTATTTTCTTAAGTAAATGCCCTGTTGATGCCATTCTTACCTCCCTGTATATCCTGTGAGCAGGCACTACAAACGCCAATAGACATATCCTGCCTTGATGTACTCCTTCTTATCCAGAATCCCTTTGAGATCCGTCAGTACCTTTGCCTTGCCGCTGTCTGCGTAGAGCGCATCCAGCTCAGCCATGCCAAGCGACTTGTAGGAGTCATGTGCCACCGCAAGGATCACCGCATCGCAGTCCCTGATATCCGCCATCGGTGTAAATTCGATTCCGTACAGGCGCTTTGCCTCGTCGGCATCCGCATTGTCGTCTGTCACCAGCGCCGTGATTCCGTACTCCTTCAGTTCATTGTAGATGTCGACAATCTTGGTGTTTCTGGTATCGGGACAGTTCTCCTTGAATGTAAAGCCCAGTATCGCCACCTTGGCGCTCTTTACCGGAATGTCCGCCCTGATCAGATTCTTGACAAGGTTCTCCGCCACATACTTGCCCATGTCATCGTTGATACGGCGTCCGGAAAGAATAATCTGGGAGTGATACCCTAGCTGCTCCGCCTTGTAAGTCAGATAGTACGGGTCAACGCCGATGCAGTGGCCGCCGACAAGCCCCGGCTGGAAATTCAGAAAATTCCACTTTGTGCCCGCTGCCGCGAGAACAGACTTCGTATCAATCCCCATCTTATTGAATATGATGGAGAGTTCGTTCATAAATGCAATGTTGATGTCCCTCTGGCTGTTCTCGATAACTTTTGCAGCCTCTGCCACCTTGATCGATTCCGCCCTGTACACACCGGCCTCAACCACAAGCTCATACACATGCGCGATTTCGTCAAGTGTCTCCTCGTCCATACCGGACACAATCTTTGTGATCGTCTCCAGGCGGTGAACCTTGTCCCCCGGATTGATGCGCTCCGGCGAGTAGCCAATCTTAAAGTCCACGCCGCACGTTAAGCCGGATTCCTTCTCGAGAATCGGCACACAGATCTCCTCCGTGACACCGGGGTATACCGTCGATTCAAACACTACAATAGAACCTTTGGTGAGATTCTGACCAAGGATTCGGCTCGCACCCTCGACAGGAGTCAGATCCGGCGTGTGATCATCATTGACCGGTGTCGGAACCGCCACGATATGAAACTTTGCCTCCCTCAGCCGGGAAGCGTCGGCTGTAAACTCCACCTTCGTGCTCCTGATCACCTCGTCCCCCACCTCATTTGTGGGATCCACACCCGACTTGTAGAGATCAATCTTTGCCGCATTCAGGTCAAACCCCACGACCTTAATCTTTCTGGCGAACGCAACCGCAATCGGCATTCCCACATAGCCAAGTCCAACGAGAGACAGCTTCTCTCTTCCGCTCAAAATATCTTCGTACAAGCTCATCTTTTTATCTCCTATCCGTATCAAAATCATTTATTTTCTTCTTTATATTTTCTTCTTTTATTTTTTATCTTTTATCGCCTCGCGATATGCTTCTATGATTATATTTCTGTCAAAATGCTTCTCTACCCACATTCTTCCGGCCTTCCCCATACTCCTGCGCTCCTCACAGGACAGCACATAGATTTTTTCCATGGCCTCCACAAGGGCCTCCGCACTTTTTACCGCAAACGCAAAACCGCTCCTGCCATCAGAAAAGGTTTCAACGCATCCGCTGATATTGCTTGCAAGCACCGGCCTTCCACACGCTGCGGCCTCCAGAAGCACATTGGAAAGTCCCTCGTGATAGGATGGATGTACAATGACATGACTCTGCGCCATGACTTCTCCCGCGTTGTCGACATGTCCAAGGTATCGGATGATACCGGTGCTCTCAAGCTGCCCAATCAGCGGTTCATACTGCTTTCTTGACTCCTCCTCATACGCACCGGCCAGCCAGAATTCCACATTTTCATGTCTTTGTTTCAGGCACCGGGCAGCGGCAAGATATTCCTCGATTCCCTTGTCGCGCATGATGCGCATAACCGCCAAAAACCTGATTCCGCCATCCTCCGGGGGGTATTCCACATATGAGTGCTCTGCAAGATTCACCCCCGACCCCGGAAGCATGCGGTCATTGCCAAGTGCAATCCCATGCTCCTTCATAAATTTTCTATTGGATTCGTTCTGGAAAAAGATACACCGCGCCCTTCCCATGGAATACTGGTACATCCGCAGCAGCACCCTGCTCAGAATACCCTGATTCTCCAGCGCTGTTCCCAATCCTGTGATATTGCATAGATACGGCACCCTGTTGAGCCGGCATACGAATCCGCCGTAGATATTGGGTTTGATCGTATAAGTAAACACCCAGTCCGGGCGTATTTTATGCAATAATGACCAGTACTTCCTTATCAGCTGCAGATCCTTTAACGGATTCATTCCCCGGCGCTCAAAAGACGTCACATACAGCCTGCATCCAAGCGCCTCAATCTTTTCACAGTATCTGTCATCCGGCACGGAAACCGATACTGTGTGTCCATCTGACTTTAGGGCGCACAGCAATTCTTTCCGAAACAGATACAATCCCTCCGCGGAATTCGTCAATATCAATATCCTGCTCATTTTTCCCCACTATAGATTCCCTGCTTATTGCGATACCACACTGCCATCATACCAAGACTGACCGGTCCCTGAAAATCTTTCTGTACATTATCCCCCACATATATCATATCCTCAAAGGAAACGCCAAGCCGCTCCCTGATCACACGAAATGCCAGGGGGTTGGGTTTTCTGAACAGCCTCACATCTGCGTTGCCTGCAAGCGAATCTGTTATCACATACTCGTCAATAAGACCATCTAATCCCAATGCCTTGATCTTATTTTCCTGCCCTTCGACTCTTCCGTCTGTCACAATGCCAATCTTCCTGCCGGATTCCCTCAGTCTCAGCAGCAGCTGTCTGTGCTCCTCCGGCAGTGTAATCTGCGGAAAATGTTCTCTGTATACGCGCAGGCACTCCGCCTTTAACCCGTCATCCTGACAGTGGCAGCGCTCAAACAGCCGGTCAATGGCAGGTTCCCCATTCTCAAAAGCTGTAAAAAGCAAATCTTCTATTGCTTTTTTACTATACATTTCACTTCCCCATATGTCAATCAGAAATTTTGCGATTTCCCCAAATCCGCTCTTGACATAATCCGACTCATTGTAAAGTGTGTCATCTAAGTCAAACACGACTGCAAGCTGGTCGGCCGCCAACAATTCGATCTCTGTTAAACGGTCGATTTCGACCAGTTTATTCCCGCACTCACGCATAAAGATGCTCTGGTCAAACCGCGTGTACATTCTGCCGGGTTTTGCCGCATGCTCCTGAAATTCCAATGTCCTGCCCTCTAACATGCGCAGTATGCTTCCCGATGAATCCGCTCCCGCCTTCATGGACAGGGGGGCTCCTCCTCCGTAGCGCGGATTGATTTCGATATAATAGTTATTTCCTGTCTCCTTGTCTTTTATTAACTGTACTGTAATCGGACCGCAGGGCTTAAAAGCTTCGATAATCTTCCTGCACTCTGCGACCATTGCGTCGTCCTCGACAATACATGTCTGCAGGACTTCCCCGCTTCTGACAGCAACACGGACACGCGGCGTTATAAAAACAGCATTCCCGTCATAATCGCAGAAAATATCAATCGTGTACTCCTCCCCTTCTATATACGGCTGAATGATATAGTCCGGTACTCTTTTTGCGATTTCCCTCAGCTCTTCCGGACTGTCCGCCCTGTAGGCATTGATACTCGAACTCCCATCCTTCGGCTTTATAAAACACGGGTAGGACAAATCATATTTTTCTATATTGTCAAACGTCTCGGGGGCGTGCAGTCCGCACTGTCTGAAAAAATCATAAGTGTACCGTTTATCCCTGCAGAGCGCGATCTTGTCATATGCACTGATCAGTATCCGGGTTCCTTCTTTTTCAAAATCCTGCTTCGCCGCGGACAGTTTCAACAAGTCCGTATCGATCGTCGGAATCACCAGATCAATGCAGTTCTCCTTACAGATTCGAAACAGCTGCGGTATATAATCTTCCTCGGAAATGCGGCAGACACGCACAGCGACATCGCCAAAGCAAAGCGCGGGTGCCGTATCCGACATATCCGCTGCATAAATCTTCATGTTCACTCTCTCACGTCTCGCCGCTTCCCGAAAAGCCTGCAGCAATTCAACGCGTCTTCCCACACTCGTAAAAAGTATTCTATATTCCCCGTTTTTCATGGTCTGCTCCTCCCACGTCCTGTCCGTCATCATTTCCCATAAACTCTTCCATCGTGGCATGTGTCCCCGAACTAATCCCCGTTCTCCCAAACACCTTACCAACGGTCAGCAGCAAAATCCTGAGATCAAACAGAAAACTCACTTTTTCTACATATTCCACATCATACTGGAACTTCGCCTCCCAGCTGATCGCATTTCTGCCGTTCACCTGCGCCCATCCCGTCAGTCCCGGCTTCACATCGTGCCTGTGCCTCTGAAACTCGTTGTACCGGGGCAGATACCGGACCAGCAGGGGACGCGGTCCGATCAGACTCATATCGCCTTTCAGGATATTCCACAACTCGGGAAGCTCATCGAGACTTGTCGCCCGCAGTGTCTTTCCGAATTTTGTCAGCCGGATTTCGTCCGGCAGCAGTTCCCCGTCAGCACCGCGCGCGTCTGTCATCGAACGGAATTTGCAGAGATGGAATACTTTTTCGCGATAGCCCGGCCTGTCCTGGTGAAAGATGACAGGCGAGCCAAGCTTTACGCGCACCAGCGCGGCGACGATCAGCAGAACCGGACTCAATACGATGAGTGCCGCAAGCGATATGACGATATCCAGCAGCCGTTTGATATATTTCTGATACATTGGCTCCAACTCCTGTTATTTGTGAAAAAGCCGCCTCACAATGCCGATCACCTGATCCATATCCGCATCGGTGTTCTTGATATCGCTCGGCAGGCATACGCCGCGGTTAAAAATGTCCTCGCTGACGCTGAGAGGCCCCTCATTGTGATTCAAAAAGTCGCACGCTGCAAACACGGGCTGCAGATGCATCGGTTTCCAGATAGGGCGCGACTCGATATTCTCAGCCTCCAGCGCGTCCATCACCATATCAGGCGTCACTTCACAGCCCTCCCTGATCGTCATGCAGGACAGCCAGTTGTTGGCGTCGCCTCTGGGATTCAGGGGATTCATGGTGATCTCCGCTATGTCGGCAAACGCTTCCTGATACCTTTTATAGATGGCCCGCTTCAACCTCAGATGCTCGTCCAGATGCATCAGCTGCCCTCTTCCGATCCCTGCCACGACATTGCTCATCCGGTAATTGTAACCAATCCTTGAGTGCTGATAATGTCTTGCCGGATCCCTTGCCTGTGTCGAGAGCTCTCTCGCCTCTCTGACGAGCGCTTCCTCGCCGGAAACGAGCATTCCGCCGCCGGATGTTGTGATAATTTTATTTCCATTAAATGAATAGACGCCGATACGGCCAAAAGTTCCCGTTTGTTTCCCTCTGTACGTGGAGCCAAGCGACTCCGCCGCGTCCTCCAGGATCGGAACATTGTGCTTTTCGCAGATCTGAATGATCTCATCCAGCTTTGCCGGTGTACCGTACAGATGCACAACGACGACGGCCTTAGGATTCGGATACTTCTCAAAGGCTTTCTCGAGAGCCTGTGGCGACATATTCCAGGTATCCGGCTCCGAGTCGATAAACACCGGCACAGCCTTCTCATACACGATCGGATTGCAGCTGGCAGAAAACGTCAGCGACGACACAAACACCACATCGCCCTGTCCCACACCTAACAGTTTCAGCCCGAGATGGATTGCCGCCGTTCCGGCACTCAGCGCAGCAGCGTAACCACAATGCGTATACGCTGCTACCTCTGTCTCAAAATTGTTGACATTCGGCCCCAGAGGTGCCACCCAGTTCGTGTCAAACGCCTCCGCGACAAACCGCTGTTCATCCCCATGCATTGTGGGGCTTGATAAATAGATTCTCTTTTTTGCACTGCTTTCCATAATAATCCTCCTTCTCTGCCGCACAGACTTTCCCTTACTCTTCTGCATCCTGCGGCGTGTCTGAACCTTTCGGCGAATAGGTCGGCACAATCTCCTGGATCAATGCACGCACATCATCACATTCACTTTCAACCGCCTGTTTCAGGTGATTGAGCTGCACATAAAACAACCTCTCGTCAAACTCAATCGGCTTACCGACATGGATCAGCTTATTTTCGGTGTCCGTAAGACCTTCCTCACTCATCAGAAGCTCCTCATAAAGCTTTTCTCCGGGTCTCAGCCCTGTAAACTCTATCTTGATATCTTCATCAACCTTATATCCCGACAGCCGGATCAGATTCTTTGCCAGATCAAGAATCCTGACGGGCTCTCCCATGTCAAGGACGAAAATCTCCCCGCCTTTGGCATAGACCCCCGCCTGAAGGACGAGCGATACAGCCTCCGGTATCGTCATAAAATAACGGATGATATCCGGGTGTGTGACCGTCACAGGCCCCCCCGCAGCAATCTGCTTCTTGAACAGCGGAATCACGCTTCCGTTGCTTCCCAGCACATTTCCGAAACGGACTGCCACAAACTCAGTGTCATAATGGCGGTTGTACGTCTGAATGACCATCTCGCAGATCCGCTTGCTCGCCCCCATGATATTCGTGGGATTGACCGCCTTATCCGTGGAGATCAGCACAAATTTCTTCACCCCGTTCTGAACCGCTGCCTGTGCAGTCTTCCATGTGCCAAAGACATTGTTCTTGATCGCCTCGTTCGGGCTTACCTCCATCAGCGGCACATGCTTGTGCGCTGCCGCATGATAGATAATATCCGGATGATACGTTTTCATGATGCTGTTGATGCGGTTTGTATTTCTCACCGATGCAATCAAAACCACCAGATCGAGCCTGGGATACCTGTGCTTGAGCTCCTGCTGGATCTCATAGGCGTTATTCTCATAGATATCGACGATAATCAGCCTCTCTGGCCTGTGCCCGGCAATCTGGCGGCAGAGCTCGCTTCCGATCGAGCCGCCCCCTCCTGTCACCATGATCGTCTGTCCTTTGACATAGTTCAAAATCGAGTCCAGATCGACCTTGATCGGATCGCGCCCCAGCAAATCCTCGACATCCACGTTCCGCAGCTTGCTGACATTGACCTCCCCGTTCACAAGCTGGTAGATGCCCGGCAGCGTCCGCAGCTTGCAGCTCGTCTCCTTGCAGATCTCGACAAGCGCCTTCATCGTCGCACGGTTTGCCGACGGGATTGCTATATAAATCTCATCAATCCCGTACAGCGCCGCATACTCGACAATCCTGTCACGCCCGCCGACGATCTTGATCCCCTGTATAAATCTGCCCCATTTATTCTCATCGTCATCGATAATACACTTGATGGTCATAGTGCTGTACGTGCTGTTGGTAATCTCCTTGATGACAGTATTCCCTGCATCCCCGGCACCGATAATCATCACGCGCGTGCCGTTCTTTCTGTTCTGTGCCTTGTGGCGCATACTGCGCATAATCCGGTAGGAAAACCGGATTCCGGTTGTGATTCCTGTCAGTACCAGCGCATACACAAAATAATAGCTCCGCGGAATTGGATACTGCAGCAGCCGCATTCCCAGAAAATCCAGTATCGCGCTCAGGGTGCAGGCAGCCAGAATATTCTGCACCTCCGCTGTCCCCGCAAACGCCCACAGACTGTGATACAGCTTAAAGATATAAAACACCGCGAGTGTCATGATCACATTAAAAATCATGAAATTCCACGCAGAGTTCAGATAGACCTGCGGAATATCCTTATAATTCAATTCAAAGCGAATCCACAGCGGTGCGATACTTGCAATGCACACCGTCATGATATCAAGTATCACGAGCACGATTCTTCTGTGCAAAAGCTGCGGGTTGATATGATTCAATATTTTCATAATGCTGCGCTCCCTATTTTCCCTGTGCGTCCGTGCGCATCAGGATTATCTGCATCAGTATAAAGCTAAAGCCTGCGGGAATACAAGGATGAAACACCCACTCTGTCAGACTGATAAATCCAAATGCCACAATCAGCGCAAGCGGAATAAATACGATACTGCTCTTTTTTCCATACTCCCAGGCGAACCGCACAGATCTCCACAGTGTCAGCGCACACAGAATCAGAAACAAAACGCCTGCGGCCAGACCAAAATTGTATGCCACCTGCAAATAGGAATTATGTGCATGGCTGTATTCATTGCCATCTTTTTCGATCGGTCCCATTCTGGGATGTCCCTTCCATTCAATCGCTTTTATATAATCCAAAAAAATCTCAAACCTGCCATTGGAAATATCTCCTTTTTTCTCCTCGCCGGAATCCCCCTCCACAGCGCTGTCCCCCGAAAACTGTCGTATATCCATCCCCGCGAAATCATCGCCCGTGTAAGCGAGTTCCCCGATTTCCTGCCAGTAAAGCTCCCCCGCAGATCCTGCGTCTGCCTCCGCCCCTTCCTGTTCCGATGTCTGGAACCTTCCAAACAGGGTTGTGAAGAACCTCCGCACTGTAATATACTTATCCGAGTCGATCGGATCCCCTTTGTAGATCGAGTCCGAATCATTCTGTATCTCAATAGCATAGTGAACCGGATCATTTACCACGGCAGGAATCATTCTGACTGACGAGTAGACCATCGGAAAACTGAGCAGACTCACTGCCGCCAGAACACCAAGCTCGACAAAGACCTTCTGCACACTTTTGCGGTGCACAACTGCAGCCAGTATCACGACTGCCAGCAATGTCACTGTCACAGTCAGAAAAGCCGTCCTTGACATTGTAAGCAGGATAAATCCCACCACACACGCTGTCACAAAATATTCAGCATGACAGCAGATCATAATATTCCTTCTGTTTCTCAGCTTTCCATAGAGCTTTGCAACCGCCACACCAAAGACTACCGCAAGATACATGCCGGTGCACGCCACCGTGTGAAATATCCCGCCATACCGATAATAGATCCAGTAGTGATGCGGCCTATGGGCATAGCAGAACAGCGTTACCAGCACAAAGCTCAATAAAATGCCATTGCTGAAATTTTTCAAAAATCTGCATTCCATCAGCAAGGAGTTTGGCATAAAAAGAAATGCCAGAAACGGAAGTGTCGCCGTAAACACCCACACCTTCTCAAACCGATTTACATACATCAGCAGACAGAATATCACCCACAGAACCACATACACCGTCTGTTGTCTGTGCCCTGTCACCTGTCTGATGAACCGCTCCCTGACGCTGTCCAGACGAAAATCTTTTGTCCGCACCAGACTCAGCAAAATATTTATCACCAGAAGCCCCCACGCTGTGACAACACCGCAGGTAAGACGCGCGAGGACAAGTTCGTTCTCCTCCCCCTGGACTGTCCCGCAGTAAATAACAGACCCCGCCAGTCCCAGCACAAGCCATATGGCGCTGAACCAGTTGACCAGCTGTCTCTCATTATAGTTCATTAACAGGGCAATTGCCAGAAAAATCAGCATCCATCTGGTATTTGTGTAGTGATAAAAGTTCCTGTCGGCATTGACATATTGACACAGCGCGTAAAACAGCAGCCCAAAGCATACTGTCTGAATATAGTTTCTCCAAATGAAAGAAATCTGTCCCCTGACAGACATCCTTGTCTTTTGCTTTTTTTTCGGAAAAAAAACCGGAATCCACAACGCAGAGAGCACCCACGCCAGGGCAGCTGCAATCCCGATCAGAAAAAAAAGCCTGTCCCACAGTTCTCCGCCAAATTTATTCAGGATAACAGCATAGACAATCAGGAACAGGGCAGCGAGGAAAGCCACGCCGCTCATCACCAGGCAGAAATATTTTCTTATCCTGACTCTGTTCCCTGCAAATTTCCGGTCATACAACATCATTGCGCAAGATACAAGAAAATATACCAGCAGCGCAAAGCCAAGTATCAAAATGTCACACAAAAGAATCCCAATGACCGTCAATGGCCTGGAATAGTCAAAATCGGCAACAAGACTTTCCTCATCATTGTAAATGCCGTCAATGTACAGGACACCGTTCTCTTCCTGCGCCAGAACATTCCGGCCGGCAACGGGGAGCTCATAGACCGCATGGCTCTCCTCGGGTATCAGGACTTCATAGTAATATAATGTACCGATATCGACATCCAAATCAGGCGTAGCGGCCGCCACCCCATTTTTTTCAATGCTCCTGCTGTCGATTTTTTCCTCATAGATACACGAGAAGTCATCATTGTACAACCGGAACAGTATCATCTCCGCACCGGACACATCATCGCTGATCACACAATTCATATACAGTCTGATCTGATATATATGATCCTGTGAAAAGGTTATCGTCTGCAATTTTTTATCGCTGTAAGTAAAGCGCTCCCCTGCCAGAGTATCTTTCCCGTGCTGATGTCTGGAATACGTATGCCGCTGCACCAGATTATATGGCCACACTCTGACGAGCATCAGAAATGTCAAGGTCGCAATTGCAATCTGAACCATCGTATTCCGCTTTATGCAATTTGAGCTCCATCTCCTCTGAAACAGTCTCAATGCGATCTCTCCTCCTAACAAAATCCCGTCTCCAAAGCCTAGTCTAACACAGTATAGCACAATCAAACGCAGAATACAACGATATCAGATTTATACAAATCCTGTGTACTTCTCAAACACCATCGCACCCAAAACCGGATACGCAAACCAAAAGATTAATACATACCGCACCATGCAGGTCGGACCAAGCAGCACTGTCAGCCACAATAACAGCACGATCAAAAATGTCAATGCCCGGCTGTACTGTCTGCGCTTCAAGAAAAAACAAAAAGCAAACGCATAGAACCAAAACCAAAATCCCGGCGAAAACAACATTGATACCACGGGAATTTTCTGCTGTGTGATCTCCAGTGACAGCCGCCGGTACAATTCATCAAGACACGAAATCCTGCTCTCCCGCGTTCCGGGAGGCTCTGTCTCATATCCAAAATAACTGCTCTCGCCATAGAGAAACGTATGTCTCTGTATTCCGCCGTACGCATCGATAATCGTATCGGGATACCAGAAACCATAACTTGTATAGAGCCACGCATTGATGTATGTCCCGACATGGGAAATCCCTGCCCCAAACCATAGACGCCAGAATCCCAACGGGTCTTCTCCATATTTCTCATTGTTGAACAGCACCTTAACCGGATCTGACAATTTCGGAGTGTAGCGCGCCATTGCCTCCTCCGGAAGATATTGGTACAAAAGCTCCTTCTCCCCGTCGGAAAACGAGTCCGCATCTGTCTCATACACTCTGGTAAGCTGCATAATAGGCACTGTCAGCATCTCCTGTTTTCCGCCTGCGCTGGCGTGCAGCAATTCTGTCATGAGGGTCGTTGCTCCGCCGCAGAGAACAACCGGCAGCAAAAACATGCCAATTATTTTTGCCGGTTTGACTTCCGCCCTCTTTCTGACCGCCCGGAATGCCATCAGCACCAGCAGCACCAAAAACGCATACACGCCGTTATGCCGCAGACTCATCATGAAGAAACTGCTCAGAACTAATCCTGCGGGCTTTCTCCATGACGCGAAAAAACCTGTCGTGTCAGTCAGCAATTCATATAAATGCAATATCAGCAGCAGAAGGGCAATGGAAAACAGCGTGTCCTTGGAGCTGCACAGAACATACATTGGAAACACTGGAAAAAGACCAATCGATGCTAAAAACGCAATCCGGAATCCTCTGTGAACACGATGCCTTTTCAGAAAATTCATCATATATGCAAAGCTGAGCGCAGCTACGCACATCTGTACTGCCATATAGCAGGCAATCCCGAGATTGTAGGAACCTGACACCTTGTGTACTGCCGCCACAATCCCTCCCAGCATCAGTACATGCAGCAGGGGATGATGGCTGGAAAAACTGCGTGTCAGGACCTGATTGACCTCATCCTGCGCATCATACACAAAAAATCCGGGATAAGACGCCAGAAAGACAGGCAGCCAGCAGAGCAGGAGCAGACACACAATCGCAAGGAACGTCTTTCCCGAATAACCTGATTCCACGCCCCGACTGCCGCAGACAGCAGTCTCACCGCTGTCCATACAACTCCACACTTCCCTGAGAAGCACGGTAAGCGCCAGGGCAAAGCAGACAATACAGAATATCCGCTTTCTGCCGCCAAAGACAAGATACTCCGTGCTGTCAAGATCCGATCCAATGGCCATACACACAGAGAAAACCAGCGCGAGAGACAGCGCGATCAGATTTTCCCGCAAATCTCCCCATGCCACACGGTCCATCCCCTTCCAGATCAGGACAGAGAGACCAATCCATGCTATCACCAGACATATGCTGTTCGTCAGATAAATCTGTTCCCCGGTAAAGCCCATCATCTCAGGCAGTGCGTAGATGCCGAGAAAAGCTGCCGCGCAGGACAAAATCAGTTTTCTATTATTCATGTCGACATGTCCCCATCTTCTCTCCTGCTATTTGCTGTCTCCTCCCGAATCACATACTGCGGCGAATTGTTGATACTGATATAAATGCGCCCGATGTACTCCCCGATCAGCCCAAGCATGATCATCAGCATACCACCGATGAACACAACAGCCGCCATCAGCGAACTGAATCCCAGCGGCACTTCCGGATTGACAAACTTTTTTACAATAGTATAAATTCCGTAGACGAAGCCTGCTCCCGCAAAAATAACGCCCGTTACAGTAGCGACCCGCAGCGGAAAAATTGAAAATGCCGTAAACCCGTTAAACCACAGACCCAGCAGTTTTTTCATCGTATATCCCGACGTGCCGACCTCCCGGCTCCTGTGGCTCACTGGAACATTGGTGATATTTCTGGTGGCGCGCAGCACTAAACCAATAATGTAGGGATAGCTGTTCTCGTATTTCAGCATACTGTCTATCACAAAGCGCTTTGCGGCAAAATAGCTCGTCAGATGCAGTTCCTTCGGCTTTCCAAGCATTGTCCTCGTCATGATGTCGTTCATCCACGTTCCGAAATTCCGAAAGGCACTGTGCTTCTTGTTTTCATAGCTCGCATAGACGACATCACTCCCGCTCTCAATGCCTTCAAGCAGCTTCCCCACCTCATTTGCCGGCGTCTGCCCGTCATCGTCAAGACAGACGACAATATCTCCGTCTGACTTGCGCAGTCCCGCCATCAGCGCCGCATGCTGTCCGAAATTCCTGGCCAGACTGATTCCTGTAATATTGTTATATCTTGCGCACAGCGCCTTGATCACCTCGTAGGTGTTGTCCGGCGAACAGTCGTTTACCAGAAAAATGTCATAGACATATCCCGGTATCGACGCCATTGTATCCTGTATTTCTGCCACAACTCCCTCGATTGTCCTTGCACTTCGATAACAGGGGATGACAAAACTTATTTTACTCATAGTCAACCGTTCTCCTTAAACCTGATCAGACTCTCTCATCCATTGGGGTTAACAGCCCCAAACAAGATCAGATCCTCATATTGTCCGTCCAGAAAGAGCTCATCCTTCAAATACGCCTCCTGCACATAACCAGCCTTCTCATTCATGCGGACACTCGCCTTGTTCCGTGCCAGCACACGCGACGCTACCTTATGCATTCCCAGAGCCGTAAAGGCATAATCCAGCAACAGCTTTGCCGCCTCCGTTCCGATACCCTTTCCATAGGCCTGTTCCTCCCCGAGATAGATACCCCACTCCGCTTTCCTGTGCTCCTCCTCAAAATTTTGAAGATAAATCGTTCCTAATGGCATATCGTCCTCATTTCTGCACACAATAAACTGGTGCACCAGCCCTCTCAACACCTTGTTCGCAAGCCAGTTCTCGTGATCCTCGCGGCTGACAGCCTTCCGGTAGATAAAATTTTCCACGACCACCGGCCGGTTGCGCCAGCGCACTGCCATCTCAGTGTCATCCGCCGTGATCGGTCTTAAATAAATCTGCTGTCCTCTGATTATCAAATCGTTCTTCATCGGTTCCATATCAATTTCCAATCTCCTTTTTACTTATCTGCTATTCTAGTACATATACACCAAACGCCAGTTCCTCTGACGCTGTCCGGATCTGGTCAATACAGTTCAACTCGACCGCAATTCCACGTTTTGCATAATACTGTGTAAGCCAGTCAAGATTCTTGTCCGCGCCCGCGATAAAATACGCTTTGACCTGTCCGCCATTCTTAGAACCGCAGAGTGCACTCTGGATATCCTTCAAATGATGCCGCTCCAGTTTCTGTCTTGCAAGCGGGCTTTTTGCCGCCCACCCTCCGCAGATGTCGAAATTTTTGTACGAGTCATCCACGTCGGTAAACATTTTCTCCGCATATGGCGTCCCCTGGTAGGAAGTCGAGGAATACACATCGATTATATAATAATTATTTCCATTTTTCCGGCAATAATCCATCATTGCCTCCCAGCGTTCATCCGCTGCCGCCCGACTGTCATACTCTGCATGCACATTGTGCTGACTCACCGCGAGCGCTGCGAAAGCGCCGGCAATACACAGGAGATAACTGACGCGCCTTACCGTCTGAAACGCCTTACCGCCGCACTCCCTTGAACCACCGCAGAGACAGAATCCGGCCAGCGTGACAAACTCCGTCATCAGAAGCGGGATTGTCACCCGGTCGGGCACCCTGTCCACCATACACAGATACAGCCATATAACACTCCGCACCGCAAAAATACCAAGCAGTTTCAAAACTGCACCCGCACGCAGCTTCCCTTTTGCGGGAACCACGCACAGAATCAGATACAGCAGATACAGGACAATCACGGCCGCACTGGCGGGCGAATTGTTGTTGAGCAGCTGTCCCCGATACTTCCACAGTGCCTCCCGGATGCTGTTCCTGCTGACAAAACCGAATGTGTCATGAAGTCCTTCTCCCGCTTCTGCCAGCTGTTCCTGATAGGCCACGATGGCTTCCAGCCTCCACGTGTCAATCGACTCGTCGAGCGCAAAATTGTAATTTTCCAAAAGCGTGTAGGACTCCCTCGACAAACCAATCGAATCATAGAACGCTCTGTTGTCCTCATAACCTGGCAGTCCGTAAAAATCATACAGCTTTGTCCGTGCATCAAAGAATTTCCGGAAACTTGCCCAATCGCTTCCCCTGTACGCAACCATGTCAAGAGAATACACCGCCGCCAGACACAGGAGTGCCGTGACGATCAGCGTGATATATTTTCTGAAATTCATCACGGTAAAGAACTTATCCTCGCTGCACCATTTCACGAGTCCCGCGAGCAGCAGGAACGGCAGAAGCATGACGCACACCTCTGTCCGGATCAGAAAGGACAGCACAACCAGAAACAGCGGCAGCAGATTTCTTCTGAAAAATACAGACGGTCTGTCTGTTTTCGGTACTGTGAGAAACAAAAATACCGCCCCCGCCATACAGATTCCCGAAGTGACACTGTACTGCACCACCACAAACTGTCTCAAAAACAGACCATACACCAGCACGGCCTCCGCCGCAAGTGCCATCACTCCCTCTTTCGCGCTCCGCATGATAGAGAGAAGCCTCACCGCTATCAGGAGTACCACGCCGAACTGGCACAGACACAAAAACAAGCCATACCATGGAATTGACGGGATGGCCTTGTAAAAAAGCGCAAGACACCACGCCAGAGGATACAGCATCTGTATACAATAGCCGCTCGGCTGGCCTGTGTAAGCACCTGATACAATATCCTTGATCATGGTATCGTCATTCAAATCATAATAAAAATCAAATTGGACAGTCAAAAGCAGCGCAAGCAAAAAGGTAAAAACAAAAGCACCACACACTTTCGCCGCCTTTACTCCTGTGCGGTCATCCATCATATGTGATAGAACTCCTTCACTTTACTTACGATATAGTCAACCTCATCTGACGTCAGCGCATAAAACATCGGCAGACGCACCAGCCTGTCACTTTCCCTTGTCGTGTACACATCCTCACCCGAAAACCTGCCAAACCTGAGCCCTGCCGGTGCCGAGTGGAGCGGCACATAGTGGAATACGGCCCAGATACCGTTCGCTTTCAGAAAATCGATGAGTCTTGTGCGCTCCTCCAAATCCTTCGTCTTGACATAGTACATATGACCGTTGTGCACACAGCCCTCCGGCACATGGGGCAGTTCCAGTATCCCGCGTTCCCGCAGTGGCTGCAGCAGCTCATCGTACTGTTCCCACAGCGCCACACGCCTGGCGGTAATCTCCCCGATCAGCTCAATCTGCGCCCAGAGATAAGCGGCGTTCATGTCACTTGGCAGATAGGAAGAGCCATAGTTCATCCAGCGGTATTTGTCTACCTGTCCCCGATAGTACTGCGAGCGGTTGGTGCCCTTTTCCCGGATAATCTCCGCCTCGCTGACGTACCGCTCATCCTTTATCAGCAGCGCGCCGCCCTCGCCCATGCTCAGATTCTTGGTCTCATGGAAAGAATAACACCCGAAATCACCGATTGCACCGAGCTGTTTTCCCTTGTATGTCGCCGCGATTCCCTGCGCAGCGTCCTCCACCACAAAGAGATTGTGCCGCGCCGCAATGTCCATGATCGCATCCATCTCACAGGCCACACCCGCGTAGTGGACAGGAACAATCGCCCTCGTCCTGTCCGTCACCGCCTGCTCGATCAAAGTCTCGTCAATATTCATGGTATCCGGTCTGATATCGACAAAGACTGCCTTCGCACCGCGAAGCACAAATGCATCCGCAGTGGACACAAAGGTGTAGGAAGGCATGATGACCTCGTCCCCCTCCCTGATATCAATCAACAGCGCCGCAAGCTCAGTTGCCTGTGTGCAGGAGGGTGTCAGCAGACACTTTGCCATACCCGTATACTCCTCAATCCACTCACTGCACTTCCTCGTGAATGGACCGTCCCCGCATATTTTCTGATTTTCTACTGCCTGTCTGATATATTCCATCTCCCTGCCCGTAAATGGCGGTACGTTAAAATTGATCATGATATGCCCATGCCTTTCCACTTCAAAAACAATCCGTGAAGAACGCTGCCCCTGCGTTCTTCGGTGTGAAGCTTTAGATTT
>CAMWTP010000003.1 GCA_947177165.1 uncultured Lachnospiraceae bacterium
TTTTCCACCAAGGGGGTAGTGCGCCCAAAAATCACGTTATAGATTCACACTTCACCGTCGGACGAATCCCATCATCTGAAATACGTCCAGCCAGCGCTTCGAGTGCGATGCTGTTCATCTTATTCTGCAGATAACTTTCAAATTCTCCCTTCGCCTCACTCACTGTTTTGTCCATCTGCTCCTGAAATAACTCATTCAGAAACGGAATGTCACTGCTCAGTCTTTGGCCTGCATCTTTGAGTACATTCACAATCCACTCCCGGTCACTCTTGCTCAGCACACGCTTTTCATCAAGCAGTTTCTTTACTTCCGCAGCATCCTTTATCAGATTTCGAGCGATATCATCCACAGCGTCCTCAACCTCCTTCCTCATCAATTTCTGTTTGTCCTCGTAAGGACATCTGGGAACAGGCTGCCCTCCGATGTTCGTGATTGTCACCGGAACGCCATCACCCATGTTCAGCGACGTGATCGCTTCCGCAAACTGAGTGTAGGACATATCCACCTCTACGATACAGTTCTTCCTGCTGGTCTTTACATAGTACCTGTCCTGACTGTCCTCCCGCTCCATAAATCCATTTGAGATGGTCAGCCGGATGACATCATTGTGCATGATGGAACTGCCAAACAATGCTGTACCATTTCCTCCAATCGATGATCTTGACAACTGGAGCATCCCATAACTTGGGTGTTGTTTCTTCTCCATTTTTTACCTCACCTCCTTTCCGCATTTTTCATCATTTTTTCTCCAAATCCTGCCCAAAACCGTTTTTCGCCCCGTGATCGTCGTTAAACGGGCACTTGCATCTATAAAATCGGGCAAAAAAAGAGGGCAAAAATTGGTTGGATTTTTCGCCAATTTTCGCCCTCAAACCACAAGATGTTGTGGTTCTTAGTGCCAAATTCTTCATTTTTCCACAAGCTGCATCATTATTACTGACTCTACGTGCACAGTATTCGGAAATAAGTCCGCAGCCCTGGCGCGCCGCAGCACATACCCATTCGCGCACAGATACTTCAAATCCCGCGCGAGCGTAGCGCTGTCACAACTTACATAGACAATTCGTTTCGGTGCCATCTTCACGATTGTCGCCAGACAGGCCTCATCACATCCCTTGCGCGGCGGGTCTACACAGATCACATCCGCGCAGATGCCCTCCTCCTGATAGAGCCTTGGCAGCACCTCCTCCGCCTTTCCCACATAGAAGCTGGCATTCCTGATATTGTTTCGCTTCGCATTCTCCCGCGCATCCACGATGGCCTGCTCAACGATCTCGATGCCGTAAACCTGCCCTGCCTGTCTCGCCATAAACAGGCTGATGGTTCCAATCCCGCAATATAAGTCCCACACTGTCTCCGTCCCAGTCAGTCCCGCATAGCTCAGCGCAATGCTGTAAAGCTTTTCCGTCTGAACCGGATTGACCTGATAAAAGGACAGCGGCGATATGGCAAATGTTATCCCGCTGTCGTCAGGGGACACTATATCCTCTCCGGCATCGATACTCTCCATACTACGCATATGGATCACGTCGCTGATCGTGCTCTGTCCCCAGATCGTGCGACACTTTTTCCCCATGATCACATTGGTATTCTCTTTGTTGACATTGATCGAAATGCTCGTCATGCCCCTGACTTTTTTAAGTGCATCAACCAGCTTGTCCTCATGCGGAAGCTCGTCGCCGTTTATGATGATGCACACCATGATTTCTCCCGACGTGAACCCTTTTCGGATCAGAATATGGCGGACAAGTCCTTTTCCGGTCATCTCATTGTACGGTGCCGCCTTATATTTTTTCATGTAATCCAACAGGATTTCAAGAATTACCCTGTTCTCTTTCACACCGAGCGCACAATCTGTATTTGCTATGATGGAGTGCGTTCTTCCGGCGTAAAATCCCGCCACCGGCTCACCATTTTTATCCGCACCAATCGGAAACTGCGCCTTGTTTCTGTAGTAATAAGGCTCCTCCATCCCCACGATCGGTTCCATTACCTGATCAAGCAGCTCTCTGGAAAAACCGCCGATCCTGCTCAGATTGTTTCTTACTTTATTCTCCTTAAACTTCAGCTGCGCCTTATAATCCAGCGCCTGTATCTGACAGCCGCCACACTGCCTGTGACAGGGACATCGCGGTTCTGTGCGGTCCGGGGAGGGTGTGGCCACTTTCATCAGCCGGGCGTATGCATAGCCCTTTTTTACTTTGATAACCTTTGCCTCCACCCGGTCGCCGATCACAGCATCCTTCACGAAAAAGGGAAAGCCATCAATCTTCCCGATGCCTTCCCCATCGACTCCCATATCGTCAATCTCCAATGTTACGATATCATCTTTTCTGTATTCCAATTCAATCCCCCATCACTTCTTCTCACACGGTCCGCCTCAGATTTGACTCAAACAATCTGTTGTAGCCAAGCCAGCCAGCCTCCTGTGAAGACTCCAGAATCTCGGTGAACGTCTCCATCTTTGCATCTGTATCATCTGCATAGTTGAGCGCCAACGCTTCTATGAGGGCCGGCTTTTTGGGCGATCCGAATTCGTACTCACCGTGATGCGCCAGAATACAATGTTTCAATTCCATCGCAAGCACCGGCGGAAAGCCTGGTATTTCTCCCACCTTCTGTCCGATCATCTCCGATCCCATCACGATATGTCCCAGAAACTGCCCCTCGTCCGTGTAGTCATTTGCGGGAAATGCGCTGATCTCCCTCGTCTTTCCTATATCGTGACAGATCGCCGCAGTGAGCAGCAGATCGCGGTTCAGGACAGGATATGCAGTACAGTAATATTCACAGAGCTTTGTGACGCCGAGCGTGTGCTCCAACAGGCCGCCGATAAAACCATGGTGGACAGATTTTGCCGCCGACGCCCTCTTGAACCTGAGTGCAAACGCTTCATCCTCCACAAAAAATTTTTTTAATAACGCCTGTAAATATGTATTTTGAATACTGTCAATAATCTTGAGCAGCCCGGTGTACATCTCGTCCAGATTCTTCCTGCTCACAGGCATATACTCACTCTCGTCGTACTCCCCCTCCCCGCATTTGCGCACGCGCTTCACGTTGACCTGCAGTGCACCGTTAAAACTTGTGACATCACCGTACACCTCGATATAATCCATCGCCTCAAAGTCAGCAATCCCGACGTTATTGGGATCCCAGATTTTGGCATCGAGCGTGCCTGTCCTGTCTTGAATGATCACATTGTCATAGCTCTTTCCATTTTTGGTCACTGCCGAGCTCTTGAACTTGCAAAAATAGATGTCAAATACCCGGTCTCCATCTTTGTAATCTTTGATATATTTCATTTTCCTTCAATCCTTTCCGGCTATTCTGCCTGCACCACAAAATGCATTTCCTCATAATCGTCAACGCTTGCCCGCTGCACTACTATATTTATGCTGCTCTCCGCCTGGACATTCCGCAGTACATTCATGTAATCTGCGGCACTCCTGATATCCTGTAGACCGACACGCACCACTATATCCCCCTTCTGAATCCCTTTCCGCATAGCGGGCGAATCCATATCGATATCAACGATATAGGCTCCCTGCGGAAGCCCCATCTCTGTTCTTGCCTGTGCGGAGATATCCTGTGCGTATATTCCAAGATAGGGTATCTGCTCCCCGTTGGAAAGCTTTGAGATCAGTCCCTTCAGCTCGGTAATTCCCACTGCCGAAAGCAGATTCCTGGTATCATCATGGTTATGGCTATTGTCGATGATACCGATCACTTCCCCCTTCATATTTACGATAATACCGCTGGGATTCGTGCCCGCATAGATATCCGTCGTCATCAGTTTGTACTCACTGTCCGCCATTGTGACAACATTGCCTTTTGATGTGACCATTCCGTAACAAACCGTATCTTTGTAGCCAAAGAGATTCCCGACCGCTATGATCGGCGAACCTGTAATGCCGGAAGAAATGGAGCTTCCCAACACTGCAACAGTGACGGAATCCAGCGTGTTCCCTCCGATATATTTCAAATCCACAGCCAGAACTGCGAGATCTGTATTTTGATCATACTGCTTAATCACAGCCTCCGCATCCGTGCCGTCACAGAAACTGATTCTGATCGTCTCCGCACCATCCAGCGATGATTTTCTGCTGAGTATCAGGAGCTCCCGGTTATTGTTCGCGATGATGACACCGGCAGTCGTACCCTCGCTCTGATATGTGTTGTTAAACCAATCCACATCAGAATGCACCGCTGTGACTGTCACCATGCCTGACTCAACCTCTCTGTAAATCTTATACAGCTCCTCATACTGTGTCTGATAGGGCTTTAGCAGCTCGTACGGTGTCGTCTCCTCCGGATTTTCCGCCAGACTTCCCGCACTCATCCCCTCTATATCTATACTGGAAGCATCCTCACCTGGGTTCTCCCCAATCACGCCGGTTTCATCCGGGTTTTCTACATCGTCTTCCTGACCGGAAGCTTTCACATCCGGGCTCTCCCCGTCTGACCCAGACTCATTGACACTGCTTTCCGACACTGTCTCACCTGTCTCTGTCCCCGCTCCCTCACTGCTGCTCTGAGAAGAACCATGACTTTCCTCCGTCTCGCTTTCCTCTGTTTCTTCCTGGCCCGCAGTGGTTCCCTCTGTCAGCATATCCTCGGGAAGCATCTCGTTCTGTTCCTGCGGAAATATCACCCTCTCCGGCTCCTCCTCGGGATACAGCCAGTTGTTGAGAACAGGCTCCAGCAATAAAAATGACAGGCAGGCAAGCAGACCGAAAAGCACTGCCATGGATGCCGTGATGATCGTCCGTTTCAAAAGCTTCTTTTTGTTGACAGGCCGTTCCTTGATCTTCTCCTGCAGAAACTCAAAATCACTCGCTGCCTCGGGAGATTCCGAATTATCATCCTTTTCACCATTCATCCGCATCTTGTCTTTCCTCCCTTCTCCTTTCATAGTATAGCCGATAGATTTTCCATGGTCAATGCATTTTGAATTTTGGCAAAAATTTCACCACAATACTACTCAAAAATACCTTGTAGGAATATAAAAAAAATGTTAGAATATGCTTTGTATGAGCATATTTCATTAACACGGACGATAAAGAGGAAGAATTATGAAAAAAATAATGATACAAAGAAAAACACTTTTGTGCGCTGCACTTACGACAATACTCACTTTCAGCAATCTTTCAGGAGGATATGTATACGCCGCAACGGATGAAACCCAGACAGAAGAATCCCATTCAAAAGATTCCCAGACTGTTGAATCCCAGACCAAAGAGGTTCTGACCGCCGAGGAACTCGCAGCATATTTCAGCGATTCCGTTTTTGTCGGCGACTCTATCATGGTAGGTTTCCGAAACTACAGTGCCAAACAGAAATCCTGCGTGCATGACATCCAGTTCCTGGCGGTGGGAAGTTACTCGGCATTCAATGCCATGAAGCCGGTTGTGGATAATAACGTCCATCCGATGTACAAAGGAAAAAAATGTCAGGTATGGGACGCGATTCCCCTCATTGGCAGCAAACGTGCCTTTATCCTCCTCGGGATGAACGATATCAGCATCCTCGGACTTGAAGGCGCACGCGACCAGTACAAAGAACTGATCGGCAAGATCCTGGAGACTTCACCGGACATCGAGATCCATATCATCAGCGTAACATACACGCTCGAGAATCAGGGTAAAGGGAAATTGAACAACGAGAATCTCGCGCAGTACAATGTTCTTTTGCAGGAAATGGCAAAAGAAAACGGATGGGGATACGTCGATCTGTGTACTCCCATATCTGACGGAAAAGGAAATCTTGCCGAGGAATACTGCAGTGACGGTTTCGTCCACCTCTCCAGCTCTGCCTACACGTTGTGGGAGTCAGCACTCATTGACTATGCAAATGCGCAGGCAGCAGACCAGAAGGGAGCTGAATCTGAAGCCTCAAACGATTCAAAATCAAAAATGGATACCATATTAGAAACCAATACTTCTCAGGCAACAAAAGGGAGAGAATAATCATGTCTACAACAAAAACTACGAAAGCCATGGCAGTCCTCGCAGCTGCTGCGCTGCTCTGCACCGGATGCTCAGACAATACTGTACCGGCTTCAGGCACCGCTGACCAGACCGCCGCTGCCAATACAACACAGACCGCGAACAATTCCGACACGGCAGATGCCAAATCGATCAAGGAGGTTTACCAGGAAATCGAACAGTCCGTATCCCTGAAATCTCCGCAATGCATGGATGACGATTTCATCTCCAACTATTATGGCATCGATGCCGCAACGCTCGAGGAATACGTCTTCTCCATGTCGGAGGACGCCGCACAGGCAGAGACCATCATCATCATGAAGGTCAAAAATACGGATGACCTGGAGGGACTCACAGACAGTCTCCAGACCGTCGTGGAAGAGAAAAAGAATGAGATGGAAAACTATCTTCCTGAACAGTTTGCAATCGTAGAGAAAAGCAGTGTTCAGACAAAGGATAATTACATATGGCTTGTGATATCTGACAATGCAGATGCCATTACAGATATCATTGAAGGCGGATTGTTTTAGCGGAGGATTATTATGGTCTTTAGCTGTATCCCATTTCTGTTTTTTTTCCTGCCGCTTTGCCTGATTTTGTACTATGCGGTCCCATTTTCATGGAAAAATGGGATTTTGCTTATTTTCAGCCTTATTTTTTACGCGTGGGGGGAGCCGCTGTACATTCTCCTGATGCTTTTTTCCACCGCGCTGGACTACACAAACGGACGGCTTATGGAGCGCTTCGGCACCACCAGGTGCAGACGAACCTTTTTCCTGTGCTGCAGTATCTGCATTAACCTGCTGATCCTTGCCTTTTTCAAGTATGCGGATTTTGCCGTCGCTTCCGTAAACGGACTGCTCGGCACACAGTTTGCACAGCCCGGAATCCATCTGCCTGTCGGCATCAGCTTTTATACCTTTCAGACCATGAGCTATATCATCGATCTGTACCGCGGCGAGGTGAAGGCGGAGCACAGCTATCCCGCGTACCTCACATACGTGTCGATGTTTCCGCAGCTGGTGGCTGGCCCGATCGTGCGCTTTTCCGACATTCAGGAACAGCTTCACGACAGAAAGCTTTCCTATGACGGGTTTGAGCAGGGTCTTCTGCGCTTCATGATGGGTTTGTTCAAGAAAGTGCTCATTGCCAATCAGGCCGGGGCTCTCTGGGAGGAAATCCGCGTGCTGGGCGCTGCGGACACAAGCGTGGCAACGGCGTGGCTCGGTGCACTCTGCTTCACTTTGCAGCTCTATTTCGACTTCAGCGCCTACAGCGATATGGCAATCGGAATGGGACGAATGCTCGGCTTTCATTATAATGAAAACTTTAATTACCCGCTGACAGCCGTCTCGGTGACGGATTTCTGGCGGCGCTGGCATATTTCGCTGTCCACATGGTTCCGCGACTACGTATATATTCCGCTCGGCGGAAACAGAAGAGGCGTGCCCCGCCATCTGTTCAATATCGCGGTGGTATGGTTTCTGACAGGATTATGGCATGGGGCATCGTGGAATTTTATCCTGTGGGGCGTTTACTACGGTATTCTGCTCATGCTCGAAAAGTATCTCTGGGGAAAGGCGCTGGCCAGACTGCCCAGGTGGATTCAGCATACTTATGCATTTATGATTGTCGTGTTTGGATTTGTGATCTTTGCAGTCACCGACATGGGAGAGCTTGGGCGCTATATCAGCCTGCTCTTCTCCTTTGCTTCATTCAAACTGGCTGATACCCGCTTTCTCTGGTATCTTGGCAATTACGGTATTGTGATCGTCATCGCGTGTATTCTGGCCTGCCCGGTGTATCCATGGCTCTGCCGGAAGGCATCGGCACTCAGCATGAAAAAAAACAGGATATTGTCCGCCTGCGTAGGCGCAGGTGTCCTGCTGCTGTTTCTGCTTTCAACCGCGTACATGGTCAGCGACACTTACAATCCGTTTTTGTACTTTCGATTTTAAACAGGAATCAGATAAAAACACGATCACGCAAATAAAGAATAAAGGGTCTATTAATGCTTACGAATATAAAAATAAAAAGGACTGTCGTATGTCTGCTCTGCATCGGTATCTTATCACTGTCGGTCTGCCTTCTCGCCAGTCCCAAAAGAGAATTTTCTGAAAATGAAAACAGATACCTCGCAAAATTCCCAGCCTTCTCTGTCAGGACACTGCTTGACGGAACGTACACGGACTCGCTGAATGACTGGCTCGCTGACCACTTTCCGCAGAGGGATTTTTTTGTGGGGCTCAAAAGCGGCGCGGAGATCGCATGCGGCAGACGGGAGATCAACCGCGTTTATGTGGGGAAGGACGATTATTTTATTGAACCTTATGCAGCGCCGGAAAACACTGACCGCATAACTGACACACTTGTCAGATTTTACGACAAGATTGACCGGACGAAGGTTGATGTGCGCTTAATGCTCGTGCCGACCGCCGTCACCATATACAGTGACAAGCTTCCCACACACGCTCCCGCTTCCAGTCAGACAGAGACCGCATCCGCCATCTACGACGCGACAGGCATCCCTGCGATCGACTGCACGGACTGGCTATTTGACGGCGCTTCCCAGGGACAGCTGTACTACCGCACGGATCATCACTGGACGACACTTGGAGCCTACTACGGCTATCTCGCCTACTGTGATGCAAAAGGGCTCACACCGACAGCGCTCGAATCGCTGACAGCACAGACTGTCACAGAAGAGTTTGCCGGCACGCTGTACTCCAAAGTGAATGATTACAGCCACAAGAAGGACACCATCACAATATACACCAACCCCGGGGACGACCTCACTGTCACCTACGTGGATACAGGCGAAGTGACCGACAGCCTGTACAATCTTGACTATGTAACGGAGAAGGACAAATACTCCCTTTTCCTCAACAATATCCATCCGCTGATTGAGATTGAGAACAAGGCAGCTGACTCGCAGGAGGAACTCATGCTGATCAAAGACAGCTACGCCAATTCCATGGTGCCGTTTCTCGCACACCATTACAGGAAAATCTACGTGTTTGACACCAGATATTACAGAGACGGCCCCTCCTCATTTCTCTCAGATCATACAAGCATAACGGATATTTTATTATTATATAACATGAACACCCTCGACGGCGACACCGGCATTCGGGGAATTTACTGAAAACTGCACCAGGCCCGCACTGCAGAAATGTGACATCCATTTCCAAATCCGCGGACCTGGATCATTATGGAGGACTATTTCTGATGAACAACAAAGCATTACGCATACTGGAATATCATAAAATCATCAGTCTGCTCGTCGACAAGGCAAGCTCTGCTCCCGGAAAGGAGCTCTGCCAGAAGCTGACACCGATGACAGACATCAAAGAGATTGAGGAGGCGCAGCAGCAGACTGCCGACGCATTTACCCGTCTGGTCAAGGGCGGACGCATCCACTTTAGCGGCAACAAGGACATCAGCTTCAGCATCAAATCGCTGGAGATCGGGAGCGCCCTCTCCGCCGTAGAACTGCTGAAAATCTCAGCCTCCCTCGCCTGTGCAGCGAGGGCAAAAACCTTTGCGCGCTCGGAGCACGACGAGGAGATCACAGACAGCTTACAGGAATATTTTGCAAACCTTGAGCCGCTGACACCGCTCCAGAACGAGATCAACCGCTGCATCATCTCCGAGGAGGAAATCGCTGACGATGCAAGCCCGACGCTCAAGCATATCCGGCGCAGCATCCATCTGACCAACGAAAAAATACACAGCCAGCTCACAAACATGGTGAACGGAAGCTGCCGCACTTACCTGCAGGACGCAGTGGTCACGATGCGCAACAACCGGTACTGTATTCCCGTCAAGTCCGAGCACAAGGGAAATGTCCCCGGGATGGTCCACGACCAGTCTTCCACTGGCTCCACACTGTTTATCGAGCCTGCTGTCGTTGTGGAGCTAAACAACCAGCTCAAGGAGCTCGCGCTGAAAGAAAAGGAAGAGATCGAGCGCATTCTCGCCGAACTGAGCGCCAGTGCAGGGGAGCACACTGAGGAGCTTGCCAACAACTTCCGGCTGCTGACAAAGCTTGATTTTATCTTTGCAAGGGCCGGACTTGCTGTCGACATGAACGCGGCGCGGCCGCTGTTCAACAAAGACCGCTACATCAACATCCGCAAAGGACGCCACCCGTTACTGGACAAGAAAAAGGTCGTTCCCATCGATATCAACCTCGGCAGGGATTTCGATCTCTTAGTTGTCACAGGCCCTAACACCGGCGGAAAAACTGTATCCTTAAAGACTGTAGGACTCTTTGTGCTGATGGGACAGTCCGGGCTTCACATACCGGCTCTCGACCGCTCCGAACTTGGCATCTTCACGGAAGTGTACGCGGACATCGGTGATGAGCAGAGCATTGAGCAGAACCTGTCGACCTTCTCCGCACACATGACAAACACGATCTCCATCCTGAAAAACGCGGATGAAAATTCTCTCTGCATCTTCGATGAGCTCGGTGCCGGAACCGACCCGACAGAGGGGGCTGCGCTCGCCATCGCGATCTTAAAGCACCTGCACGACAAGGGAATCCGCACGATGGCGACTACACACTACAGCGAGCTCAAGGTGTTTGCACTAACGACCTCCTACGTGGAAAATGCCTGCTGCGAGTTTGACGTGGAGACACTCCGCCCGACTTACCGTCTGCTCATCGGCATTCCCGGCAAGAGCAACGCTTTTGCCATCTCATCAAAACTCGGTCTGCCGGACGAGATCATCGCGTCCGCCAGGGAGCACATCAGCGAGGAGGACGAGAGCTTCGAGGACCTTCTTGCCGATCTCGAGACAAGCAGGCGCACAATCGAAAACGAGCGCAACGAGATTCAGAGCTACAAGGCTGAGATCGAGTCCCTGAAAAAGAAGCTGGAACAGAAACAGGAGCGCCTCGACGCGCAGAAGGACAAGATCCTGCGCGAGGCAAACGAGGAGGCGCGCAAAATCCTGCAGGAGGCAAAGGATGTCGCGGACGAGACGATCCGGGATTTCCAGAAAGTCAGCGTCAACAAGACTTCTATCCAGGATCTGGAGAAAGCGCGGACCAAGGTACGTGACAAGATTTCAGAGAAAAACGCAAAACTCACAACGACGCAGGAGAAACCGACGCATAAAGTCTTAAAACCCACCCAGATCAAGCTCGGGGATATGGTAAAAGTCGTGTCCATGGGCTTAAAGGGTACTGTCTCCTCCAAACCGGACGCGAAGGGCGATCTCTTTGTGCAGTGCGGTATCATCCGATCCAAAGTCAATATCAGGGATCTGGTGCTGATCAACGAGGATGTAATGACAGGCACTGCCGCCTACAAAAAAGGTTACGGCGGCGCAGGCGGCTCGAAGAGGAGCTCCGGCGGCAATATCGGCATGTCCAAGGCTGCCACCATCTCCATGGAGATCAATCTGCTCGGAAAGACAGTGGACGAAGCGCTCTCAGAGCTTGACAAATACCTCGACGACGCCTATCTGTCCCACGCGCCCAGCGTGCGCATCGTGCACGGCAAGGGAACAGGGGCATTGAGACAGGCCGTCCAGCAGCACCTGAAACGCGTCTCCTATGTGAAATCATTCCACCTTGGCGAGTACGGCGAGGGGGATGCCGGCGTGACGATCGCAGAATTTAAATAAAACGAAAAGGATGGAAAAAATGGCAAACAAACAAAAAATATTGATTGTTGACGATGATGAAAATATTGCAGAACTGATTTCTTTGTATATGACAAAGGAATGTTTTGAGACGAAAATTGTATACGACGGGGAATCCGCACTGCAGGAAGCAAACAGTTTTGCACCGGATCTAATTCTGCTTGACCTGATGCTGCCGGGAATCGACGGCTATCAGGTGTGCCGCGAAGTCCGCCAGAAATCACAGACGCCGATCATCATGCTGTCGGCAAAGGGCGAAGTGTTTGACAAGGTACTTGGCCTGGAGCTCGGCGCGGACGATTATCTGGAAAAACCGTTTGACACAAAGGAGCTCGTCGCGCGCGTAAAAGCTGTTTTGCGCCGCTACAAGGCCGCACCTCCCGCCGAACCGGTCTCCGATGCCAAGCAGGTCAGCTATCCCGATCTCACGATCAACCTCACCAACTATTCCGTGATTTATCACGGAAAAACGGTGGATATGCCCCCCAAGGAACTGGAACTTTTGTATTTTCTCGCTGCGTCTCCAAATCATGTGTACACCAGAGACCAGCTGCTCAACCAGATCTGGGGATATGATTATATTGGCGACACGCGCACCGTTGATGTGCATATCAAGCGTCTGCGCGAAAAGATCAAGGATCACGAATCGTGGCGCATATCGACGATCTGGGGTGTCGGTTATAAATTTGAGGTCAAAAACTGACCGGAAATGAGGTTTTTCATTGAAACGGACACTCTACTTAAAATTCGTACTGGCTTATTTTATCTTTGCTTTTTTTGGTTTTATTGTCGTCGCGACCTTTTCATCCAGCATGACACTCGAGCACATGAAGCGCGAGCGTGCCGACTCCCTATATAAAGAAGCGCTGCTGATCGCCGACTCCTACGCCGCGGATTTATACAACAGCGAGATTACTCTCGAATCCGTGTGGCGTCAGATTGAGGCAATCGGCACCTTCCTGGATGCCTCGATCTGGATTGTCAATCCGTCGGGGCTGATTGTGCTGGATTCCAGCTCTCCGCTTGAGATTGAAAACCCTGCCACGATCCCCAATTTCAGCCCTACAATCACAGGAAACTCCTTTTACACAACAGGGAATTTTTTTGGTATGTTCGACAAGGAAATGATCTCCGCATTCGCACCGATCACTTCCAAATATAAAGTGAAGGGTTATGTGATCATCCACGCATCCGTTGACAATCTGCAGTCCTCCTGCAACTCGCTTCTGAATATATCCTACATCACACTGGTCATCCTCTTTCTGTTGTCGCTGATCATCCTGCTCTTCTTCACAGAGATGGTATATCTGCCGCTCCGCAAAATCACACACGCGACAGAACAGTACGCCATCGGGAATTTCAGATATGAGTTCCAGGTTGACAGCGAGGACGAGATCGGATATCTCGCCGCCTCGCTCGCCTACATGGCCAGCGAAGTGGCCAAGAGCGAGGATAACCAGAAACGTCTCGTGGCAAACATTTCCCACGATTTCCGCTCACCGCTCACTTCTATGCGCGGATATCTCGAAGCGATGCTCGACGGCACGATTCCTCCCGAGATGCATGAGAAATATATCCGTGTCGTCCTGAATGAGACGGACCGCCTGACAAAGCTGACCAACTCCCTGCTCACGCTCAACAACCTGACCACAAAGGGACTGATCCTTGACCGGAGCAATTTTGACATCAATCAGATCATCAAAAATACGGCAATGACCTTCGAGGGAACCTGCCGTGAAAAGCTGATATCTATCGAACTCGTTCTCACCGGAGACGAGATGTACGTGAACGCCGACATGGTAAAGATTCAGCAGGTGCTCTACAACCTGGTGGACAACGCCATCAAATTCAGCCACAAGAACTCTTCGATTAAAATCGAAACCGTGGAGAAATCCAACAAGCTGCTGGTCTCTGTGAAGGATAACGGCATCGGCATCCCCAAGGACAGCATCCGGCTGATCTGGAACCGCTTCTACAAGACAGACCTCTCACGCGGCAAAGATAAAAAGGGAACCGGTCTCGGACTCTCCATCACCAAAGAGATCATCCAGTCCCACAATGAGAATATCAATGTGGTCAGCACGGAGGGCGTGGGGACGGAATTTATCTTTACGCTGGAGAAAGTTGGGGAGGAATAATCCTCAGACCCTCTCCAACAGCCCTGCCACCTTCTCAAACTCTTCGATCGATTTCGCCCTGGCTGCAAGTTTGAGCCAGTTCTTAAGCACTTCCAGATCTGTCTGCTCCATGATCAGCCTTCTAAGTTCTGTTGATAACTCTCCGATATCCTCAAGAAGATCAATTGTATCTTCTGCCTTTCCCTCTATCTTTCCCTCCGCTTTATCAATACGTCTCTGGTCTTCCCACGCTTTGCACATATCTGTCTTCCTTTCCTTTTTATTCACTGGGATTTTCAGACCAGTGAATACATTGATCGCCGAAACCGCCTCGTTTTCCAAGCTTTTGAATCTTGGATTTCCTTCCAGTACTTCCTTCATCTTCTTCCTGTCATCAGATGCCTTTATGATTTCCAGTACTTCCCGCAGCGATGTGCGGAACCTGTCAAAATCTGTTATCTCACCTGGCACGATCAGGTGTAAGTGATAATCATCCACATATTTTAGGATCTGCGGATCAGACACCGCAAACATCTCATGCAGACTCCTTGGCGCATCCCATTCGTCCGCTCCCCAGTACACGGTTAATGTTATTACCGGTGTCAGTCTGTCTTCTTTCCTGAACCCCGAAAGAAACTCCGCATCTGAACTGTATTCCTTATCTTTTTTATGCCGCGCTGATGCCTCCGTTACCTGCGCTCCATAGTTCATAACATCGTAACTCATATTCTTGACAGGCATCGCATAATGGATATCACTCTGGTTCTCTATCCCGAGAAGGACGAACACCGCCGTCTTTGTCGCTTTTATTATAGCATGTTTTAGTAAGTCCCGCCACTTCTGTTTTTGTATTTCCTTCTTATCCCTGCCATATAAGGAAAGTACTTCCGTCGTATCCCTCTCCTCGAGATCCTCCGGCCTGATCACCTGCCTGCCACCAAACAGGTAGTAGTTGAAGAGGTCCGCAAACCTCTCATTGTCGGATAGAAATTCTTTCGCTTTTGCGTCTTTTGTGCCCATGTATGACCTCTTTTCGCTTATTAATTTCAGGCTATGAAATGACTATGATGGTCTGCTTAGCTTGTATATGCTTAATAAGCAAATGAAACAGACCATCATTGCCTGCCGCATGGCAAAACATACGTTTTGAACTATTGTACGTCTTTTACCCGACTCTGTCAAGGGGCAGTTAGAAAATTTGTTCTATTTTATTCATTCAACATTAAAAAGCCGTTAAAAACACTATCCAAACAGCAGCCTTCCAACATATGGAATCTTCCTTACTCCATAAACGATACTTGCGCTCACTGCCAGGGAACTAATCCATAGTAAGCAGACTCTTAATGCAAACATCCCATCAAATGTATTAATCCACCATTTCAGGATGAATTCCTGTACTGGCCTGTAAATAAAAAATATGCCAGTAGCGCAATTTCCCATTTCATTCATTATCTGACTAAATTTAGTATTTAACTTCAACCGGGTAACAAGATCAAACTCCAGTAATGCCATAATTGAGACTGGAAAATATGAATATCCTACTAAATAAGATAACCGGCTGTTTTGGAATATTAGCTGTGAAACAACGGTAAACACCAATAATAAGGCATAAAATATTATTTCTTTACTTCCTTTCCATATTCTTCGGACATACAGTGAAAGATAATATCCAAGATAAAAGTAAAACAGATAACAGATAAAATCAAATGATGCGTGAAAAGAAGAAACACCTCCGTTTACCTGTCCAAATAAATCCAATCCCGGAAACAGGAATACAACAAGCCATACTCCGATCAGAAAAATCCTGTGATTTCCTGCTCCTATCCTCTGCAAAACATTACCAGCTATCGGAACTATTGCCATAAAAAATAAAAGGACAGGCACCAGCCAAGCGTAATGTAACCCAGCCTGTTCCATAAAAAATGCCTGCTTCAACCATCTGGTTATCTGAAACGGCACTCTGCTGCAGACCGCAAAATAAAACTGATAAACCAATACCCATACCTCCCATAACAATAGAAAAGGCAAAAATCTATTGATCCAAAAATTCTTCCTATTCTCAAAAGATGAAAAATCATTCGGCAACCATTGAAACCCTGCACATATGAATACTAATGGGATTCCGGTTTGTCCAACGGAATACAGCGTGAATCCTGCAAGACGCATATTCCAGGTCAATTCCGGATAAACATTATTTCCATCAGTATAACCAATTCCATATATATCCTGTACAGCATGGCATAATACTATTATTGCAGCTGCACACAACGCCGCAGTTGAATACCCCTCCTGGCCGCTACCTTTCCATCGTTCTGAAATCTTACTCTTTCTTATTTCTTTTTTCTCTTCTGCCTCCTTCGAAGACTCATTCTGCTGATCAGCCGCCTGCACAACCGCATAACCTTCCTGTTCACGCTCCTCTGCCTCCTGCCTGTCACGCAGATTTCTTCTTCGTTCCATCTCTGCTTCATAATGACCGCATACTGTTTCAGTCTGGCCATCCTCAACAATTTTACCCTGGTCAATCCAGATACAACGGTCAGCTATTGCATTAACCTGTCCCATTGCATGGGAAACAAGCACAACCGTCACGCCGTTTTTTCGGAGTTCATTCAATTTATTGATACATTTCTCCTGAAATGCCTGATCCCCAACTGCCAAAATCTCATCAATCAGTAAAATATCTGCATCTACATTGATTGCAACAGAAAAAGCCAGTCTCATATACATTCCGGATGAATAAGTACGGATTGGATTATCGATATACTCTTCCAGTTCAGAAAAACGAATAATGTCTTCAATCCTTTCATCAATCTGCTCTCTCTTTAAACCTAAAATAGAACCATTAATATAAATATTTTCCCGTCCGCTCATGTCAGGATGAAATCCTGCTCCCAGTTCGATCAGACTGGATACCCTGCCCTTTACCGTTACTGTTCCTTTATTGGGGTAAAGAATCTTTGTTAACATCTTTAATGTGGTACTCTTGCCACATCCATTATTACCAATTAATGCAACCGTTTCGCCCCTATGAATCTGAAAAGAGATACCTTTTAGGATTTCTCTATTCTCGTATCTGCTTCTGGAAGGATTTACAAATCTTTCCTTTAACATACTGCCTTTATCAAAATATACCCGGAAACTTTTGTATACGTCCCTTACATCAACTAATACTTCATCTGTAATCCTTCCCCCGGCAGATCGTTTTTCATCCTTTTTCTTCGCATTCTTACGATCTGATGCATATTTTCCCCTTGCCATAATTTATAACTCCTCTGCAAATCGCTTCTCTAAACGTCCAAATATGATCCAGCCTGTAATTAACATACATAAAGATATAATAAACGCCTTTCGCATATACCCAGCCTGTGGTGGTACTTTATAATACAATATCTGCTGATACATACTGATGATATACAGCATTGGATTACACTGAAATGCAGGAAGAAATTCTTCCGGAATAAATGACAGATTATAAAACATTGGTGTAACATACATCCAGACCATCATAATAACCGATACAATATGCTCAATGTCTCTAAAATACACTTCTATAGAAGACAGAATAAGAGATAATCCAAAGGTAAATATGTACTCAGTCAAAATCACAGGTAAAAGATATAACTGTAATCTCCAGTCTATACCCCAGCCGGACACAAGTAAGACGCCATAAATAATGATAAAAGAAATCAACATATTCACCAAATTTACTGTGACTGATACCATGGGTAATATCTGCCTGGGAAAGAAAATCTTCTTTACAAGGTCCCCCTGATACCTGACAGAACCTAATCCCTGCATTGTCCCACCAGAAAAGAAATTCCATGGAAACATACTGACTATTAAATATAAGTAAAAACACTCTATTCCACTTTTAAAAATCATAGAAAAGAAAAAAGCATATACTACGATCTGGCACAATGGGTTAATGTATGTCCATAAAAAACCAAGTACTGAACCCTTGTATTTACTTCTTAATTCTCTGCGTGTTAACTCCATAAACATATTTTGAAATAACCATATGTCTTTCATTTTAAAATCCATCATTTATCTCCTATCAATCCCACTGCCATTAACTGTCGAGTAGATGTGAGGATTACTCCCCACACCCTTCTATGGAACCGAACGTGCGGCTTTCCCGCATTCGGTTCTTTGCAAAATTAATTGTATGGAAGCATACTACAAAATCATCTGCGTATGGTTAATGTTTCCTCTTCGGTATTGCTTTGCATGGAAAGACTGTAAGACACAGTCCTCTCTCGGATTCCCTCTGGCGACATTACCCGCCTTCATATTTACTATCCATCAATCTCACTACCTGTATTCCCTTTGTCTTCCTTCGTCAGTTGTCAGACATACCGTACAGACACACCATGTACAGAGATATACAAGTTCTCCCCAGTTGACGTAATGTTATTGTGTGACGTGGCTATCTTCAACCCCGCAGTACTGTGCGAAATCTCACCATAACGATAAACTCTCATGATACGAAGTAGCATTGGTGCCTTCCACTTTCCTAACAATGTCGGCACACTGGTTGAACCTTTCGTGACTAAAATGCCTTATGACTCTGCTACCTAACTTCCCACGCTTAACCTATAGTGCTGCCACTGCATGTCCAGTGTTTGCTACTGGTGACGTGGTTAGCATCTTATCAGACGGGATTTCCACCCGCTAAACATTACACCCTTGCTGGGCGCACTAGGAACTGTTCGAAAATAACCTGCACATCTTGACTTGTCTTTTTCTTCAATTGCACATATCAAAAAGTCTCGCCATATCCCACTACACCTACGTTTTTTAATATGCATCCTCGAAGAGATATCCTATGCAAGCTACACAGTTATTACATGTGCAACGTATTACGTCAAGATTATCTAATACTGCAGATGGACATTTAGACAAGTCGAATTGATGAGTTATTTATGAGCAGTTCCTGAGACCAGCCTATGTATAATTTTTCGGGAAATAAGGTGACATTGCTATCAAACCAGAATAATTCCAGAATGGAACCTTTGTAGGTCAGTCTCCGTTAATATTTCCATTAACAATATTTATCATACAAGTTTTTTTAACAATGGTATTTTTTTGATAAATATCGTTGTTCCTAATGATAGAAGCAGTACAATAAGTGCTTTTATAAAATTTATGATTATCCCACGTTCCTCTATCAGAGGATATAATAGATAAGAAATAAACGCCAAAAATAAACAGTGTATATAATATATTCCTAAGGTATTATCAGAAATAATATTGATAGCCTTGATTTCTTTTCCGTTCTCATTCAAGAGGAAGGACAGATATACACCTGTCGCCAAAAGCAGGGTTCCGCAACAGGCATAGCCATTAGGAAGATTTGTAAAATTTTCGCCATAAAATCCCGTTGCAAGTCCTTTCATTACATAAATGTAAATCCATCCCACAAAAATCAGTAAAACGGCAAATATTCTTATCAGCTTTCTATATCTACTATCCTTCAAACGGTTTTCTACGTAAAAATAATTGTGTACTATCCCCCCCCATACAAAGTATACAAGTGCATAGCCATATTTTCCAAATGGCAGATATGCATCCAACATTGAAAACTCAATCGCAATATATTCAGAATTTTTTTGCATCATATAATTTTGAATATGATCTATATCATTTGGAATAAAATCAAGCAACACAATCAATAGTATTATTTGTAATAAAGTTTTCTTTCCTCCTGGCATATCATAAAACGGCTTTATGATTGGAAATAGCAAATAAATACTGACAAGCGCAATAACAAACCAAAAATGTCCCGTCGGTAATTCCCATCGTATACAGCCCAAAAAATACGATATGATATCCTTAATGGAAAAATCCTGAAAATTTCTGCCATATAGAGTAGCAAAATAAATCAATGAAATGATTTCCCAAAAAAACAATACAATCAACATATTTACTGTCTTTTTTATATGTTTGCTATTCGAATAATTTTTGTTCAATAACAATGCGCCATTGACCATAAAAAATATAGATACGCCGGCAAAGCAAAACATGTCTACAAAATTATCCAAGCAGGAAGGACTCAACATAGTATAATGTATAAAGCAAATTAAAAAAATAGCAAGCGTTTTGAGTTTATCTATATAAACAATTCTTTTCTTCACTTTGGCAGACCTCTCATAGATATAAGCAGATTACAGTGTTTTCAAATATTCTATATAAGTTACAATTCCTTCGCGAATAGGAGTTAATGGTTCTATATAAATTTTACGTATTCGAGAGTTGTCCAATATAGAGGCTCTTACATCAACTAATCTTTTGCTCTTATATATAACACTTAAGGGTCCTAGTGTGTGACTTACATATGCAATAATTTGATTCTGTGATGTACCGATACCTGTACTTATATTGTATATATCTTCTAACTTTTCGTTTTTACACAGTGCATAAATCATCTTACAAGCATCATCAATATGTATGTAATCCCTAATATTTTCCCCATCCCCCCATACTTCTATCACATTTCCCTGCATCCCGTTCCGTACAACGGCATCTATAAATCCGACTCCTTTATGGAAATCCTGTCCTTGTCCATAAGGATTAGAAACTCTTGCAATGCAGGCTTTTAATCCTGCTTGATGCCTAAAAGTTCTTATAACATTTTCCATACATACTTTGACGCTTCCATAATGATTCAAAGGATTTGTCGCAAAATCCTCCTTTACGGCAACACTATAGGCATCACCATACACAGTGCCTCCCGATGAAATAAAAATCAATTTCTTATCATACACTGAAATCAAATCGCACAAATGTACTAATTGCACAACTTCTCTGCTATACCCAACTATATATTTTTCATTGGAATTTGTAGGATTCAATAAACTAATTGCATGTACAACAATATCAACATCTTTGACAATTTCTTCTATGGATGACAGATCAAAATAGTCGCCTGTAATGTATTGAATATTATTATTCCGTTTAATTGGTTCGCGTATATCAAAACTAATAACCTTTTCATTCTTTGCAATTAAAGAGCAGAGATTAGAACCAATAAATCCATTTCCACCTAATATTCCAACTTTCATTTTAACCTCCATATCACCTACGAATTACGTAAGTTTATCCAAAAAGTTCTTATCTTTGTCCTGACTAATATATTCAATAACCAAGCCGGTATCTTATTGGATTGAAGGACTTTATAGCCAACATCTATTAATTTCGGTTTTATATCCGTTCTAATTTTCCATAGTACCATAGAAAGAGTTTCAAACCATTTATCTTTAACTGTACGTCTATATCCGTCAAAGTCTTCCGCCATATAGCATCGAGCATGCTCCACAGGTGCTCCTGAGAATGGTGACATATCATAAACGCATGGTAATATAATTGTTCCTGCATTCAAAACAGGGTTCCTTTTTTTATTCCATCTATAATCTATGTTCCAACTATTTACCACCCAAAAGAACTTGTTGATCGCAGCGTAACTGTCGGAAAGCGTATTTGCCAAATGCCAGCCTTTTTCCACTAAATAATGTTTACATAGCATATTTTCAGGACATTCAAATTTCGTCAGCCACTCCTCTTTTGTTCCATATTTTGCAAGCTCTACTTCCCTCATTTGTAGATCTATAAAGGTTTCTTTTCTTAAGGGTAAACTATAATATTGTTGTAAGTCCGGCTGCCAACCACATAAAAACATATCTGATGGATGGTATAAACGATCCTTTCTGGTATAACAGTTTGTTGTAATTATTTTGCGCTCCGATGAATTAAGCCAGTTCGTTTTATCTAAAAAAAGAAGTAGTTTATTAAAAGAAATCCATTGATCATTTCTTAGTTTAATTACAAAACTATCTTTATTTATTACCGCCAGTCCACTACGAACTGTATAAATCTGACGATTTACATTATAAAATCCGGGATTCACCAGATCTTTTACACAAACATATTTAACATCAGCTGCACTTCTACCTATTTTCTGTAATTTTTTACACGTTTTTTTATAATCAGCCTTATATACAACATTTATAATTTCAAGGTTATTCTTTTTACGCAAAGAACTATTATCTATTGCAGCAAAAATTTCTTCATAGGCGTTTCCTGCATATGCTCCATGTAATAACAAACTTATTTTATTCACCAGTCGATCCTTTCCATTTTCAAATCAATACCTTCACGCAACATAAAAAGTTGATTGAGTAATTCCACATATCTATTATCTCTATTCGGGAGTGCAACATCATTTGCAGAAAAAAAAGGTATATATACATAATTTTGAAAATTAATCGTAAGATATTCATTCAAACTTTCTATTAAACGCTTATCTGCCTTTATATGAATTTTTCTTATAATTATCATTTCGTCATAGCACAGCGCATCTTCCAGACTGCGGTGAAGCCATGTCTTCATCCCCACAATCACAATCTTATCTTCATCCATGTTTTCAAAAATATATTTGTTTTTTTTCATAAAATCTAAACAGCTTTTTCTTTTATAAATGCCCTGAATTATCATATATTCGCAATATTTTTCCTCTTTTTGAATTTTTTTCAAATCATCGCAACTATAAACTGCACATTCACAAAGAGATGAATTTCTTTGCTTTTTTAATTCACAAATTTCTTGATAAATGTCAAGCTTCTGACCCAATGAATTTTTTTCGCAACAAAGATTGAATAAATTTTCATATTGTTTTTTTGCAATTTCACGCTGTTGATTGACTGAAAGCCTTGAAAATATTAAAATTTTTTCTTTTAAATCATGAACGTTAAACGGATTAAAAGCCATATATTTTTCATGACCCAACATATAATCTTTACAACCACTATAAATGGACGCCATCACTGGGATTCCCATATAAACATATTCCATCATAGCTATTGGAAAATTTTCAAAGAAGGAAGCCATGATTGCAACTGTAGTCACAGAACAGATAAGCTTATACATTTCTTTATCTACAAAATCATAAAAAAGAATGGAATCACGTTCTTCTTTGGGAATTGAAAAATACAACCTTTCTCTCTCGTCATAGCCATATACTTCGTTGCGAAGGGAATTTCCAGCAATAATCAAAATAGTGTCACAGTCTGATTCCTGCTTAAATTTTATATATGCATCTATCAATAATTTCTGATTTTTTCTTCCTTCAATTCTTGATATGTAGCTTATAACAAATTTATCTTTGAAAAAACTTAGGTGAAATTTTTTTTCAGCTTTCTGATACATATCTTTCCTATTTGTATATATATTTTCATAAGTGTATCTCAGCAGGATGCCGTTCCTAACTCCATCATTTTTTTGTATATATTTCAACAAAAAGTTTGATGGAAAAATATTTTTATCACACAAAAAATATTGTGCCTTTTCGCGGGCATGAATATTCTGCATACAAATATTCGCATTATGAAAATGAATGGAATAACTCCATTCAAAACATTCTTTGGATGCGGTATGATGAATAACCATAAATGCAGTATTTCTAAGCTCCTCAGCTCCTTCGTTTCTATCAATAATTGCTTCTAAGCAAAGTCCTTCATAATCAGAAGTCTCTACCCATAACGGTTTTATTTTTTTTAGCAATTTGCATATCTCAGAACCCTTCCATTCGACAGAGCGCGCTTCAATTCCATGTAATACAAAGTTAGCATTTTTTATTAATTCGTTTTTTTCATCATACATACAGGTAATAACGTGTATTTCAAATTCATTATCATGCCTTTTCAAAATTGCTTGACATAAATAATATATATAGCTTGCTATGCCACCATGTCCTTTAAACATACCAAATTCATGAACAACAAAACATATTTTTTTCATTTCAGCTCTCCTAATTTTCCCAATTAAAAGAAATGGGATTATTAACAAACTTGTTTAAATCCTTAGGTATTCCAAGCCCGTACATTCCATTGACTTCACTGCCAACATTGTAATAAACGAACTTCTTTCCATCCGCAATCATTTCGTTATATACAGGAGCAATATAAAACTCATTATTGACACAAATATCCTTATTATTTAAATAAACATTCAATTTTTTATCCTTTCCAAGGGGTGAAATTTATTATCGCTCTGTAATATCCCTTTATACCATTAAGGTTGTAATAAATACTTTCCTCATTCCTTTTCATATGTATAACAGAGCTCAAGCTGCCTATCTTTACCAATACTCCTTCTTCACATAACAGTCTGTCATTACGTTACAGAAGATTTCCCGCTTCTTCTCAAAAGCGCTTCAAAAATGTTTCCATAAAAGAGTGCACGTTCTCTTTTTCCCCAACGTTTATCATTCTTCAATTTTTAATAATTTATCATGAACTAATTGAATAAACTTCATTATCTACCACTTCCTTAAAATATTATTATTTAAGAACTTCTCCAAATCACCCGGAATCCCCAATCCATACATTCCATTATCTTCGCGGCCAATATTATAAAACTTTACTTTTTTTCCATCCTCAATCATCTCATTGTACACAGGCGCTACATAGAATTCATTGTTAACCCGGATATTTTTATCGATCATTTGGTGAGCATACCTAACAAAATCCGAGCCCCTTTTAAAGTTATAGATACCAACCGTTGCTTCATTGGAAATGACTTCTTTTTCCCGCACCATAGTTACATACTTTTTCTTATCATATTGAATAAAAGACCACTTCGGATCATCCGCATACATTGTCATAATTAAGCCATCACTGCCTTCTATTGCCCTTATGTATTCGTTAATATCAATATCTACATACTGGTCTGAATTTGCTATCATCAGCATATCATCGTTATCAATATACCTCTCTGAAAGAAGAACTGTACAAGCTGCCCCTTCTGTTACTTGATTAACAGGAACAACTATGCAATTTGGAGACATCTCTTTTAGTCTATTTTCCAAATCATATTTCTCCAAATGTTCCTGTAAGCACAAATAAATAAATTTGTGTTCACATTTAGGTCTAATATTATTTGTTACTACTTCAATCATAGGCTTTCCATGTACATCAATTAACGGTTTTGGCATTACATATCCTTCTTTGGCAAACCTGCTTCCTCTTCCTGCCATCGGTATTACAATGTTCAACATATCCTTATTCCTCCACTAGGTATTTATCATTATTTGCCCCCGGTATTTTTACCACCACACTTGTCGCATCCTCCAATGCAGCAAATGACGTCGTGTCTCCCGGCTCCGCTACGATAATATCCCCGGCATTCCATTCCTGCTGAAACATTTCTACTCTGCCACTGACAACAACCGTAATCTCAGTTGCAACTTTGTGGTAATGTGCACTTTCTGAATCACCTTTTTTATATTTCTTAACTGCAACTTCAACGTCATTCGTTTTACATAAGCTTGGTTCAAAATTACCGACAAACCATCCCTTAGTCATATCAGCAAGCTTTGCGCTATACATATGCCTTTTCCTCCTTTAAATAACGTTCATAATCGTCCATACCCCTCTGCTGATTAAAGTTAAAATATTCCTGCTTTGATATCCTGTAAGTTCCTATTTTCTTATGTTCCAACACCATTTCATTAAAGCAGGGACATACATAGTACTGGCCATTCACACTGGCAGCCTTGCGGATCATTTCCTGTGCAGAATGAATAAAATAAACTGCCTTTTTAAAATAATAAAATCCCGTTGTGGCATTTCTACTAATTGGCCGCTTTTCTGCTGCCTCTATCACCATATTTTCCCCATTCAGCTTCACAAAAGACCATCTCGGATGAATGTCCTCAAATATAACAACACCGCCATCGTAATCGTTCGTTTGAAATTCCCGAATAATCGTCTGTGGATTTTGCAGCATTAACTGATCTCCGCCTGCAATCACTAACGGTTCCTCCTCCCCCAGCAAATCAACTGCCAGCAGGCAGCTGCACGCCGACCCTCTGGTTGCTCCCACAGCAGTCACAATCTCACAATCCGGTATAAGAAGACGCACCATGTCATCCAAATGGTATTTCGCAGCATCTTCTTTTCTCACAACTACGATAAAATGTGCGTCCTCAATTTGGTTTAATGATTCATATACATACTGTAATATAGTTTTTTTCTGTATTTCATACAGGTTTCTAATATACTGGCTTGTGTCTTTTTCATTTTCGCCACCAACAATTGGAACTAAAATATTCATGTTAATTTACCCCTTATATCCTGTTTTCATTTGCCATTTGAATATGATTCTGAATATTATCATAATTTACATCATATACAGTATTAACTTCCATAACATGAGCGCCTGCTGCCTTTGCTGCCTGAATACCATTCCTGTTATCTTCTACAACAAGGCATTCTTGTGGTTCCAGCTCCAGCCTGTTGATTGCCGTATTATAAATTTCAGGATCGGGTTTTGATTTTGTCACATCCTGATTGCTCAGGAAAAAGTCAAGATATGGCAACAGGTTGCTTTTTTCCATCATAAGCTCTACTGTCTTTCTTATGGAATTTGATGCCACTGCAATATGATATCCCTCTGCTTTTAATGAAGATAATGCATATTCATGGTGGAACATTGGATGACAATCAGTAAAAATTTTGTCAACTGTATATTGCTGCTTTAAATTGTTTATAAGCATATGAAGTTTTTTGGGCATCCCCTTTTCCATTGTCAGCATCTCCAGCTTTTTAGATGTTGGAAGTCCATCATATGTTACCAGATGATCATACCTGCTGATTTCATATCCGAATAATCCCAATGCTTTATTCAATGCCTCATAGTGCCATTCCTTTGCATCAATGAGTACTCCATCCATATCAAATATCACAGCCTTTATCATAATGTATATTCCCCTCTTACTTAATCAACAAACTCTTTGAAATACTCTTTTGCATCATCCGGGCGATCGGTGCAAAGCATTATTTGTTCCCAATTTAATCCGTATGAAATTAATCGCTTCCAAAACCCCAGATTATCTTTTTTGTGTAAATCCGGCGAAACAATACAAACAGTCTTTCCATTCTCCAGATGTTTTTGTACTAACTCTTCGGTGATCCATTCGTCATCTTCAAAAGCATCTACCCAAACCCCTGCCGCTTCATGGTATAATACAGGCTCTTTCTCGTATTCACTCTGTCTGGTATAATACTGGATTCCTTTCTCTCTATATTCGAGCATTTGCGGCACTGACATATCAAAAGTAAAATAATTATCTATCTGATATTTTAATAAAAGCTCACCAAGCATCTCCTTAAGCCCGTCTGCCTTTATATTGATCGCAAAGCAATACTTATCCTGGTTATCCCTCATCAGCTTGAATACATCCTCTGCCATTGGACAAGTGCCATCAGCCGGATTGTGTGATATGACCAGCCTTCCGTCTAAATCGCGAATATCACTTTCAATTCCAAAGCCCTGGTCAAAAGCTCTCTTTATCGCATCAATTGTATTTTTCTCGTTTTCTTCCTTCCAATGTCCTCTATGGCTTAATATTTTCATACTTCTAGCCCTCTGATATATATTCTGATGGGATTTGTCATTTTCCTTTCTACCCTTTTTACTGCATATATGTTTCCATCGTATAATTGAAATTTTCCAGGATAATCTTTCATCGCACTTTTGCTTAAAATATACTTTTGATTTCCTTTCACGATTTCCTTTACAGTTGCTTTTTTAATCTTATAACTTCCTATACTTTCATAACAGTTAACCAGCCATTCATACACTTTCTCCCGCCTTCCATGTGCAAGAATCCTGTTAATAACAGGTAAAATACTAAAACTATGATATATCCTTTGTATTTTCCATAATCCCTTATCATATTGATGTACTTCTGAATAAGTAACCGGATAACCTATATCCTTCTCCTCAAGAAAAGAGTACGCAATTGTAGAAAATACAACTTCTTCCCGCGTATAACTTTTACCTTGTGAAAAATCAATACCCTGTGCTGCTTCCACTATTTTTTCAAATATTTCTTTCGAATAGAATGAACCCTCAACCTGTGAGGCAACTATATTCTTTGCATTACACTTTTCCATAATCCTTTTCACCAAATCATCTTTATGAGCCATTTCACACGGCCACCACATGGATTTATTCCAGAATAATATCCTTCTTTGGAACCCCGCTCTATACCGGCTTATATAATCTTCAATACCTTTTCTGACATATAATTCATTTGACGCATGCATAAGAAAATAGTCAAATTTTTTTATTTTTTCACAAATATATAAATAATTAGATATATGTACATGTGCAATGTTTCCCCATCCTACATCAAAATGTGCAGAATTTATATACACATCCTTAATCTTTTCAATTTCGTCAAACCTGCCATTTTCCTTTCGATCAAAAGATTTTGATATGTGAATTACGATGATCGGATTTCTAATGTACTTTTTATAATTTTGAATCTGATCAACTACGACTTCTTTCTCCTCATGTACCGGAATCGAAATAACTATCTGCATTCATTACCTTCCTCTCCGTTGCCCATAAAAGACATATGCCAAACCTTTCTGCAATGGCAGCTTATTGATCCTGTACACTCTTCCAATATTTCATGTCGTGCAAAGATGTCCACTCTGCCTGATAATCCGCTTTGCTGCTGTCATACTTCGTGCAGATGAGTATCAATGATCTTACATAAAATGAAAGAAATACAAAGATCTGGCGGAAAGAGCGCCTCACCTCAATCCCCTGCATACTTGCATCATCATACAGTACAACCCTGCCTGTCCTAAATAAATCTATGGGATGAACCCCCATAAAAAATGCCCTGGTTTCCTTTTCCGGGGGCAGGAGCCATCCATTCAGTGTAATAATCTGCCACAGCAGACCATGCATTTTCTTTTTCCTGGCTGCCCACTTGAAAATATCTTTTATACTATTCTGCTCCGACAAATTACTGCACTTCATACATTTACAGCGCTTTAATTTTTCTGACATATCTGTCATTTTATATCCCATCTGTACGATTTTCTGATGGTATGCTTCCACATTCACCTGCATTAACCACGCAGGACCCCTGCAGAAATCTACCAATGCCTGATAGACCAGCTTCATATCTCTATACCGATATCGGAGTAATGGGATCAACAATCTGACAGCCATCGTCTTAACCATTCGTTTCTTTCCGAAATCTGGACAATACCTCGCGTTCACGATCAGCATATTTCTAAGATCGTAATACTCGTTGCTCGAGACACGCCTGTTATCCATCACAGGATGCCAGACGGAAATACCATTCATGCTTATAATGTTTTTTGTATTTCTCAGACTGTATTCCACATCATCCTCATGGATAAAGACTGGAATCGGAAGATTGTCCTTCCTTACATCCGCCACCGGCACACAGCAGTACCACCATGCTGCATAATCGCGCTTCTGCTCCAGTTCGTTCCACACAACATTGGAAAATTGCCGCAAATCAAGTCCCCTATTGATAAAATGACACTTCCCGCCATTCCATACTGCACCGTTCTCATGCTGTATATATTTCTCGTCAAGCCGCAGCATTGCACCCGCGATAAAATCAGACTGATATTGCGGCTTAAGACATCTGAGTATTGTGTAGGTCCGTATCAGCCCTTCCGTCAATATCTCTATGTCATCATCCATAAAAATGACATGTGTGATGTTCTTTTCCCGCTTTACTTTGTCAATCTCGATCAAACCTCTGGCAAATCCACCCGCGCCTCCCACATTCGGATTATGGCATACATGGACATTATCGTTCTGCAGTGCCTCAATTGGCAGTGTCCTTCCATTATCCGTGATAAACACCTGCAGATGCCCGTACAAGACGGAGTCCTTATTTTCCAGAAATGATTTGCACAGCAGCTCCAGACTACGCATAAGATATGCTTCCCGTTTATAGGTGCATATGTTCAATGCCAGTATTATGTCTCTCTCAATACCTGTCTCTCCCTCAAAAAATGCACTGCGGCATATTGCCCCGTCTGTCAGCGCCCTCAGCGAAAAATAAATTACCCCCTGCCTCTGCATTGGTATGTCATACTTTATTACATCGCCATCAACTGCCTCCACGCACCCGCCAGCTATCTTTTTCTGACACTGTTTCCTATTGCGATCTATATATACATAAAAGACCTGAACAGTGAATTTTCCATTGAGACACAGATGCAAAGTTATCTTTCGCAGCTCACAGCAGGTGCACCATTTGCCAATCGAAAAGGCATTTAAATATGCATCTGTCGACCATTCGGCGCCTTTTTCAAAAATAATATATTTGTCATTTTTGTATCCGATCTTTCCATTGCTGTGGCTGTATAATCCATCTGCATTTTCTGATAATAATATCTTCTGTAGAATCATTCATCCATCCCCGTCCAAACCCACTAAAAAATCCCGACATAACCTCTGCCAACCGTCTTCCGACAAGATAAAATCCGTTTAGTGTGCCACAATTGCATATGTACCAATACCAGCCTTTACTTCGAAAGTAACGGTATTTGGATTTGTATCCTGATCCTCATATCCAATTCCTCCTATCCAGTCTTATGAGATTTTGAATATTATAGCACCAAATTTATTGTATTGCAACTAATAGTTAAGATTTCATTTAACTATTAGATAGTTAAAATATTATATCCATAAAGTTAGAATAGTAAGTAGTGTTTTATGATTGGAGAATTTATGGATAGAAAATTGCTTGGAAATCGTATTAAAGAAGAGAGACTGCGCATTGGGCTTACACAGGAACAGATTGCGGAACGCATAAACGTGTCGACCACATATATAGGCTATGTCGAACGCGGAGAGCGTTCTATTACATTGGAAAAACTGATTTTGCTGGCTGAATGTTTTCATGTGACGATAGATTCCCTGCTTCATAACGCCGTAAACGACGAACCCCGGCTCCGGGACAACCGCATAAAGTCATTATGGAACAGTTCTTCAGATAAAGAAAAAGATTTGATAATAGATATTGCAGAGGTTGTCCTGAAAAACCTTTCAAGCAACCAATAGTTACTATTGATTTTGTCCTCATAATACACGATCTACGTGTGCCATGATCTTTTCGGGAAATATCCCATAAAAATACTCACGGCGATTTCATCTGTCGTGAGTATATTTTATTGGCAGAGTAACTGTTATCTGGACAGTGTCCACAATCGGAACAGATGCGGTTATCCTGCCCTTGTGCGCCCTCGCGATCGATTTTGCGATGGACAGTCCCAGACCATATCCCCCGGTTTCCGAATTTCTCGATTGTTCTGTCCTGTAAAAGCGCTCAAAAAAAAGTCGAAGCTGTTCGTCACTGACTGGTTCCGAGCTGTTTCGCACACTCAGGCAGATACTGTGATTCTTTTTTTCCAGCCTCAATAAAATGTCATCACTGCTGCCGTCCTCCCGCTCTTTCGTATATTTGATGGCGTTGTCCAGAAGGATACCCACAATCTGCCGGATGCTGTTCTCATCGCCATGGCAGGAGAGCATCGGCGTTATCTCAGCCGCAATGTTTCGTTGTTTGCTGCGTGCCAATGCCTGGAAGGACTGGACGGTTTCCCCCACGACATCTGATATCGGAAAGTCAATCATGGTAAACTGCTGCCTGTTCCCCTCCATGCGCGACAGCGTCAGCAGGTCGTTCGTGAGCGCTGCCATCCTCTTTGTCTGCTTGCAGATATCCTGCAGCCACTCGTTCTCCTCCCCGATCTCCATGGCAAGAATTTCGGCATCAGCGTCAATGATCGTGACCGGTGTCCTGATCTCATGCCCTGCCACCGAGATAAACTGATTCTGCTTCTCATAGCTCTCCGATACCGGTCTTACAATCTTTTTCGAAAAAAGAACAATGACAACAAAAATGACCAACAGTCCCAGGAAGGAGATCAGGCAATTGATCAAAAGTGAATTTCTGAACATGAAAAGATTTCTGCCGCAGTCTAAAAATATGACACAGATGTCATTTTCATCCTCGCTTGTATTCAATATCCTCACGTACCGAAAATCACCGATAAATCCTCTGTCACTCTTTTTCCTGTATGCATGACTGGCATAATCCATAGCCTCTGTCTCGTCCACCATGGCAATGTGATCTGTCTTTACTGTCATGATTTCCCCCTCTGCCGAAAGCTCCGCAACAAAAAACCGCGCCTCATACATCGTCTCCGGCGACAGCAGCCTTCGCCCCATAAACCCTTTATGCCTGTCAGATACTGTCTCCTCTGGCACTTCCATTTTCTCAGGTGGCAATACCGGCATAGGATGTCCGCCGTTATCAGCTATTATGTCAAGCACCCTGTCCGCGTTGAACACTAACTCCTTATAAGTGAGCAAATTGCTGGATATTACAATAATGCCCAGCAACAGTAACAGTGATATCGTTGAAAGAATTATGAATCTCGCTCTCAGCTTCCTGATCATCTATATCCTCCGTATCCGCCCTAATCCTTCACGTACTTTCTTCTAAAGAATACCCCGCATTGCGCCTTGCCCTGATCTCCACATCTGCCTTGAGCACTGCAAGCTTTTTGCGCAGATAGGATATATACGTCCACACTACATTGCTCTCCGCGTTTGCCTCAAAACCCCAGATCCTGTCCATAAACTGCTCCGCCGATATGATCTGTCCAGGATTTCGCATCATGAGTTCGATCATCTGAAACTCCTTGTTCGCAAGAACAAAGCTGTTGAAAGGCGAGGACAGCGTAAAGGACGCACAGTCAAGCGTAAGATTCCCCAGATGCAGCTTCGCGTCTGCCTGCACTGCCGCCGCACTGCTTCGGGTCATGGCGCGTATGCGGGCCAGCAGCTCTTTGGATGCAAACGGCTTTGTGAGATAGTCATTTGCCCCGCTGTCAAGTCCGGTCACCTTGTCATCCACCTCCGCCTTTGCGGTCAGTATAATTACCGGAACCTTGCTGCCTGCCTTTCTGATTTTCTGCAATACGCTGATTCCGTCCATGCGCGGCATCATCACATCCAGTATCACGCCATCGTATTCATTTGCTTCCAGATATTCCAACGCCTCGATGCCGTCATAAGCCGCATCGACGGTATAATTGTTTTTCTTGAGGATTGTCACGATCGCCTTGGAAAGCGACGCTTCATCCTCAGCCAGCAACAGTCTCATTGTTCCACTGCCTCCTCTGATTTCCCACCATCTTCAAGCGCGGACGGTTTGGGCATTCCTTCCGGTCTCCCGCCATCTTCAGTCGCAGGCGGTTCCGGCATTCCCTCCGGCCGCTCGCCATTCCCAAACTCCGGCGGCTGCTGCATTCCTTCTGGCCGCTCATCATTATGAAAATCTGGTGCTCCTTCCGGTCTCCCGCCGCCCTGGCCTCCGTGTCTTCCGCCGCCGAATCCAAAGCTGTCTCCGTAGACTAAACTGTCCATTGCAACCTCAGTCTCTGTGTCACCGGTCTTTACAGTGTAGGAACGACCGATCTCAATTTCCGGACAGCTGACCACAACAGAATTATAACCTTTTTCCGCCGTCCATGCAACAAGCTCTCTACCATCACTGTCAAGCAGCACGATATCGCTGCCTGCCGCATTCTGCTGCTGTGTATTGACCAGAATCGTGCCCTGCGTTGATCCTGAACCAAAATTCTGCGCCATTCCGCTCTGACCTGAGGCCACCACAATACCGCCGCAGATCACGGCGTCAATCCCATAGTCAAGCGCACCATCTCCGCCGCCTGAAGATCCTGCCACATAAAGTTCACCGCCGCTCACCGTGAGATAACCGTTTGAGTCAACACCGTCGCCCTCCGCATTAATGCGGACAATACCACCCGAGATGTGGATGTTCGCGTCGCTCTGCGTATCGCCCATACCGCCGCCAAAACCGCCGCGTCCTCCCTGAAAGTCCTTCCGCCTCTCATCCGCACTTATATCTGAACTGCTGTCCAGCGTTTTATCAGCTGTGCTCTTGTCTGACATTTTTTCCACAGGTGCATCTGCGCTCAAAACCGCTTCTGAGGACGTTGCGGATGATCGCTTGTCCGTGGCATTCAGCCCGTCATCAGAGGAGGTAATGTCAATCTCACCGCCGGATATGTTGATAAGCCTTGCCTCCAGTCCTTCGTACGACTGCTCCACTGTAATCGTTCCGCCTGCAATATTGATCTCATTGATTGCATTGACTCCGTCACTCCCGGCATTCAGCAAAAAGTTTCCGCCTGCAATATACACAAATCCCAGCGTGTCATCGTCATCATTTTGCGACTGTATCGCATCTTTTCCGGCTGTGATGGCAAAACTGCCGTCCGCAATCGCTATATTATCCTTGCCTGTCATTCCGTGCGACGCCGCTGTGATCTTGTAATTGCCATTTGTGACGACGAGCTCATTTTTGGACACAATACCGTGGTCTGCGGGCGAATCAATAATGAGCGTCCCTGTCCCGTTCAGCGTCAAATCATCTTTGGAAAAAATAGCTGCATCAATGTTATTGTCATCGATCGCCGCAAATGTCCCACCATTTTCCAGTGTATTTTCTGTTCCTTCAGCCAGCGTCACAAACACTTTATCAGCCTTTTTTACATAGATAGCTGCGGACGATTTTGATGTAATGTTGACACCGCCCAGCACCAGCTGGACTTTTTCTGATTTGTCCACATCAACGATGATCATTCCATCACTCAATGTGCCGCTGACGAAATAATCTCCCTCGCCAGTGATCGTGACAGTGCTTCCATCTATGGTGACATTTTGGGAATCCGTCGTGCAGCCTTTATCGGAAAGTGTGATACTGTCACACTTCGCGGCATCGTACTCCCCGCTCAGATCGCGATCTGAAAATAGCTTTGAGGGATCGATTATCGTTTCGTTATCCGCTGCGCCAGATATGACACTTGTGTCATTTTTATTTGCCGGGCTGCCCGTCTCACTGCTCATTCCAGCATTTTCTGTCTCTATTGCAGCCGCGTTTATATCCGTATTTTGATTTGCCTGACTTCCGCATGCTGTCACAAACATACTATACATTAAGACAGCTGCCATAACCTGAAATCTCTTTTTTTTCATGATATACTCCTCCTAAACACAGGATTCCCATCTGCATACGCAATATCAGAAAACCTCAACGCAATGCAATGCCCTGTATGCCTTCTCCACTATCCCTGCTGTTTTCCCTGAAAACTACTCTCGAAAATGCCTATAGAAACATCCTACATCATCTCCGACACACTGCTCTCCTGATTGGTCAGCGAAATCTCCAGATTTCCGTTCCTGCAGCGCACATCATCGATAAACGCCTTCTCTTTCCCCGTTTCCCGAAACGTAATATGATAGGTCAGCTTGAACAAACTTCCCATGTTTGTCGTCTTGACATTGAGCAGCTCGCACTTGCTCGCGTACTGGTCAAACAGATCGTCAAACACATCCACATAGTCCAAATCCTCCGGAATCGTAATGTGCAGCGTCCGCTCCAAAACAGCGTTCTTCCGCGTGCCAAAATCGATCTGCGCATAGAGCATATTAGCCGCTCCCATAATGATCACAAACAAAAACGCATACGCAATATAACCCATTCCGGTGATGATACCTGCTCCCATCGCCAGAAAGAGCGCACCGATCTCCCTGGCCGTGCCCGGTGCGGATCGGAACCGTACCAGACTAAAAGCTCCTGCCACGGCCACGCCTGCCCCCACATTTCCGTTTACCATCATGATCACCACGCACACAATCGCTGGAATGGTGGCAATTGTCACGATAAAACTCCTGGAGTATGTATTCCTGTACATATACATCACTGACAATATAAATCCTATAACAAGTGAGCTCACAATGCAAATCATAAAATTCGTCACGGAGATCACACTCGCCGTCTCCGCGTCAAATATTCCTCTGAAAATATTCTCAAACATACTGATAACCTCTTCTTAGGAACTGTACATAGTTCCTTATTTTATTTACGCCATAAATATTCACAAGTAAACAGCATTCTGCTGCCTGTTATGCGATAAACACCTTACCCGCTGTCTCTGTCTGGTGTCCAAAGATCATTTTCTCATATGCTGTCCCATATTTTGAGAAGGAAGTCTTATAAATTTTTTCCTGCGCCAGCACATGCGACATCCAGAGTGGAATACCGCCCGAGGTCTTGATTTCCATCAATACCATGTCGCCGTCAATCAGCGCCTCCCCCCACACTTCCCTGGAAAGTGAGAGCTCCTCCTGTCTTGCAAGAATATTCTCATCGAACGTCACCCTGAAATCACTGCCATCCAGCGCATAGAACGCTTCCCTCTCATAGGACAAAAACACTTTCGGCTTCAAAGTCTGGTACAGCTGAAAAAAGTAGTCAATCTCATTCCCAATCTGCGTCGCCTTGGGAAATGGCGTATCGCGCACTAACCACTCCAATGCCTCCAGCTGCGAAAGCGACTCGCGGCGCTTATACACGACATCATCATATTTTTTCTTGAGCTCAATGAACACTTCGTCCTCCGCCTTCACCTGCCTATAGCTTCTGATGCGAAGCTTCTCTTTGTAAATTGGCTTCTCGATAGAGCGGCGCACCAGTATGTAACTGTCTGTATCGAAATACACATTCCTGATCGTGGTGTGACCAAAATTGTCGAGCTTCATGTGGGGAAGCATCGCCTCCAGCACTGCCTTACGCTGTCTCCTCGTCATCATATACTTCATCTCATAACGCTTAAATACTGCCTGATATGCCATCATCCTTATCTCCTTTGCAGCTGTGGACATTCCACAGTTTATTTTATTATACCGTTTTGAACCCTTCATCCTTGCAGGCATCCCGCCATGCACAATCCTGTCCTGAACTGTGAGGATCACTCTTTTCTTATCGCTTGCTGCTATGATATGAGTATAGAATGCGAAGCTTAAACGAAACTTAAATCAGGTGTGATTATTTTGTGAATTCTATGGGGATTTTCATGACTTTCTGTCACTAGCCTGTCACTAGTACAGTTCATTTAGTGCCACACGCTCCGTTGCGCTTGTCCATGTATTTTGAAATCTTTTGACGCCTGTTCCCTTCATGGCCTTTGATGCCAATTCTGAATTATACTTTGGCAAAAATGATTTTAACAACCCTGATTTTTTTCCATGCCTTAGCCTTCTTAATGCGTCCTTCTCAAGATCACATACCTTTTGAGTGCTGTTTTTCGTCAGTCTTCCGATTTCCTTTCTTGTTCTTCCATTCTGATATCTTTCAGCTATGATTTCAGGCTCCTGGCCTGGGAGTGCTGCGACCAGATCCCATAGTATCGCTGCCAGGTACTCCGCCTGCATATTTTCCAGTACTTCACTTTCAACATCTGTATCACCCTGTATCAGCTCATAGAACGTACAGTTGTCATCATCGCAAACAGGGATATCCAGACTTTTGATATGCTCCATCACTATCCCGCTTTGTAATCGGTTCATACACTCCCTGCTGATGCCAAGGTATAACATCGTCTCGAGATCTGACGGTCTCCGGCCATACGCCGACTGCACGGCAGCAGTAAAACGCTTATACTTTATCATGAGTCCCTTTGTGCTGGCAGGTATCCTTACAACACTTCCACACTCTTCAATATACCTGTACATAGACTGTTTCAGCCAGAATACAGCATAGCTCGAAAACGATACACCTTTATCTGGTCTATAAGCATTTACAGCATTACACAGACCTATATATCCCTGTTGCTTTAAATCCTCAATATCCTCATAGCCAGAATACTTCAAAGCTGTCTTTGCTATAAGCCCTTGATTCTGCTGCCACAATTCGAGCATATGATCATCTGCATTCTGCCCGTCCTGTATGAGTGCAACAAGCTGTTCATTTGTCATGACACCATCTCCTAACAAATCCCCCCTGTTTTATTCGAATTCAGGGGGGATTTTACTATTCTACCTTTTATTCGCCGCCTGCTGCTTCATCGTTGCCCACCGGCAGTTTGACGGTTCATAGCCTTTGTCATTGTCAATACGGTCAATAGACAGATTCTGCTTATAACCATGCTGCATTGCCCATACTGCAAAAGCCGTAAAGTCATTCTTCCATTCCATGCAGACTGTTATACCACGCCCGCCATAATTCTTGAAACTGTCACTGGCAGGGTTATAACAACGAGCTTTCATATCCGACCATATACGGCGCAATCTATCTCGCTGATCTGTTCTACCCATAAACATCTCACGTATTTTATCATCTACTTCCATTTTCCTCCTCTTTTGCCTCTTCTTCCCTCTCCTCTGCAGGCTGTGCCTGATAATAAATTGCCTTGACCTTGTTCGCTAGCACAAATGCATCATAGCATATACGCCCTTCTACCAGGGAACCACTGATCCCCGGCGGATCAACGTGGATTTTGTAATCCTCCAGCTTTGTCGGCGCCACTGTGGCACACGGGTGCGCAAGCATAAACCCAAAATCTTTCGGGAGGCGTACTGCAGGCACCTTGATAACCTTTGCACCGGCAATCATGGCGATAACACCCTTAATCCTGAGTTCGTTTGCGATATCAGTCTCCATGATGATATCTTTGCTTTTTTTCATGAGCGTGTATGTGCCTGGTGAAACTACAAGTATCCTGTCTGTCTCTGGCACTTCTGCATTGTCCAGCGCATTGTTTGCTGACACGATCTCTGTAAAAACATTTGTCGCCGTCAGTTTTATCGGTGCCGGTCGGTGCCCTGCCTTGGTACACATTACACTATAGACATATGTATCCACTTCTGGAATGACAACTTCACGCTGCTGCCTTGCCAGTGCAGAGGCCGCCTGTACATTCTGGACTGTTTCGTCCTGATCAAGCTTGTCAATGACAAATGTAAATGAGCGGTCTTTCTGCAGTGTAAATTCTTCCGTGGTTGCGTCCAGGTCTTTAACAACGCCATAACGGGAACCTGTCATTCCTTCCGGTGTATTGCGTTTGTAGTCATTCATCTGTGAAGTGCTGATCTTGTATACCTTCACAGTGTGTGCACCTGTCCATTCAAAATCCTGGTTTGTCAGGAGTGATTTTTTGCTTTCCGTGCTGAACTGTTCGTCCACATATGGTAAAAATTTTGTCGCTAAATTGATAGCCATGCCTTACGCTTCCTTTCTTCAGGTGCTAAGCCCCATAGCTTTTCTTATTTCGAGATCGCCCGATGCTTCTGCAGACGGCCTTACGCCTGCACCTGGCTGGAATCCCCTTAATTTTATATTGCTTGTGGCATTCGCCCTGCATTCTTTAAAATATTTTTCTACGGTTGCAATGCTCTTTTCCATTGTCTCCCTGTCAGTACAGTTAAGAGCCTCATAAAGCTGTACAGGCAGTCCTTTTTCTGATAGCAGTTCTTTAGCTGACATGTGGAGTTCACGCCGCGCAAGCTCCTGCTCCCTTTTCGTGAAATCTGCTTCGCCGCTGCTCTTTGCTTTTTCTTTTGCAAGTCTTTCCTGTACAATGCGGTTCACGTCCTCCTGCGAAAAGGTTCTCTTGTCCCCAGTTCCCTGATCGGCCGACAGGCCTGCGTTCTGGTTCATGCTCTTTTCGTCCATAATCTTGATCTCCCTTCTTTTTACGCCCGAAGTGGGCTATTATCCGAAAATGAAAAAGGCATGAGAATAGCCAGTCATAAACTACTGGTTATTTCCCATGCCTTGACTTACAAGACTAACCCTTTGGGGCGGTACTCATGCCTAATTTCATTTTATGCATATCCTAACACATACAGGAAAGTCCGTCAAGAAGAATTTTATCCGTCCATTCTTCCTGTACCATCAGCATTCTTTGGTATCGGTATTGTAAGGATTGTATGTAAAAAGCCATCTTTTTCAGCTACCTCTTTTACCTTAGTATCAGGGAACAGCATCTTCACCGCTTCCTGATGCAGCTCCTTCCTGTCCTGCTCCTCTGCTGTATATGCAACCCTGATCTTCAATTTATCACCCTTTCTGTTTATCCTTTGCGACCTTGGGTTTTCCCCTAGTATCTATGCGCGTAAAACTTAACATATATTCAAAATCATGTTAAGTTTTGTGAAGTAGTTACGCGCATATCCATGTCTACTTGGAATTATGTATTGCGACATCGCAATTATTCATTCCGCACCTTTCCCGTTCTTCATCGCTTTTCTTTAAATATTTATCAACAATAATAAATGTTTTGGAGATAAACTCATGTGCACTTGAACCTAAACTGTTTGCATACTCCAAGCATTTATTTTTCCATTGCTCACGCTGTTCTGGCGTCTTTTCCTGCATATTGACAACCATTTCTGCAATGTCTGGTACATGCTGATAAAACAAATCCAATTCTGTCATTGCAAGCCATTTCCTTTCTCTTTTTTTGCATAATATCTTTCCTTTAACCGGAAAGCCGTGGTATTATATACTTATGTTTTAACGGCTTTCTGGCTGTACACTGCCCTGTAAGAAGGTGGTGCTTCTTATGGGGCGATTTTTAGTTGCTTAATATCTGTTTTTCCAGCTCATCAAAATCATAGTTGTTCTGCTGGAAGCCGTTAAAACTATTGTTTTGACTGTTCTGGCTTCTCTGTCTGTTGTTCTGCAAATTCCCTTTTCTGCTGTCCTGCTCCCTTGAAAGCCATGAATTGATAAAGCGGCTGATCCCCCTTCTGGTCTTTCGCCTTGTCGGATTGCTGTCAAGCCATGCACGCATCTTCTGGAGTTCCTGCATCACATTGACTGCCTGATAGGTCTGTACCCATAAGTCAATCTTATCCTGTGGGACATCATAGAATGATTTATCGTTTAATGGCAGCAGTATGCCGCTTGGTTCAGAGGTCGGCTTGTCCGGCTCTGGACAAACAGATATATTATTATTGTTTATTATGTTATTGTTTAATATATTGTTATTGTTAGTTTCCTTACTGTCCGTAGACGAGTTATCCGCCTCCCTATTATCGGTAATCGGAAAAAATGGGTTTTCCGTTTCCTCATTTTGGGTAATCGGATAATCCAATATTGTGACTTCATGTGTGAGGCGGTAAATAGTCCGCCCAAATTTGCCATTATTTAGAGTCTGATGCTTCTCAACAACACCTGCAGCAACAAGTGCATTAATATGACGGTAAAATGTATCTTTTCCCATATCCATTTCTTTGATGATTGTCTCCACGCTGGGATAGCATTCATCAGTTGTGCCACAGAAAGATGACAAATACGCATATAACCCTTTCGCCGCTGCTGACAGATTCCTATTTCGTGTTACATCTTGATATACCACTCCATAACCTCCTTTGTCCTTCATACATATTTTACTTTAGCTCCTTTCCATTAGCCAAATGGCATTTCATTTTCATACTGCGCCATTCCATCAAGTGCCATCTGATAGTTTTCGTATGAATCCGGTTCTTTTGATGGCTGCTTTTTCAATATAGCCATTGCACCCTTGAACTGCTCCATGGTCATATCTTCCAGCCTGTTTATCTTATATCGCCCGCATACTGATTCTTCATGAGCTCCTGTACGCTCTATCTCCGCCCTGATTGTATTGACGTGCGCCTGTGCTACATATACCCTGCTGCCAGCGTTCCTGTTCTGTGTGCCTGCGGTCTGCCCTGCTGCCGGGCGCGTGTTTTCCCTGCTGCCTTTCTGCCCTGTCTGCTGCCTGGTAGTGCCTTTATTATCCTGCTGGTCGTTCTTCATGCTGTCCGGGTCCTTTGCATCATCGATACAGAATAAACCATTCAGGGCGTACTTTCGCGCGTAGCTGCTGCATGAACCTGTGATCTGCGCCGCGTCCATCTTTGAGCGGTTATCTGTTTCGCGTGCAAATGCCGTATTGCTGATACCGCTGTTGCTTTCCGTATCCTGGAATACCGCTGTTGACTTCACATAGTACCTGTCACCGATCAGTTCAATGTCATCATACACAAGCAGCAGCGCCTTGACCTGTGCCATTAAGGGCTTTAATGCTTCCTGGATGTCCTCACAGCTCCGGTAATGATAATCGCCAAACTGGTTATACTGGTTCTTCGGTGCTTTTAGATTCTGCTGGACATAGAAGAGCTTTTCATATATCGTCATGCTACCGCCTCCGTCTAATCTGCCAGATTCCTGGCAAGGGCTTCAATGCTGATCAACAGTCTTGTGTCACTTATCTTTGCTATGTGTGTAACTATGTTCCTGATCGTGACAAGCTGTGAAGTATTGTTTATCTCATCAATGCGCCGCTTGATGCTGTCTCTGTACTCAGTGCACTGCTGCATGTTTACCAGGTTATCCATTCCATGTTTCTGTTCCATTCCCTGACACTTCCTTTCCAACGGATTACTTTAGTTTTTGTGGTCAAATTCACTCCAAAATTCAATTGGTGAACATTTCCTCACTAAAATGGTTTTCGTGCGAATTTGATACTGATTACGCCCATACACAGGGACTTTCAAATTATTAAATCTATCTGGTAGCGTTTAATCTTTTCTGCATCTCCTTTTTCTGTTCCTCTGTATAATTTTTAGGTGGTGAAATCTTCACTCATGATACAGGAACACGCGCGCATATGCTTCCATCTGTATTTGCATGTTCATGAATAATTTTGTTCTCTAAATCTTTCGAATGGGTATTTCTCTGTTGAAATAGATTTACTATTTTATTTTATTGACCTTTCAATAGATTTTCGACTTATTTTTGATGCTATTCTTCCGCGCATTAATTCTTTTTGCTTTTCTGCCTTTTGAATATCAGTCAAATTTCTTTTCAGTGTCTTAGATCTAAAACTAATCAAATTAATGGGGCAGGAATATGTACACCCAACAACTTCACCGTTTTTTAATTTTGCAGTCTCTTCAAGTTTCCATTCACTATCAGGACTTGCAACAAGCTTATTGAATTTGTTCATATATCTTGTATCAGATGTATAAATAACCGCCTTGTTATCTAAACGCCCAAAACTAACATGAACTTCTTGCTCCTCCAATGTTAAACTCATTTCTCTAACCCTCACTTTCTTCAATCTGCTCTGCGGCCACTGGTACATTTTCCACCAGATCAGCCACCCGGACATTTAACGCTTTTGCAATCTTCCCCATGTACTTAGGTTTTGTATAAAAGCCCCGGCGCATGGAATAGACAATGTTCTTTGATACCCCTGCTGCTTCTGCAAGCTCAACTGGATCATATTCCAATTCTGCCATTGCGATCAGCACCTTGCGCGAATCTGGTTTAAGCATAGTTGTGTCTCTGGCCGCTGGCATACTCCGCGCCTCCTTCCTGTCCAATCATGAGCAGCAGCTTATTTTCCCTCTGCTCAATTTGTTTCTGGTTTTTCCTGATCATCTCCAGATGCAGGTCTATCAGCTGTATGGCAAGCTCTCCGCGCTCATACTCCGACAGGAACCCTAATTCAAAATACGAATCAATCACACCACGATAATAATGACTTTTTTCATCTGTGATCGTGTCGCCCTGCATTCGGTTTAATGTCTGGTCAAAATAGTCTTTCATTGGCTATACTCCTTTCTGTTATTCTGGTGAAAGCACTTACTGCATCACCAAATCCATGATTTCAGTTACATCAACTTCAAGTGCTGCTGCAATCTTGCCCAATGTTGCAATCTTACAATTGCCCTCTTTCATAATGCGGCGATAAGATGCATAGCTGATACCTGCAGCACTGCAAAGATCATAAGGATTCATAGTCTTTCGCGCCATTGCAACCTGTACTTTGTCCTGACTGATTTTTAAATTGGTCATTACTGTAGCCATTTTGTTTTACCTCACTTTTCTTTATAGTTGACAGGTTGATTTAAACCTGTTATAATTCACTTATCAGATTTATAACAACCTGTGTAGTCCACTATAACAGATACAAAACAACCTGTCAATTATAAAAAGAACTTTTTTATCTGTTATTTTCTTTTACTCTATGATATAGTAAATCATGGAGGTACGGAAAATGACTATTGGAGAACGTATTAAAAAATTTCGCAATGAAAAAAAATTAACACAAAAACAATTGGGTGAAAAATGTGGAATTGATGAAGCAAATATCCGAAAATATGAACTTGGTAAACAAAACCCCAAAATAGAAACCCTTAGAAAAATTGCTCTCGCTCTTGAAGTTTATACTATAGACTTATTGTATGATGAAGAACAATCATCAGAGATAAAACGGCAGAATTTTGCAGAACTTTCTATGCATTATATTAGTAAAAATCTATTAGAATTACCAAATGATGTTGAAATAACTGAAGACATTCTACTTCGTAATTTTAATAAACTAAATAAATTAGGTAAAACAGAAGCATTTAAAAGAATAGAGGAATTAACCGAAATAGAACGTTATATCGAAAACGATTCATCAACTCTTTCAAACCAACAAGAAAGTTCCAATCTTACGAAAACATTTTTAGAAGATTAGAAAAAGGAATAGCCCGTAACGCCACCCCTTCTGGTACTAAATAACAATTATTGAGTTTGAACGCACCTGCCATTCTTCCCACGTAGGAAAAATGGCAGATCATACGCTGCTACTATTCCATCTGGCAGCAGTGCACTGCACCATGACAATATAATATGCTTACCTGGGGCGCCGGGGGACGTGCTCTCACCCAATCCGAGACCCAAACGGAAGGTGGTGGGTATTATGAGTACATATGAAGAATTTATGGTGCTTTTGACTATTGGACTTCTGATCGTTGCAATTCTAAATTTGAAAAATGAAAAATAGCCGTCCTGCTCCTGAGAAAAGTAGACGACTATTTTTTAACATAATTAATTTTCGCCGGGTCGGGTGACTGGCACTCACCTTCCGGCTCCCCTGTTAAGCATATTATAATCCAGTGTAGTGTTTTTTGTCAATATTAAAATTGGCCACAACATACCAGTTGCGACGTCGCAACAAACCACAACAGCCAGGAGCTACCAACTCCCAGCTGCAAAGGATACCATTGCCTGATGAATCGGCTACAGTATAAAACTACGCAATATGATTGTAGCACATTTTTCTGCATCCGGCAATGGGTGTATTTTTTATACCCAAAATTCACAGAAAGGACGTGGATAAATGCCGCGTGGGAAAGCTATCAGGAACAAGAACGGCTATGGCACTGTTGTAAAACTGTCAGGCAACCGCAGAAATCCGTATGAAGTCAGAGTCAATACCAGAATGGACGAAAGATATTATCCTGTCTATGACGTCCTGGGGCGCTATGCCACCCGTGAGGAAGGACTGATCGCACTGGCCGAGTACAACAAGAACCCGTATGACCTCAATAAGTCCAAACTTACATTCAGTGAATTATATGCAGCTTTTTATCATGACAAGTATGAGTTATCCGGAAAACCTTTTTCCAGGAGTTCCAAGGACTGCACACGATCCGCATACAATCACATGGAATTGCTTCATGAGCGGCTGTACAAAGATATCAGAGTGAACGACTTCAAAGCTGTATTTGCCCAAACCAAAAACGGCAAAGCTCTGTCTCATGCCATGCAGGAACACATGAAGAATCTCATTGTCCAAATGGACAAATTTGCCCTGCAGAACGATATCATCAGTAAAGGCTATGCGTCCTTTGTAAACATTACTGTTGAGGAAGATGACAAACCTGGCGTGCCATTTACACATGATGAGCTTGTGAAGTTGTGGCAGCACCAGGCAGATTCGTGGATTGATGCCGCCCTGATATTCATCTATTCCGGCTGGAGAATATCAGAACTGAACAATATGCCCATTGGAGATATCAACCTGTCAGACTGGACCTTCAAGGGCGGTGTCAAGACTGCTGCCGGCAAAGACAGAATTGTCCCAATCCATTCAGCAATTCGCGCCATGGTAGCTGATCGGATTGCAGACAATGGCAGCAGGTTATTCATTGAAAATGGAAAGCCCATCAGCAATACACTATTGTCAAAGCGCTTTAAAGCTGCCCTTGCCGCTGCAGGTATCACAACAGAACATACAATACATGATTGTCGGCATACGTTTACGTCACTGCTTGATACTGCCGGAGCTAATCCTATATGCATAGATCGCCTTGTTGGCCACGCTTCCAAAAGCATCACGTCAAAGGTATACACACATAAGGACTTAGAGGAATTGCGGGCAGCAGTTGAATTAATAAAAGCACCTGAATATTAGTTTGTTTCAGGTGCTTAATTTGTGTCACTAGCTTGTCACTAGTAGCATTCTTTTTGATAGATTTTTCAAATTTTGCAAAATAAACAATGCTGTAAAATCAAGGCTTTCAAGATTTACGGGATTTTACAAAACAAGCGTTTGTTAAACGAAACTTAAATCAGGTGTGTTTATTTTGTGAATTCCATAACCGCAGAGAATCGCTTTCATCTCTCTATTATTTTTTATACTAAAGCCGGTCATAATAAAATCATTGACATCCTGCGATATGTGCATTATGATAAACTGGTACTACCAGTTAGGAGATGAAAAAAATGAAACTTTTGAGACAATTCTGCATTATCCTGTTTGTGTCTTTTCTTGGAGAGCTGCTTCACATTCTGATACCGCTTCCCATTCCGGCAAGTGTCTATGGACTCGTTCTGATGCTCCTGGCGCTTTGTTCCGGGATTCTGAAAATGGCACAGGTCAAGGAAGCTGCCGACTTCTTAATCGAGATCATGCCTGTCATGTTCATTCCGGCGGCCGTAGGACTCCTGGAATCATGGTCAGCCCTGCAGTCCATCTGGCTTCCTGTCATCGTCATCACAATACTGACCACCGTCATTGTCATGGCAGTGACTGGTCAGGTTACGCAGCGCATGATCCGAAGGGAGCATCACAAAAAAGCGAAGGAGGCCGGCAGCGAATGAAAGCATATTTAACTGACTCTGTTTTTTTCGGGGCAGTCATCAGTCTCGCCGCATATGAGGCCGGACTTTTGATCCGCAGGAAATTCAGGCTGGCAATCCTGAATCCGCTGCTCATTGCCACGGTCTGTGTCATGGCAGTATTGATGCTATTCAAAATAGAATACAAACACTACAATGAGGGTGCAAGATACATCAGTTACCTGCTGACACCTGCTACAGTCTGTCTGGCCGTCCCCTTGTATCAACAGCTCGAACTGCTCCGGAAAAACCTGAAAGCTGTGGCGGGCGGCATTATCACAGGCGTACTTGCAAGCCTTGTCAGCGTTTTTCTGCTGGCAAAACTATTTTCCCTGACCCATGAACAGTACGTGACACTGCTTCCCAAATCCATCACCACTGCCATCGGAATGGGCGTGTCGGAGGAGCTTGGCGGCATCCCGACCATCACGGTCGCTGTCATCATCGTCACAGGGATTCTGGGCAACGTCATCGCAGAGTTTGTGTGCAGACTGTTCCGGATTGAGGAGCCGATTGCAAAAGGGCTGGCACTCGGAACCGCATCCCACGCGATTGGCACAGCGAAAGCGATGGAACTGGGCGAGGTCGAGGGAGCCATGAGCAGCCTGGCGATTGCCGTCGCAGGGCTCATGACTGTCGTGGGCGCTTCCCTCTTTGCAAATCTGATGTGAATTGACACGGAGGGGACAGTACATGAATGAGACAAAAGTGTATTTTCTGGTCATTGAACACATCAAAACCCTTGTTCAACAGGGGGAACTATCCTTCGGCGGCAGACTGCCCTCCGAACGGCAGCTGATGGCTACGCTCGGACTCAGCAGAAACTCTATCCGCGAAGCGCTGCGCAGCCTGGAAAATATGGGAATCATCGAGAGCCGCCACGGACAGGGAAATTACCTTGTGAACCATATCTGCGACAGTCTGGGCAGCATCTTTTCCCTGCTGCTCTTCCTGAATGAATGTAGTGTGCAGGAAATCAGCGATCTCCGGAAAAGTATCGAAACCAGCGCATATCTGCTCGCGGTAAAAAAAGCAAGCAATGCCGAGATTCAGGCGCTTTCCATCTCCCTTGACCGCCTGAAAAGCAGCAGTGCGAAAGACCGCGCACTGTTTGACAAACAATTTCACGACACATTAATCAGTCTCTCTGGAAACCGTCTGATGAAACTGTTAAATGACACTTTATCACAACCGTTTGAACATGTCATCCAGCAAAAGCTGACACAGATTTCCCCAGATCAATGGAACGCGCTTCTTGCTGAGCACACACGCATTTATGAGTGCCTGACAGCACGCGAGGAGGCCGCTGGCATCAGTGCCATTATGGAGCATTATGATTATATCAGCAAAATCTGTTAACTGGTTTCTGGAGCATGTTTGAACGCCAGTCTCTCATCATCTGGTTTTGACACGTTAAAATCACCTGCCCGGTTATGAGCAGGTGATTTTTACATTAAATCAATGATTCATATAACTTCGTGATATCTTCCACACTTGTCTCTTTCGGATTGCCTGGTCTGCACGCGTCATCATATGCGGACTGCGCAAGGAACGGAATGTCCTCTCTCTTGACAATCTCCTTCAGATCTGCCGGGATTCCGACATCCTGTGACAGCTTCTTCACTGCATCGACTGCCGCCTTGCGGTACTCCTCCTGCGACATGCTGTCTACGCCCTGCACGCCCATCGCCCTGGCAATCTCGCGGTACTTCTCACCTGTAGCCTCTGCGTTGTACTCCATGACGGTCGGGAGAATAATCGCATTGGCAACACCGTGCGGTGTGTCGTACAGTGCGCCGAGCGGATGCGCCATGGAGTGCACGATTCCAAGTCCCACATTGGAGAATCCCATGCCGGCAACATACTGTCCGAGTGCCATGTCCGCCCTTCCTTCCGGCGTGTTGTCAACTGCGCCTCTCAGCGAGCGGGAAATGATTTCGATTGCCTTCAAATGGAACATATCTGACAATTCCCATGCACCCGCTGTGATATAGCCCTCGATGGCGTGTGTGAGCGCGTCCATACCGGTTGCCGCTGTCAGTCCCTTTGGCATCGTCGACATCATCTCTGGGTCTACGAATGCTGCGACAGGAATATCTTTGGGGTCTACGCAGACCATCTTGCGGTTCTTTGCCACATCTGTGATGACATAGTTGATTGTCACCTCTGCAGCCGTTCCCGCTGTGGTCGGCACTGCGAAAATCGGTACGGACTTATTCCTGGTAGGCGCCACACCCTCAAGGCTTACCACATCCTCAAACTCAGGATTGTTGATGATGATACCGATTGCTTTCGCCGTATCCATGGAAGATCCGCCGCCAATTGCAATCAGGTAATCCGCACCGGATTTCTTATATGCTGCCACACCAGTCTGCACATTTTCGACTGTCGGATTCGGCTTAATCTCAGAATACAGCTCATACGCCATTCCCTCTGCCTCAAGGACATCCAGCACTCGCTTGGTCACGCCGAATTTCACCAGGTCCGGATCGGAGCACACAAATGCCTTCTGAAAACCCCGTCCCTTTGCCTCAGGTACAATATCCTGAATTGCACCTGCTCCATGATAAGATGTCTCGTTTAATACAAATCTGCTTGCCATATGTCATTTCTCCTTCCATATTATTTATTTTTCATATAAAAATTTCTCAGGCAGTGTCACCTTAAAATCTTTTGCGAGATTCCTGAAATCGTCCGGCGTGATTGTTTGGCGTTTATTGGGCTGCATGGACAGCATTTTCACCAGAATCTTCGCCGACTTCTCCACTGTGTGCATCAGTCCGAAAGTCAGGTCAAAATCCTCACCGGCTGCAAACATTCCGTGATGCGCCCAGATCGCGACGTCGTAGCATTTCATCAGCTTGCTCGTCTCCACCGCGATCTCGCGCCCGCCGGGAACCATCCACGGCACAACGCCGATTCCGTCAGGAAAGACTACAGGACATTCCGTGGCCATCTCCCACAGCTCCCTCGTAAACACTTCATCGCTCAGCGGCAGAACAAACGTCAGTGCGATTACATTTGTGGTATGTGCGTGATAGATAACGCGGTATCTGCCATCTGTCACTTCCTTCTTCACCTCATGGTTCATCAGGTGGGAAGGCAACTCCGAAGTCGGTCTTCCGCCATTTACAAGCCCCCACACAATACGGTAATTCTCACCCTTGTCATCAAGCTCAATCATGCAGATTGAATCCTCCGGTTTGATGATGACATTCCGAAAATATTTCCCGCTTCCTGTCACAAGAAAATACTCTCCGGCAAGCTTTGGAACCGCTGTGCCAATCGGCTGCCAGTCCTTCGCCTCAAAATTCTCCTTCACAGACTCCACTTCCTCCGGCTTTACGCGGTATGACAAGTTCCCGCCGTTGCGCTCGTGCCACCCCTGCTGCCAGCCGTCATCCGCCATGCGGATAAATCCCTGTACAAACTCTGCATCTAAAAATTTCATGTGTATCCTCCATTATTCAAAGTTCTTTTCACACTTCCAAACATGCCGCCGTGCGGCACCTACAATCCATGAAAATCGCTGCCCTTGCGATTCTTCTGTGTGAGACTTAGAACTTCTTTGCGAAACAGCCTTTGCTGTGAGCAATTAGAAGTTCTTCTCACACTTCCAAACATGCTGCAATTACAATCCATGCGAAGAATCGCTGCCCTTGCGATTCTTCTGTGTGAGACTTAGAACTTCTTTGCGAAACAGCCTTTGCTGTGAGCAATTAGAAGTTCTTCTCACACTATCTCTTGGACAATATTTCCTCTTCATATTTCTTAACTGCGTCAAACCAGCTGTAATCTGCAACCACGCCGCACTGTCTGCAGTATTCCTCCCAGACGTCCCCGAACGGATAAGTCTTGATATCCTCGTACATCACCATAAGCTCTGTCATACGGTTCTCGTCCTGCAGCTTCTTAAACTCTGCGTTCGGTGTGCAGAGTGCGCTCAGAAGAGCCTTCTGCCAGCTGCGGAATCCCACGGTCCACGCGGATATTCTGTTGATGCTCGCATCAAAATAGTCCAGTGCCATATATACGCGGTCCAGCGCATCGTTGCGGACAATCTCTTTTGCCATCTCCTTTGTCTCATCATCAAACAGTACAACATGGTCGCTGTCCCAGCGGATTGGTCTGGTGATGTGCAGGGCGATTTCCGGGAAAAAGCACAGCAGCGCCGGAATCTTGTCCGATACCACCTCTGTCGGGTGATAGTGGCCGTTGTCCATCAAGGGCAGGCAGCCGTCATGTGTCGCCGCAAAAGTGAGCGTAAACTCCGCGCTTCCGGCTGTGAATGCCTCCACACCGATGCCGAATACCTTTGACTCCACACAAGGCTTTACCAGCTTCTTGTCAAACGGCTCTGACAAAATCTGCTCGATGGAATCCTTATAGCGGAGACGCGGTCCCATGCGGTCAGCGGGGATATCTTTATAACCGTCGCCTGTCCAGATATTCATCACGCAGGGAACGCCTGTCTGCTCCGCGAAATACTGTGAGATGCGGACACAGGCCTTTCCATGCTCGATCCAGAACTTTCTCGTCTCCTCGTCGGGACTTGTCAGCGTCAGACCGTCTTTGACCTTATCATGCGAGAAAAATGTCGGGTTAAAATCGATTCCCATATTTCTTTCTTTTGCAAATTCCACCCACTTTGCAAAATGCTTCGGCTCGATTTTATCGCGGTCCACAAACCCGCCTTCCTCAAAAATCGCATAGCTTGCGTGCAGATTCAGCTTCTTTTTGCCGGGCATCAGTTTCAGCGCCTGATCCATGTCCTGCATCAGCTCTTCGGGTGTCCTCGCCCTTCCAGGATAGTCGCCTGTCGTCTGGATTCCTCCTGTCAGGGGACCGTCGTGGTCAAAGCCCGTGACATCATCGCCCTGCCAGCAGTGCAAGGAAACCGGAATCTCCATCAGCTTTCTGATGGCTGCGTCCGTGTCCACGCCGACTGCAGCATACTTTTTCTTTGCTTCCTCGTACCTTTCGTTCTGATTCATATTTCCTCCATTTCCGCGTGTTTGTCTGCACGCTCTATTAATTGCTCTCCCTTTTCAGGGTTCCATCCATTCAATATCCCATCCGTCAAGTTTTTTCCAGCGAAATGCTTCCCTGAAATCATCGAAGCAATTTTCGCAGATACAGCAGCCCAAATCCTCCGGAACAAACCACCGCTGGTGCGGACTGTCCTGCACCTTCTCCCGGCAGAAGATACACGCATTGAGACCGGGGGCATGTTGAACAATCTCCTCGCCGTCAGTCGGATTCAGATATTTGTCCTGCAAATACTCCACATCATTTAGAAGACGCCAGTCATCTTTTTCAGTCATACAGTTCTCCCGTCAGTTATGATTGATTCATATCTTTTTATCGGAAAAGATTCCAGAATGCATTTTCTCGCATCCTGCAGACTGCCAAGCACTCCGTCCGCAATCATCTGCACTGCAAGGTTTCCGATTGCCGTCGCCTCAACCGGTCCCGCCAGAACCCTGCTTCCTGTTGCCTCCGCCGTCAGACGGTTTAAGTAATCCGCGTTCGCGCCGCCGCCTATGATATGTATGCTGTCATAGTGCCTGCCAGTCCTATCCTCAATTTCTTTTTTGGCATTCGCATAGCACTTGGACAGACTGTTGTAGATCACTGCCGCCACTTCCGCGATTCCCTCCGGTTCCTTCTGCCCAGACTCCCTGCACGCCGCTTTCACTTCCTCTGTCATATTGGCAGGTGCGAGAAATCGGTCATCATTGCAGTCCACAATCGACGTGATGTCACATTTTGATGCCGCCTCACAAATCTCACCAAATCCAAGTGCACCGCCGATTTCCTTTTTGACAGACTGTATCATCCAGAGTCCCATGATATTTTTCAGATAGCGGAAACGGTACTGATAACCGCCCTCATTTGTGAGATTGCGCTGTCTGCTCTCCTCGCTGCAGTCTGCCCCCTGCAGCTCTGTTCCCATCAATGACCACGTTCCCGAGCTGATGTAGAGCACGTCTTCCTCTCCCGCAACGGGAACTGCCACTACAGCGGAACCAGTGTCATGTGTCGCCGGAAGTACGACTTTACATGGATATCCCACTTCCTTCGCGATATCCTCCTTCAGGCTGCCAAGCTCTGTCCCCGGCTCCTTTATCTGCTGGAAGATGGATGCAGGATATCCCAATTTCTGTATCAGCTCCTCATCCCATTCTTTTGACTGGGCATTCACGAGCTGTGTTGTCGTCGCGTTCGTGTATTCCGTCACTGCTTTTCCCGTCAATAAGTAATTAAAATAGTCGGGAATCATCAGCAGCTTTGACGCTTTCCCGAGCGCGGCTGGATTCTTTGTTTTCAATGCCATCAGCTGATAGATTGTGTTGAAAATCTGCTTCTGGATTCCGGTTCTGCCGTACAGTTCCCTCTCTGCAATCAGCTCGTAGACCTTTTCGTCCATATTTTTCGTGCGCTCATCGCGGTATGCGACCGCATTTCCAATCCGCTCATCATTCTGGTCCAGAAGTACGAAATCAACCGCCCATGTATCGATTCCCACCGATACCGGTATCTTCCCAAGCTCCCTGCACTTCTTCATTCCTGTCTTGATTTCCTCAAATAGCGCATCGACATTCCATATCTTCTCTCCCTCATGCTCCTCCATGCCGTTCGGAAACCGGTAGACTTCCTCCAGCACCATTTTTCCGTTTTCCATATGTGACAATATGTGGCGTCCGCTTGACGCGCCGATATCGACCGCGAGATAATACTTCTCCATGACAATCCCAACCTTTCCGAACCTTTTCACTCTGCGCTGCCTCATGGTATTATCATAACGCATCCACCGCAAATAAAAAAGGACACCTTTTGTCTAAAAAAGTGTCCTGATTTGCCATATAGAAAATTGAGGTCTGGAAGAGACTATAATTCTCCAAATATATCCTTAAATACATCTTCACCATACTTATCATATAATTTCGCAGCCAAATCATAACAATAATTATCATCTCTTTGCGAAATTACCATAATATTCATTGTCATTTTATCCAGAACCAAAGTATATACAACCCTGATTCCGATTCCCTTGTACTTTATTTTGAAAAATCCTGTCAGATTATTACCCTTTTTGTTTCCTAGCGGTTTTCCATAACCATTCGGACTTGGCAAAGGCGCTTTTGAGACCTTTATGATACCTGCCAATACCTGCCTGCGGATACTTCCTTCAATCTTCTCATAATCTTTCTTTGCCTCATCTGTTATACGTATATTCCATGCCATTATTCAAATTCCACGCTTTCAGAAATTTCTTCCAGTTCTTCTATCGAAAAGCCTTGGTCTTTTACAAATGTCTCAAAAGCAGATGTATTACTATCTACCCTGCTTTCTGCAAGCTTCATTAACCTGATATTTTCAATTTTTTCCAGGAGTTCTTCCAGCCTGGCTGACTTTTCCTGTATTTCTCTATATTCTTTTACAGATAATAATACAGCAGTTGGCTGATTATTTTTCAATATGATATATTCATTATTGTTTTCTGCTACATCATTAAAGATTTTCCCCGCCTTCCCCTGGCTAAAATCAGATATCGGAACAAGTCTTTCTGTTAAATCTAATAAAGTTACACCCATAGCATCAGCCTCCCTATTGTTCTGATTATATACCTTGCTTTTATTATATGCAATATTTTCATCAGAATATTCATTAAAATTTATAACAGTTCAGCCTTTGGCTTCCTGTTACAGGCTTTAAATGGCTGTGCTGCTAAACCATTAATAAGTTTATTATATTCGCGCCACACCGAATATCAAATCGAATTTAATTTGTATCATGTATAAGCTCTGCTGCCAGCTTAACATACCGAAGGATTCCATATCTGGTACATCTTCCTGAAAAGCATTTGTTGTAAAATATCCTCGAAATCCGCCTGCGCCGGAGCATTACCCGATCTTCTTTCTCCGGATTTGCTCCCCCTTCCCGCACAGGACAGTCCCGATTCAATTTTTTGTCATCATACGCCGGCATCCCCTGCATGGGCAGTATCGTCAGCTCAATCCGCTCGCTCTTGACATTCAGTATCATTGTTCCATGATGATACTGCTGCAGATACTGCTCAAAATTCTCCCCCCGCTCATAGGGGCTGTGTGAGATATAGAGATTTCCTTCACAGTCACCCCGCAAATCCAGCTCCACGCCAATTATAATTTTGTAAATTAGTTAGCATTGTCACAGCCCGGTGGACTGACCATCTGTAAATCATAGATACCTTATATAAAACCAACGAAAGATTCAATCATCTTACAGTTGATAAGCTGAATAACGGAGCTATGCCATACTTCGAATATTTGTTTGTAGAAATGTAAAAAAACACACTTGTCCCGCATTTCTCGAAATGATATAATACTCACTGTGATGCATCATAATTTCTCGACACACTTCTAACGATTCGATCAATCTGCGGGAAGATTGTCTAAAGAATTTTTTCTAAAAATATCTCATTTTAACAGAAAGGATTACGAAATGATTAACACACAAGAGAATACTTTTCAAAACGCCACTGTTTTGATGTCAGGCCCGCTTACCATGTTGGTATCCTTGATTTCACACTATTTCCCAAATATCCCGAATTTTATGCCACCAACAAGATGATGAACATCCGAAAGCACTATATTTATAATGACAAATTCCCCCTGAATGTGTTAGACTTAAATCAAACCGAATTGGCAACAGACGAGGATAAAGTATGGAAACTCGAAGCGGGAAGAAGCCGAGCGCGTCGCACGTACTGTCAATCGGGATTTTAAGAATCAGATTGCAGAAAGAGATTCTATTATCGCTGAGCAAAACAATACTATCGCTGAAATGGAAGCACAGATCGCTATGCTCAAAGCTCAATTAGCCCAAGCGAACCACTAATTGTTTCTCATTTTGAACACGTCAGATTTCAGGAACTGTTGGGAAATAATCCTTCCCGCAGTTCCCGAATGTCGTCTTCAATTCCTACTCCTCAGTTTTCTAAATCAAGTTTCCCGACATTTTAGTTCCACGCCCATTCTATCAGCCAGAAATCAAACCTGCGATCAGCCCAATTCCCAGCGGCTATTTCTGTTCAAGCAGGATATTAATTTCCATGACAAAAGTATATCGTACTGAGCAAATATACTTGCAAATCAAACCCATACCCATGCCTGATTTCAGGAGGAAATATTGTTCCTATCGACCCGGTATTTCCTCGGTGTCATTCCATACTGCCTCTGAAAAATACGGTGAAAATAGCTCAGATTGTCATACCCCACAGACAGTCCGATATCCATGACAGACATTGCCGTATTCTGCAGCAGATACGCCGCCTGGTTCAATCGTTTTTCCTGCACCAGATCGGTGTAATTGCGCCCTGTTCTTTTCTTAATCTCCTTTGACAGCCAGCACACATCATAGTTCAATAATCCGGCGAGCTCTGTCAATTCCCCGTCCCGGTAATTCTCCTCGATATAGGCGTACACTTCGATGAGCAGCCTACGACCACGGTTCTCTGTGTTCGTCTCCATCCGCTCCATATGGTTCATCAGCTGCAGAAACAGCAGCCCCATCGTCGCCTGATTGATGCTGCGCCGGTTGGGCTGCCTGTTCCAGATGGACCAGATCAGGTTTTCCACGAGATTTTGAATCGGAAGGATTCCTGCAACCTTAAAATGCATATATCCTGCCTCCTCGTTTTCGCCGGTCAGACAGTCGATCACGAAATCGCGCAGCAGATTTCTCTCCTCACCAATCATTTCCAGAACATAGTCAAAAAACTCCGGCAGAATAATAAAATTAACCGCAATATCGTCCTCCGAGGCGGGATAGATCTCCTGCTCTGCCCTCTGATTCAGGAAAAGCATCTCCCCCTCCTGAAGCCATACATCCTCCCCGTCAATCACATGATGCGTGCTGCCGCAGCACATGTAGATCACCTCGATGTAATTGTGCGTGTGCTTCGGAAAATGGATAAAACGGGTGTGAGGGCGCACCTGTATCAGCTTGCCCGCATCAAGGAGCTTTTTCGCATCAACAATATACGCATCCCTGATCCCCGTCTCCTGTGACATATAGATCGCTGTCTCAATCTCCGTATCGCCGTTTAATATGCGCGTCTCCTCCGCTGTTATTTTTTTGAGTTCCGTGTATAATTCCTCTGTGATCAATGTCCGCTCCTATTTATGCCTTCAAAAGCTTCTCCCACCGCTCCTGCTGAAATCCCGGACAGACGCCGTTCTCTGTCACCAGAAGCGGACGTTTTACCAGCATTCCATCTGTGGACAGCAATTGATACTGCTCCTCCTCACTCATCCCAGGCAGCCTGTCCTTCAGTTTCATCTCCTTATATAGATTGCCGCTCGTGTTGAAAAAACGTTTCAGCGGCAGTCCGCTCTCCTCATGCCATTTTCTCAGTTCCTCCGCTGTCGGATTCTCCTCCCTGATAGAACGGATCTGAACTGCACTGCCCGTTTCCTCCACCCATTTTAAAGCCTTTTTGCAGGTACTGCATTTCTCATAACATAATATCACTGGTTCCATAATCTGCTCCTCCTAAAAAGAACCCACTGGCCAAATCACAGTCAATGGGTTCTTGTTTTATTTATTTCTCTTAATCACCAAAGCTGATGCCAAGCATCTTTGCTTCCTTGATAATCGTGGAATCCGGGTCAACCATCTTGAGCTTGCCCGCCACATCCGCAAGAGGCACTTTCACAACCTCTCTGTTCTGATATCCAACCATGTATCCATACTCGCCCTTGAGGATCAGCTTGGATGCCTCTGCGCCGAGTCTGCTTGCAAACACTCTGTCATAGGAGTTCGGGCTGCCGCCTCTCTGTGTGTGTCCGGGAACTGTGACGCGCACCTCCATCCCGCTCTTTTCCTTGATCTTATCAGCGATCTCGTAGGAAACACTCGGGTATTTGTAGTCTGCCATGTACTTCTTATATTCTTTCTTCGAGAGTGCAGCCAGTTCTTTTGATATCGCGCCTTCTGCCACCGCAAGAATGGTAAACTTGCTGCCACGGTCGGAACGCTTCTGGATCGCCTTGATAATTTTGTTGATATCATACGGTATCTCCGGTATCAGGATAATGTCCGCTCCGCCTGCCATACCTGCATTGAGCGTCAGATATCCTACCTTATGTCCCATGACCTCCACGATAAACACACGTCCGTGCGATGCGGCAGTCGTGTGGATCTGGTCGATGCACTGTGTCGCGATATCGACAGCACTCTGGAATCCAAAGGTCATGTCGGTTCCCCACAGGTCATTGTCAATCGTCTTTGGCAGCGTCACGACATTCAAACCTTCCTCACGCAGCAGGTTTGCGGTCTTGTGCGTACCGTTACCGCCCAGGATTACCAGACAGTCAAGGCTGAGCTTGTAATAGTTGTGCTTCATCGCCTCCACCTTGTCCAGTCCGTTTTCATCCGGATCACGCATATTCTTGAACGGCATGCGGGAACTTCCGAGCATCGTGCCGCCCTTTGTCAGGATTCCTGAGAAATCTGACGGCGCGAGCATCTTGTACTTGCCATAGATCAGCCCCTTGTAGCCGTCAAGGAAACCGAACAGCTCCACTTCCTTGCCCGCATTGAACAATCCCTTTGCCACGCCGCGCATTGCCGCGTTGAGTGCCTGGCAGTCGCCGCCACTTGTTAACATTCCGATTCTTATCATGGGAACCTCCTTCTTCGCATTCAGTATCTGCGCATTATTATTTCCGTATTATGATGTTTATATGCTGTTTGCCACACTTAGGAACTTTTAAAGAATTAATCTTTACATCCGCCTTGCATAAAAGCGCCATCCGCAAAGTCAATTCTTAACAGTTCCTTAGGTATTCTTCCTCTGCACACGTTTTCGACATGTCCCTTGTAAACATGCCCACAAGTACATACGAAAAATCCACCTGCGTGGCTGCCTTATATAACATTATAAACCTTTTTTCTGAATCGAACAACTTTATCTGGAAAATTTTTGAATAAAACTTTATTCCGCATATACCACCCGCACCGCATACACTCTGTTCCGATAGCGGGATAGTTTTGTCAGCTCATTCTCCAGAGGATCCATACAGATGTAATCCTCATCCTCTGCCCCCACAACCAATACATAGTGATAATTTCCCAGCCCACGCATCCGCACGCGCACAATCGGATAATGACCAGACGCAAGACACTGCGCGATCTGTGTCTCCGATACCTCCGAAAAAACATCTGCAGCATATCCCTCGATCTCCCCGATTGCCGCCCACTGGATGTTTCCCTCTCTGTCATACACCTGATGATCCGAAAAAATCTGATTCAGTGCGCCTGGCGTAATCACGACTCCCGTCTCCATGCTGACTGCAGACGCGATGCAGGTCACCAGACAGCCGGAAGACTTCATGGTAAACCGTGAATCGCCAAGCAGATCGGCCGCCCATGTTTCATCATCCTGACGATATGTAACGACTTTATTTACAGGCATCTCCATCTGATTTGGTTTCACGGTCACACTGCCGTGCAGGCGCAGAAACAAGAATCCTGCTGCCGCAATCACAACCCCCGTCAGGACACATAATAAAACTATTTTCACCCGGATTGACTTTCTATCTCGCATTTTATACTCTTCCTCCATGATTTCCTGTTAATATGACACAACTGATAATTGACGCATATCTTTTCAAGATAAGCAAAAAGGAATATCACTACGCGGATATTCCTTCATAATCGATTAAGAAATTTTTCCACAGCCTCAGCGTGTACATGAAAAATTGGTAGCGCAAGCGGCTTTTTACGATTCCTTCTCCGCTTCCTCCACAATCCGAATGTGCACATCACGAAGCTGCTTCTCATCCACGGCCGCGGGAGCGCCCATCATCACGTCCTGCGCAGTCTTGTTCATCGGAAACGGGATAATCTCGCGGATACTCTCCTCGCCTGCGATCAGCATCACCATGCGGTCGACGCCGGGTGCTATGCCTGCGTGCGGCGGTGCACCATAGCAGAATGCATTGTACATCGCGGGGAACTTCGCCTTCACATCCTCCTCGCCAAGTCCTACGATCTGGAACGCCTTCACCATGATCTCGGGATCGTGATTGCGGACTGCGCCCGACGACAGCTCGACACCGTTGCACACAAGGTCATACTGGTACGCGAGAATATCAAGCGGCTCTTTCGTCTCCAGTGCCTCCACGCCGCCCTGCGGCATAGAGAACGGATTGTGGCAGAACTCCAGCTCACCGGACTCCTCACCGATCTCGTACATCGGGAAATCGACAATCCAGCAGAATTCATAGCAGTCCTTCTTCATATAACCGTCAAACGTATTCGCAAGTGTCTTTCTGATCACGCCTGCTGTCTTCTGGGCCGTCCTCAGATCGCCTGCCGAAAGCGCGACAAAGCTGCCATTTTTCAATCCAAGCGCCGCGATCACCGACTCTTTCTTCTCCTGCACAAATTTTGAGATACCTCCGACAAGCTCCCCGTTCTCGTCAAGACGGAACCAGTATGTCTTCTGCGCGCTCACAACCTCGATATCTGCACACATCTTGTCGATCTGCTTTCTTGTCCCTGTAAAGCTGTCCGCGACAACCGCTTTGACCGTCTTTCCCGCAAACGGCTCAAAGCCGCAGTCCGCAAGCACATCCGTCGCATCCTGCACCAGCAGGTCAATGCGCAGATCCGGCTTGTCCGTGCCATACTTCTCCATCGCCTCCAGATACGGTATTCTCATAAACGGCGGTTTGGAAGCCTCGTGATAGATTCCGTATTTTGCAAAAATCGGAGGAAGCACGTCCTCTAAGATTTCAAACACATCATCCTGACTCGCAAAAGCCATCTCCATGTCGAGCTGGTAAAACTCTCCCGGCGAGCGGTCTGCGCGCGCATCCTCATCGCGGAAACAGGGCGCAATCTGGAAATAGCGGTCAAATCCCGAGGCCATCAGCAGCTGCTTGAACTGCTGCGGTGCCTGCGGCAGCGCATAAAACTTTCCCGGGTGGTTTCTCGCCGGCACGAGATAGTCGCGCGCGCCCTCCGGGGAAGAGCATGTCAGAATCGGTGTGGTGATCTCCATAAAATCATGTCCGATCATCGCCGCGCGGAGGTCTGCGACAATCTTACTCCTGAGCACAATCTTTGCTTTGACATTCGGATTGCGCAGATCGAGATATCGGTATTTCAGTCTGGTATTCTCGTCCGCCTCCCTGGAATGGTCGATCTGGAAAGGCAGCTCATTGTACTGGCACTTTCCCAAGACAGTAACCTTCGACGGCACGATCTCGATATCTCCTGTCTCCATCTTGGGATTCTTGGCGCTGCGCTCGCGCACTGTCCCGACGATCTCTAAGGTCGACTCATTGTTGATGCCGCCAAGCTGCTCCATGATCTCCTCGGTCTCGACAACGATCTGTGTCTTCCCGTAAAAATCCCTCAGGATCAAAAAGCCTAAATTTTTGCTGACCTTGCGCAGATTGTCATACCAGCCGACAAGTTTTACTTCCTCTCCAACATTCTCCAGCCGCAGCTGGTTACAATTATGTGTACGTCCCTGCATCATTAACCTCCATACAGTAACAATGCACAAGTTTGTGTGTGCACAAACTTGATTTCCATTGTCCTTTTCTCCTAACCTTATTAGCACAAAATGTGCCTGTTTGTCGTTTTTAATACTAGCATTATTAAAAATCAGTGTCAAGGAGAATGTATGAACAAAACTATTCCGCAGTCTCGACCACAGTCTTAAACAATGCCCGCTCCTCCAGCACTTCCTGAAAACTCCTGCCCAGATTGTTTCCGGGTACCCCGTATCCTTTGATCTCATCCATGTACTCGTCCCAGTCACAGATATAGAGATACACTTTGGAAATATCATGTCCCGCGATTGCAAGCTCATACATATTCTGACTGCCATTTTCTATCTTATTGCCGTCTGCGTCCAGCGCAACTGTGACGGTATCTGCACCTTCGATGGTGTTGAGTGTCATTTCCACAGAGGACAGTTCGATACTCCTGATACCGATACCTGCCTCATTTGTCTGGTTGACCTCAATCACGCGGGAAGCGCTGTCCTTCTGTGTGATTGTCAGATCAAAGGACCATCTGCCCTCCTGCCACCAGTTCTGATACTTGTTCGGATAGTCATACCACTCCTGCGGCAGGCCTTTCATATATGTTTCCCACTCCTCGTCGGTCATGCGCTCAAGCTCTTCCCCCGACTTTTGGCCTTCCAGCGGAACCGGCTGTGCCAAATCCCCGACTATGTTGGAGATATCCAACTTCACGGTAAACGTTTCCGGAATTTCATAATAATCGATATATTGTGCGTAATTCTCATCCGTCAGCCAGAACCCCTCATTGTCAGCTTCCCTGCTATCCTCCGCAGCAATCCCGGCACTCTGCAGCATTTTTTGATATCTGCTCTCATCAACATTGATTTCAGAATAGTCAATCCTCATTATCCCTTCAAATGTATGTGCATCCGCAAACTTCCCTTCGATACCGCGCAGGGACTGTATGGCATCGGAACGGAATGAGTACTGCTCCACAGTCTCCACCGACAGGCTCTGCGTCCCATCCGCAAAAAGTGCCATCTCGGGAAACTCCTGTGCGTTTTTGACATTCACGCCGATAAAAACTGCCTGATTGGTGGCGTACATCTCCGTCAGTGTGATCGTTATATCGCCTGATGTCTGCTGGAATACTGCCGCACCGCGCACATCCTGCGCACCAGATGCTGTGTCGCCCGCATTGTTTTGCTCCGCCAGGGTATCGGTCCCTTCCTGATACAGTATCACCGTGTCCTCCTCCGGGAGCTTTCCGAACGAAAACAGGTCTGATATTTTCGAAAAAACACCCCCCAGCACTGGTATCTCGCTTGCCAGCACCGGATTCATGACGCAGAATGTGACCATCAGCGCAAACACAGCCGCAACACTTCCAATTCCGACGATAACATTCTTTATCATCGGACTTCCTATAACAATACTCTTTTTGCCACTGGGTACAACCTCCGCATTTCTGATCTTCCGATAGGCCTCCTCCATTCTCGCATCAATGACTCTGCTCGGTTCCAGATTGGCTCCAAGAATCTTTCTCAATTCCTTTTCATGCATAATTTCATTCTCCTTCATCTCTCCGCAATCCATCTGTATACAGGGTGTATTCCTGTCAGGCAAACTTGTCTGCTTTCCCTTCCAGTGATACGCGCAGCTGCTCCTTTCCGCGGTGCAGTCTGCTCTTTACCGTATTCTCGTTCATGTCGAGAATCTGCGCAATCTCCCTGATCGTAAACTGCTCCCCGAAATACAGCTGGAAGATCACCCTGCTGTCATCCGGCAGCACAGAGAGCATCTCGCGGAACTCCACTTCCGCCTTTCCGGCGTCACAGACCGCCTCCTCGCTGTAATCCTCCAGATACGCCTTGCGCTGGTTCGACCGGTACTTTTTCGTACACCGGTTGATCAGAATCCGCACAAGCCATGTCTTGAAATACTCCTCCTTTTTCAGACTGCCAATATGCTCATATGCATCCAGAATGGTATCCTGCATCGCATCCGCGACATCTTCCTCGTTTTTCAGATAGCCAAGCGCAACGCGCCGGAGTGTCATTTTGCACTCCTCGACAAGTGCGATAAACGCCTCCGCATCGCCGCGCCTTGCGCGTCTCACCATTGTATTCAACGTATTCATTTTCCTCCTCCGCTCTGTACTGTATTCTGTCGAAGCGCTTCAACTTACATAGATTAGATACCAGTTTATAGGATTCGGTTGCATCGGTCTCCCCCAAATTTTTATTTTACGATTTCTGCCTGCAATCCACAGTACATCTCATTCCTCCGCCTTGCATAAAAAGATTTGTACTGTGTCATCTGCAAAACCTAAAACTTTCACTGTGACTAATAATATTCAGCAAACCCAATGTTTGGCATGTATGTAAAAAGAACCGGAAAATCCGGTTCCCTATTGTTATACTCCGCATATCTTCTCGATCCTCTGCAATTCTTCCCCGCTGAACAAGATATTCGACAGCATCCCCACATTGTCAATGATCTGCGCAGGCTTCGATGCCCCGATCAGCACGCTTGTGATGTCCCCGTCCCTCAAAATCCACGCCAGCGCCATCTGCGCAAGGCTCTGTCCGCGCTCCATTGCAATCGCGTTGAGCGCCCTTACCTTGTCAATCGTCTCACTGCCCAGTGCCTCCTCCTTCAGGAATCTGCCGTCTGTGCGGATGCGGCTGTCCTGCGGAATCCCATCGATATAGCGGTTTGTGAGCAGCCCCTGCGCCAGCGGGCAGAATGTGATGACTCCGATGCCGTTCGCCGCCGCATAGTCCTTTAATCCGTCCCGCTCAATCGTCCTGTCAAACAGCGAATACTTTCTCTGGTTGATGATAAACGGCGTGCCCATCTTCTGAAACAGGCTGGCGATCGCGATCGTCTCTTCCTTATTATAGTTGGAAATGCCGACATAGAGCGCTTTCCCGCTCCGCACAATGCTGTCCAGCGCCCCGGCAGTCTCCTCAACCGGCGTGTCCTTGTCCGGCCTGTGATGATAAAAGATGTCCACGTAATCAAGTCCCATCCGTTTTAAGCTCTGGTCGAGGCTGGCTACCAGATATTTCCTGCTGCCCCAGTTTCCGTAAGGCCCCGGCCACATATCGTACCCCGCCTTGGTCGAGATCACAAGCTCGTCCCGGTAAACGCCGAGTCCTTTTGCAAGAATGCGCCCAAAATTCTCCTCCGCCGCACCGTATACGGGACCATAGTTGTTAGCGAGGTCAAAGTGTGTGATTCCACTGTCAAACGCGGTGTAACACATGGACTGCATGTTGTCAAAGCTGGCGTTGGAGCCAAAATTGTGCCACAGCCCGAGGGAGACTGCCGGCAGCATCAGGCCGCTTCTCCCGCAGCGGTTGTACTGCATTGTATCATATCGTTTTTCATTTGCTGCATACATTTCCATATCATTCTCCTTCTCAAGTAATTGATATTCCCAGTATAGCAGATTGCCGCGTAAATCAATAGCATTATTTTTCATGTTCATAAATCGTTCATAGTTCTTTGAAAAATTATTCAATAAAACAACATGATTTGGACATTTAAGCACTCTATACTATAAACATAAGGTGATACGAAAGATACCTTACAAACAACGAGTGATAACTTTACTTATAATAACTTTTTCATAATATATGCCAAGTAGTCGCAAGATTACTTGGCATCCTCCCTTTTTACAGGACTTTGTGTGTTACTATTCACGGCTTGGGAGCCGCTCATAGTAACGATTCGGGGCGATATTCAAAATTTTGCTTCGCAAAAATCGCCCCTCACTCCTGAATCATGTTCTCACGGAATGCGCAGTTCAGCGCATTCCTGACCCGTGAACAGTAACCTTTGTGCACATTATATTTTCCAAAATATTATTTTTTCTTGCATTTTATTCCATTTTCGTGTATAAATATAGATAAAGAGAATATTCCACCTACGACAGAAAGGGCTGTCCGAATGGGATATTCTCTCTTTTTATGTATTTTGCACTGAATAATTATCTTATGAAGGAGGAATCTTTATGCTTGATATGATAGCAAAAGTCAATGGTGCCGTCAACGGCGTGGTGTGGGGGATTCCCATGCTGATCCTAATCATCGGCACGGGGATCTACATGACCGTCCGCACCAAATTTTTTCAGATCACACGCGCCGGTCATGTGAGTTCCAGAACAATCGGAGGCGTATTCAAAAAAGGAAGCAGCGTCACCAACTCGAAAGAAAAAGCGTCCATCTCACAATTTCAGGCGCTGTGCACCGCACTCGCCGCGACCATCGGTGTCGGCAATATCGCAGGTGTCGCCGCCGCGATTGCCGCCGGAGGCCCCGGTGCCATCTTCTGGATGTGGCTCTCCGCCTTTTTCGGAATGATGACGAACTATTCAGAAAATGTGCTCGGCATCTATTACCGCAGGAAAAACAGTCACGATGAATGGTGCGGCGGCGCCATGTATTATCTGAGAGACGGTCTGGGCTCCAGGAAAGGCTGTGCCGTCATCGGAAAAGTACTCGCTGTCCTGTTCTCCGTCTTCTGTATCCTCGCCTCATTCGGCATCGGAAACATGAGTCAGGTAAACACCATCTCCGGCAACATTACCTCTGTATTCCGCATTGAAGCGCTTGACCGCATGATCTGGATCGGCTCCGCCGAAATCAACCTGTATGCGCTGATTGTCGGCCTGCTGCTCATGGTTCTTGCAGGGCTTGTCATCGTAGGCGGCATCAAGAGGATTGCGCAGGTGACTGAGAAATTTGTGCCATTTATGGCATGCGCGTACATACTCGGTGCCCTCATCGTATTCATTGTCAACATTGGAAAAGTCGGCGAAGTCTTCGGCGCAATCTTCTCCTTTGCCTTCGGATTCCGGGCAATCGGCGGCGCTGCAGTCGGTCTGGCTGTCAGGAGCGCGGTCACATGGGGATTTAAGCGCGGTGTCTTCTCCAACGAAGCCGGTCTTGGTTCCTCTGTCATGGTGCACTCCGCTTCCAACGTGATTGAACCTGTCAGACAGGGTATGTGGGGAATCTTTGAGGTGTTTGCGGATACGATTGTCGTCTGCACGCTCACTGCATTTTCTATCCTCTCAACCGGTCTGATTGACCTCCACACAGGGGAGATGCTCTCTGCAAACGAACAGACAGCGCTCGTGAGTGAAGCCTTTGGAACCGTATTCAACTTCGGTGGTGTGAATGTCGGCGGCGCCTTTATCGCCATTGCGATTCTCCTGTTTGCCTTCTCCACAGTCCTTGGCTGGAGCTACTATGGCACAAAAGCGTGGGAATTTCTGTTCGGCACCAAAGCTACCATCATCTACAAGGTTGTGTTTGTGGTATTTATCGTCTTTGGCGCCACGATGAACCTTGACCTTGCGTGGGACATCTCCGATACCTTCAACGGACTGATGGCGATACCGAACTTAATCGGTGTTCTGACGCTGTCGGGAACAGTCATCAGAATTACGAACAACTACGTCGCACGCACTTTTAAGGAATCCAGAGAAAAACCGATGCTGTCCGCATTCGAGGACATACAGGCAGAGCAGGAACGCAAATTGAAATCAAAATAAAACAAATTGAAAAAATCGGGTAGGGAACATCTTCCCTACTCGATTTTCGTTACAATAATTCCGTGTCTGTATGCGCCAAGCAAAAGCTCCAGATCATGGATGGTCTCCTTGATCTCTTTGCCGTTGTCCGTGTCCTTGACCATCACGCGCTCCGCCTCTGTCTCAAAGAAATTGGACGAAGACTCGATATCCTTGTTCTCCTCCAGGACCTTTGCGATGCTCTCAAACGGCTGGTGCGCCTTCAGGCGCATACCGTGCGAATTGTAGATCAGCGTGTAGCCTGCAATGCCTGTCGTCTTCTGATATGCGCGGCAGAAACCGCCATCTATGACAATCAGACGATTGTTCGCCTTCAGCGGGGATTCCCCTTTGGACACCTTGATCGGTGTATGCCCGTTGATAATGTGCGATATGGAACCGTCCAGTCCAAACTCATGCAGTATCCTGATACAGTACTTTTCCTGCTGATAATAGCGGTAATACGGATTCTTCGGCTCATCATAAGTACTCTCATCCACCACAAAAGTCCGCTCAAACGTCTTCATCGTCCTGCCCGCCAGGGGAGACTTTTTCCCACACCACAGATACCACATAAAATCGACATCCGACTGGTTAAAATTACCAAAAAAGGCACGTCTCGCCACCTTCGCGGCGTAGTCCATGTATTCCTTTCCTTTATAGTTCTTTCCGTCAAGCTTCATGGCTGCAAACCCGCCGTCCTCCGTCATGGGGATACAGCCGTGGAACAAAAGATTTCCGTTATAACACCTGTAGGTGCTGCCATTCTCATATAAAAAACGAACATGCTTCCTGAGCATATGGCTGTTCACAAACGCCGCTCTCAGATCCTCTATGACATGCTGCTCCTCCGCAGAGAGCGTGTATGCATCATTCACATTTAATGTCGGAAAATAACGGTCGTTTAACTCATATTCCTGACCGCCAATCCGTACGACACCGCGCTCCTTGTCAATCTTGTCGAGCAGAAGCCTGTCCACCATATCATACTCCGGGTGGCGCATGATAATCTGACCTTCGAGTTTAAACAAAATGACAGAAATCGCCTTGAGCGCCGCATTCATCGGCTCCATATCCGGATATGTCTGCTCTGCAAACAGCGTCAGGGAGCGCAGACTGATCGCATACGTATTTTCCAGAATTTCGATATTATCGTACTTGAGATTATTTCTGAGGACATTTGCAATACACGCCTCGTTTCCGCATGCGGCTCCCATCCACAATATATCGTGATTTCCCCACTCGATATCCACAGAGTGGTGCGTAATCAGCAGATCCATGATCTTATCCGCACTCGGTCCCCTGTCGTAGATGTCCCCCACGATATGAAGATGATCGACAGCGAGCCGCTTGATCAGCCTGCTCAGCGCCTCGATAAACGCGTCGGCACTGTCAATGTCGATGATCGTATCCAGGATCTTCTCGTGATAGACATACTGATTGTTGTCCTCGTCCTGCTGTGCATGCAGAAGCTCATCGATAATGTAGCTGAACTCCGCGGGCAGCGCCTTTCTGACCTTGGAGCGCGTATACTTTGAGGACAAAAATTTCGCAAGCTCCGTCAGGTTTTTCAGATTGATTTTATACCAGTATGGTGTCACCGTATTCTGCCTTTTCAGCAGCTTGAGCTTCTCCGCCGGATAGTACACGAGCGTACAGATCTCCTGCCGCTCCCTGGGCGTCATGCGGTCCGCAAAGATCATATCCACCTTTTCCTTGATGACACCGGCCGCATTGTTCATAATATGGTAAAATGCCTCGTACTCACCGTGAATATCACTCATAAAATGCTCTGTCCCCTTGGGCAGATTCAGGATGGCCTTCAGATTGATAATCTCCCGGCACACCGATGGTATGGACGGATACTTCGTCGCCAGCAGTCTCAGATATTTCAGTTTCTCGTCGGTCAAATCCATATATTCCCTTTCCTTTATCAGGTTTTCACCTCTTCCTATGGCATTTTAGCTCCCAAAACTCAGATGCTCCCCCAAAACACTGTGCACACCCTTCTTATTATAGGAATATAATAAAAAACCAGAACAACGATTTGCATCAAGCCTGTCAAAATCCGTCTCGTCACCTTGCTTGTGATATCTGCCCAGCTGATACTGCGCACTTGCATCCATCGCGAGCGCTTCCTCAAACTTCTTGATGTTAATGTGCTCTGCAACGCGGCGCTCCAGGTCGGACTTTGCATTCGCTATGGCCTCCTCAGGCGTCAGGGATACACACTCTTTCATCTGCCTGGACATCTGACCCTGTTCCTCCGAACCAGCTCCGCCATAACCATGAATATAGGCATCCTGGTCGCGCAGGCCATAGATCTCATTGTTGTGCACCAGATAAGCCCCCAACGCCGCCTCGATCGTGTTGGTCTGAATCTGCGTCCTTGTGTGACTGCTCTTATACTTCGTGTTCTGTGATGTATTATCTGCCGCTGCGATGCTTCCAATGCGGGAAACTCTCTGCAGGGCAAGTTCTCTTCTTCTATTCACTTGTGCCACCTCCCTGTGGTCCTGCATACTCCCAACATCCAACTCAGAGAATCCAGGAGTACATTTTATGTAAAATCCGTTTTACTATATATTTCCACCGAAAATATATATCATATATATCGGCGGATTTTTCTCATTCTTTAATCGCAAAAACTATATTCCATATTTCATTCATTTGTGCTATACTTAAAATAAACACACATAGCAGTTCAGTCTCCGGCCTGCTGTTACATGCATCAAGCCATGCAAAACCGTTTCGCGGCCGCGCTTTCCTGCGGACTCTGCGGCGTAGTGCAAAGTCCCAGACCGAACTGTACCAAATAAATCAATCTACGCAGAATAAAAGGAAGAAAAAGAAAAGAGGAATCTAATATGTTTACTGAACAAAAATTAGAACAGCACTATTCATCAATCCCGTCCGATGCACTGCACATCATTCGCGATGAATACAAATGGGCGCTTGAGGAATGCGGTGTTCACAACGAGGAACAGCTAAAATACATAGAAAAGACGCTCAGCCTGAGAGGAGAAAGTCTGGCTGTGCGCCTGAACCGCAAGATTCTGTTTCTATGCAAGTGCGGGCAGAGCCGCATCGTCACAACAAATGTCACAGATGACCAGATCAAGATGTTCATCTTTGAACAGTACAAGGTTGTCTGTCCAAAATGCAGAAGTGCAAACATGTACACATGGAAGTATATGGAATAATCCTTAAAATGTGTCTGCTTCGGGGAGGTAAAATGGCAGTGGAAACCATCCCGCAGGCGCATTTTTTATTTTGCCCCGCTCACCCCTTTGCTGTGCCACATGAAAGAGACTCGTCGTCAATACCCTGACAAGCTCCAATTCTTCGAGAACCGTATCCGCTGCCCTCTCTGTCCGCGATACACAGACCGCATCCTCCGCGACAGACAGCCGGTAATTTTCTGTGCTGCCCGTCTGCGCATTCCTGACACCCAGCACATATTCGCTTGTGACAAGCGTGTCATATTTCTGCTTCCATTTCAATAAAAACGCAAACACTGCCGCATAATCGAGTATCTTAATCTGGTGTGACATCGAGACATTGCAGCAATCACATGCTTTTTCAAGCTGTACGATTTTATCTGTCTCGTCCATTCCCACACTGATCCCGAGCTGCTCCGCCTCAAATCCCATCATCAAATCATACAGGACTCTCGGAAGCTCTGAGACATCATCAAGCTCAATCTCTGATATATTTTTCCCGTCCGCCGACAGACTCACATACCCGACAGGCCTGCCCTCCATCAGGATGGCGTAAGCCGTGGCACCATAGCTCTGCAGACATAGCAGAAAATCGTCCCGGGATCTTGCTGTCACCAATCTTTTCTGGTAAAGTCTGTACAGACCGTCGAGACAGGAGCTCTGTTCATCAAGCTCCTCAAAACTGTATACCGGAGAGACCATGTATCCCTTATCATAAATTTTTGCGCAGCAATGCGTGATGTTTCCCATCTCAACCCGAAAACTGTACCGAATCCCTGCACGTTCAAAACCATAATGCTGGTATCTGTGCCGGTCGCCGTCCAGAATCATGAGCGCACAACCCTGATTTCGCGCGTCCTCCTCAACCTTTTTCATAAGACTGATCATATATCCCCTGCCTCTGGCCTTTGGATGTACAGACACAGTCCCAATGTAAGCCGCCTTTACCGAATGTTCGCTCTCTCCCTGTAATTGCAAGGTCATCGGGTACAGATCAATCAATGCCTTAATCTTATCTTCTTCCTTAATTATGTGGTGAATCGGAATACCGCTGCGCTCCGGGGAATACGCCTTGGGCAGGAGCGCCGCAAAATCGGTGCTGCTGTATTCCATACTGAATACCATATTGGCGAAATCCAGTATTTCCTCTGTCTTTTTGATGCTGTCTCTCTCGGTGCAATTCCCGCAAAAAGACACCCGCTCGTATTCCCACTTCGTATTTTCCATCGCTATTATTCCCTTTAAATATAAGAATAGTATTTAAGATTCTGCCTCTGCGTCCGTCTTCTTCACGGCCTTGGGTTTTGCGATCGCCTTTGGCTTTGCAACTGCCTTTGGCTTGTCCTCCTCAGCTGCCTCTGACTCTTTACCTTCCTCTTTTGCCGGTTCCTGTACGTCTTCCTCCGTCACAGGAAAAATGTCTTCCAGCTTGATATCCGCATAGCAGAGTGAGCAATGCCCGTTAATTGCTGCGCCATTGTTAACCTGAATCGTCTTCGCCTTGATATCGCTGTCCAAAATCGCTGTGTCGCCCACTGTGATGCCTTCCCGTATGTCAATCCTGCCCTGTATCGCGCCATCCACCACAAGGTTCTCCGCCATAATATCACCGAGAATCACCGTGTTTTCACGGATTGTCGCCCCCTGCATACACTCGATCTGGCCCACAATGAAAGAGTCCTTCGCAAACAGGTCGTTCGCCTTGATATTTCCTGTGACATCTCCGGATATATTCACCCGACTGTCAGAATTGATATCGCCGTTCACCACACCGTACATTTCAAGCTTGCCCTCAATCGCGATATTGCCGTTTATGACCGTTCCCTTGGGAATGATGGCTGTTTCCATGTTTCTTGTTCCTCCGTAATTATCCATTATAATAAACCTCCTGAATTCATTTCAAGTTATCTATATTATATTAAAACGTATTTGGCTCTAAAAATCAATAGCATTTAAAACTTTCCTAACTGCACATTTAAAAAATATTAAAATTGTCTATTTCTAAAATGTCACTTTGCGCTATACTTGTAACAGTTCAGCCTTGCCGGACTGCTTCCCGCCATCGACAAATTCACAGAGCGCCTTACACCTGACCGCACAAAAAACGCTGCCTGAAGCAGCGTTTTTCTTTTCAATGCTATTCTAACGTAAATACTTCAATATTCTGCGCAAGTCCTTTTGAGGTATTGACGATTCCGTCTACTTCACCGCTGCACTCAGAAACGATCTGTCTGATCTCCTGCATGGAAGCGGAAGTCTCCTGCGTGTTTGCTGCATTCTGCTCCGCGATGGCTGCAAGATTCTGAACTGCATTGAGTACATCTGTCTTGAGATCGTTGAGCTTATCGATCTCACCCCTGATATTGTCCACAGCGCTGCCGACCTCCCCAATCTCATGGTTCAGACTGTTAAATACAGTCCTGGTCTTACCAAGCTCCTCGCTCTGTTTGTCCATCGCCTCTGTGACATTGTTCATCGTGTCAACTGTCGTGTTGGAATTGGTAATCAGCATTGCGATGATACCCGTGATACGGCTCGCAGACTCCGCAGACTGCTCCGCAAGCTTTCTGATCTCATCAGCCACAACCGCAAATCCCTTTCCGTGCTCACCTGCGCGCGCTGCCTCGATACTAGCGTTAAGCGACAGCAGACTTGTCTGGTCTGCAATGTCTGTGATCACATCGGCCGCCGTCTGGATATCCTGTGCCGACTGGTTGGTCATATTGGTCTGGTCGAATACGACATCAAACGCATCCTTCGCCTCATTGCTGGTTCTGATCAGCTCCTCAAGCGTATTCTCAACATTTCTGTTGTAATCACGCATCTTGTCCGTATTTCCTACCAACGTCTCCACATTTTGTGCGGTTATCTCAACAGCATCGCCCATATACTGGATCTTATTTCCCACATCCGCAGTATCCTGCGCCTGCTGTGTGGAACCCGTTGCCATCTCCTCCACTGCTGTATCCACACTTCCGATATTTTCTGCCATCTTTCCAAAGGATCTGGAAAATCCTGCTGAGATCCTGTCAAGATCCGAAGATGCGTCTTTGATGTCTACCACGATATCAGACAGGCTGTGAACAAGCTTATCAACGCTGTGTGCGATATCGCCGATCTCATCTGCCCTGCCTAACAGCCTGCTCTCCACTTTCACATTCAGCTCACCGTCAGCGACTTTATTCAGCTGAACGATGACACCCTTGATCGCCTTGATCACCACGCTGACAGATATTGTCGTGGCAATGATGCCAAACGCAAAGATCACAATAAGGATACCTGCATTCTTCATGAAGTTAGAATTAAATATTGCCGCAATATTGCTCTTTTCCAATCCCACGAAAGTCATACCGATGATTTCATCCGAATTGTACTGTATCAGCGGACAATACATGGCATAGTAAGTCTTGCCGCTGATCTCTACATTCTCAGAGTAATAGTCCTGCCCCTGATTGACCACAATGTCATAGATCTCCGGATCAGCCTCCGTTCCAACCATGCGGTTCCCATCTCTGTCCACAAGGCTGGTGGCGACTCTCACATTGTCATAAAAAACAGTGACCTGCAGATCAACTTCCTGGCTGAAATTGTCAAAAAACTGTGTATTGTCGCTAATATTCCGCTTACCTTTGTAAAATTTGCCATTCGTATACATATAAGTACCCTGCGCGATATTTGAGACAGATGTCTCAAAGGCATACTGCGCTGTCATTAGTTCATGCTGAACCATCGTTTCAATAATCGAACCACATGATGAACTGATACCTGCTATCGCAAATGCAAACATCAGTATTAAGGGAAGTGCTGCCACAAGTACCAGACGCGGTGCAAGCTTTAATCCTTTTCTCTTCATAAGTATCCTACCTTTCCATTTTCCCTAATGCTTTTGTTGAATATATTCATCGGGTATTACTCTAATGCTATCACATTTTGTGGTTTTTGACAAGAATTTTAATTATTCACATGATATTTTTGTGTATGTTTGCATTTCCTTCTACATTACTAAAATCGAGCAGGGAAATGACCTTCTTCCCTGTTCGCGCGCCAGGCGCCGTCAGATTATGCTGACATGTTTCCTCTGGATACCTGTGCGCATGCAAAAAATGACAGACCATGCTTAGTCCTGGCCTGCCATTTCTCTTTGTTATATGAATCTATTCTGTAAAGAGCGGCGTCGAGTAGTACCGGTCACCGCTGTCCGGCAATAGCGCCACAATGGTCTTCCCCTCATTTTCCGGTCTCTTTGCAAGCTCGATTGCCGCGCAAAGCGCTGCGCCAGAAGAAATTCCAGTAAGGATCCCCTCCTTTTTCGCAAGTTCCTTCGACGCCTCAAATGCCTTGTCGTTCTCAATCTGGATAATCTCGTCATAAACATCTGTGTCAAGCACACCTGGAACAAACCCGGCCCCGATACCCTGTATCTTGTGCGCTCCCGGCTGTCCGCCTGACAGCACTGGTGAGCTTGATGGTTCCACGGCCACGACCTTCACACCCGCATTTTTTTCTTTCAGATATTTTCCGATACCTGTTATCGTGCCGCCAGTTCCGACCCCTGCAACAAAGATGTCAACCTTTCCCTCTGTGTCCTCCCATATCTCCGGTCCTGTCGTCTCATAGTGTGCCTGCGCGTTTGCCGGATTGTCAAACTGGCCTGGAATATATGCGCCTTCGATTTCCTTTGCGAGCTCCTCCGCCTTCGCGATGGCCCCTTTCATGCCCTTGGCGCCCTCTGTCAGAACGATTTCCGCTCCGTATGCCTTCAGGATATTTCTGCGCTCCACGCTCATCGTCTCCGGCATCGTGAGAATCGCGCGGTATCCCTTTGCCGCCGCAATCGCCGCAAGTCCGATGCCTGTGTTTCCGCTGGTAGGCTCTATGATCACAGACCCTTCTTTTAAAAGACCTTTTTCCTCCGCTGCCTTAATCATGTAGAAAGCTGCCCTGTCCTTCACACTTCCTGACGGGTTTCTGTACTCGAGCTTGACGAGCACTGCTGCCTTCAGGCCGTGTGTGCGCTCCACGTTCATAACCTCCACCAGCGGCGTTTTGCCGATGATCTCTGTAAATCCTCTATACACTGCCATTGCTACTTTCCTTTCCTAATTTACTATGTTTATTATGAAACTGCCTTGAATGCCTCTTCCAAATCTTCGATAATGTCATCAATGTGCTCTGTTCCGATCGACAGGCGGATTGTATTTGGCTTGATTCCCTGGTCCGCCTTCTCCTCTTCATTGAGCTCGGCATGCGTCGTCGAGTATGGGTGAATGACAAGTGATTTCACGTCCGCCACATTCGCCAGCAATGAGAACAGTTCAAGATTGTCGATAAAGTCCTTCGCTTTCTGTTCGCCGCCTTTGATTTCAAATGTAAAGATCGAGCCGCCGCCGTTCGGGAAGTACTTCTTGTAAAGTCTCTGCTGCTCCGGGTCTGTCGTCACTGACGGGTGATTTACCTTTTCTACGAGCGGGTGCTTTGACAGATACGCGACAACTTTCAGTGCATTTTCCACATGGCGCTCCACGCGGAGGGAAAGGGTCTCAAGTCCCTGCAGGAAGATAAACGCATGGAACGGTGAGAGCGTGGCACCTGTATCTCTCAGCAGGATAGCGCGTATTCTGGTAATAAACGCTGCCGGTCCCGCCGCTTCCACAAAACTGATGCCGTGATAGCTTGGGTTTGGCTCTGTAAACTGCGGAAATTTTCCGCCTGCTTTCCAGTCAAACTTTCCTGCGTCGACAATCACGCCGCCGATGGTCGTGCCGTGTCCTCCGATAAACTTCGTCGCAGAATGAACCACGATGTCTGCACCGTACTCGATCGGTCTCACAAGATAGGGCGTCGCAAATGTGCTGTCAACAACCAGCGGAAGATTGTGCGCGTGTGCAATCTTTGCAACTGCCTCAATATCTGACACTTCCGAGTTGGGATTTCCGAGTGTTTCTATGTAGAGCGCTTTGGTATTGTCCTGTATTGCCTTCTCAAAATTGTTGATGTCGAGCGGGTCCACGAACGTTGTCGTCACGCCGTAATCAACCAGCGTATGTGCGAGCAGGTTGTATGTGCCACCGTAAATATTTTTTGCCGCAACAATGTGTCCGCCGTTCTGTGCGAGATTTTGAATCGTGTAGGTAACTGCTGCAGCTCCTGACGCCACTGCAAGCGCCGCCGCGCCTCCCTCGAGCTTTGCCACGCGCTGCTCGAAGATATCCTCTGTGGGATTGGTCAGTCTGCCGTAAATGTTTCCCGCATCCTGTAAGGCAAATCTCGCCGCCGCATGTGCTGAATTCCTGAACACAAAAGATGATGTCTGATAGATAGGAACCGCCCTTGCGTCCGTCACCGGATCGGGTGCTTCCTGCCCTACGTGAAGCTGCAATGTCTCAAATTTTAAGTTCCTGTCTGCATAGTTTTTCTTACTCATAATATTCTCCTCCGCCCATTCTTTTCTACATTTGCTTAAGGCATTTGTCATTTGTTATGTATTCCTATTGGATTAGTATGTTTTGAACATGTATGTATCATACACCTATATTCCTAGTGTGTCAATAGGAATTTCACATTTTTTGCCCGGTGCCATCCATTTTTACTTTGTTATGTTCGATACATCAGATCATATCAAGCGAGCTGCACTTTGCCATTAACAATTATATAAAGTCGTCGGCGCGCAAAATAAATATATCCATGCCTATGACCTGGAATCTGGAGACTTAAAGGTCTGTTCATTTCATGACATTATCAAAGCCGGAATATATGGGGATTTATATATTGACTTTTCAAGTCTTGACCTTGGTATCTGATATCTGTATTCAAATGTTCCACTATTTCAAATTCTGCTTTATCAATGGCAAAACGATTTTTCCTGATAAAACAGCATAAATTGAAATTGCGCTGATAATGCATAAAATTATACCTGTTACACGAATTATCACTGAAAACAATTTGCTTTCAGTCCATTTTTTATAGAATTTGAACGGTAAAAAAAGAAGCACTAACCCAACAGCAAAAACAATAGCAAATAAAGTTATATACATCACATTTCCTCCTATTTTTGATTTGTCCTGTCAATATTTTTCTTTGAATATGTTAACCCAATGAACGCTAAAACTGCCACAACCAGATAAATGCGAATCCAGTCAAATATTAGTCTCAATCCATAGAAAATCACTTCGCACGGAAAACCTATTAAATGCACAATATCTCCCCGAATATCCCAAAATGTCAATACAAATCCGGCTATTGATAACAACAAAATTATTGTACTGATTTTGGCAGTTATCTTTTGTGTATATATATCTTCTTGTGTCCAGCAGAGAAATAATGACCATGAAACCATCAATAAAACTAACACCAGCAAATTCGAAAATACAGGTATTCCCTCAAACCATATTCCGCCGACATTTAAATTTATTGATATCGCCACAAATGTAAGTAATATAGAACAATATTCACACAATACTATTTTTTTGTCCTTACTTTGATATTCAAGTTCCATATTTTTAAGATTTTCTTCTGATTTCTTTGGAATGTCATCAGACAATATTCTCTCTCCTGCAAATAGTTCATTTATGCTAATATCCAAAAGCAAACATATGTCATCAAAAAGCGAAGCGTCTGGCATACATTTTCCAGTTTCCCATTTTGAAACAGCCTTATTCGTCACTCCCAATTTTTCTGCGAATTGCATTTGTGTCATTTTGCGCTCTCTTCTACAGGCGGCAATAAATGTGCCTATCTTTTTTTGTTCCATTGTGAAACCTCCTTATGGAAAAATCATAGTCTTTTTCGTGGTAGATTAACACCCACCAGAAGTAGAATTAAGGTAGAATCCGATTCTTTCTTGCTCTTATCCCCTATTTCCAACAACATTTATATTGTACTTCAATAAATTTGCATCCACAATAAAATACCCAGAATAACGGACAATTTTCCTCGCACTCATTTACGGATACAACAATTTGACATTTTATCAAATTTTCGATATATTGAATGATAACGCTGCCAAAGCAATTTTGAATCAAAAGGAGAACCCGATTATGTCAAGAAAGATCGCTTTTTTCGATATCGATGGTACACTGACTTCCGAGATAGATGGACGCGTTCCTGATGACGCGGCTGCGGCGATTGCCGGCGCACGCGCCAACGGAAATCTGATGTTTATCAACACAGGAAGATGTTTTCAAAATGTAGAACCCCGCTTTCGCGAGATAGGATGGGACGGATATGTGTGCGGATGCGGCACGAATATTTACTGTGGCGGGCAGGATGTGCTGCACGTTTCCCAGACGCATTCCACGACAATGCGCATTCTGAACGCTGCGCGGCAGACCGATGTGGATCTATTATTTGAGTCGCGGATTCAGGTCGCCTTCGACTTGTCCCGTCCTCTCCACCACCCAGACGCAATACGCCAGTACCAGGCCTTTGCCAGCCGCCAGTACGATATGCCGGAGGACTTGGAAAATCCCAATTTTTTCTCTGACAAATTTGTCATCTGGTATCAGGAGGAGGCACAGTTAAATGCCTTTCGGCAGGTCAGCGACCGCTGGTTTGAGTGCATCGACAGAGGAGGAACTTTCCGGGAATTTGTGCCGCATGGCTACTCCAAGGCTTCTGGCATTCAGTATGTGCTGGACCACTATGGACTTGATATCACAGATGCTTACGCTTTTGGCGACAGCAACAATGACCTGTCCATGCTCTCCTATGTTCCCCACAGTGTCGCGATGGGAAACGCGTCACCCGAGAGCCTTTTTGACCAGGTGGAGTATGTGACGGCAAAATCGAGCTGCGGCGGTATCCGGCAGGCATTGGAGCACTATTGCTTTCTGTAAGCGCTCATTTTTGCACTCTGAGGCCTATCCCTTTCGCGCCCTGATGACAAATACTGTGGGCAGCATCAGCGCCTTTCTGCCAAAGTCGCTGCCTGATGCCGCTGCCCTCTCCCTGTCGATTTCCTCAACGAGTTTTTCTATGACAAAACCGCTGTCTGCCAGAGCATTGACATAAGTGCTCATCATTCGGTTCGACAGCATGATTTCCCTGTCACCTATATTGGCGCTATACCATTTCTCATTAAAGTAAGAATTGTCAAAAACCAGTCTGCCCTTCTCAATCGATACACATTTATGAATCGGATGGGACCAGCCAAATACAAATATGCCATCTTTTTTCAAATAGGAACGGACGCGCTCGAAAGTCCTGTTCAGATCAGTTGTCCAACCGATGCCGTAAACGGAATAGACGAGATCAAAATAGTCGGCGGGCAGTCCGCATTCCTCCTCCATAGGCGAACATACAAGCTTCGCATTGATTCCCTGTGAAGCGAGGTATTCCCATGCACGCCCGATCTGCTCCTCAGATATGTCTAAGCCGTACAAACCTGCAGCGCCTGAGTCTGCGGCATATTTCAGTGAGTGACCGCCCCCGCAGCCAATCTCGAGTACGCTCTTACCAGTCAGATCTCCGAGCAGCCTGAGCTTATCCTCTGACGGAAAGAAATTTCCCCAGGCTGGCAGGGCTGTTGCGCCTAGCAATTCGTTGCCTGCCGTGCTCCAGAACGCGGTATTTGTCCTGTGCACCTCGTATTTGTCCATCTCAATATCATCCGCAGTCCCTAACACGCTGCCGCCGACAATGTTCTTTTTCAAACTTTCTGCTTCCTCAATAAGGTTCATCATATTTTCCTCTGCTTTCTTTTTATAGTCCGTGTCAGTCAGCCTTTCTCCTGAAAACAACTCGTTCAGATCAATTTGAAGAATTTTGCAGACTGACTGCATATACGACAACTCCGGCATTCCATTGCCGCATTCCCACTTGCTGACAGTTTTGTCACTAACGCCGAGAAGCTCTGCAAATTCACGCTGCGTCAAATGCTGCTGCTTTCTCATCGCAGCGATAAACCTGCCTATTTTAACCTGATTCATACCGCACCACCTTTCCCTGATGATAGTGTAAGACAGAATGATGAAAAATCACACCTACGAAACGTAGAGTTTTGCAGAATAGCGCCTATTAGCATTGTTCCATATTAATACATGCCGCTATTTATACAAAAAGAATTATCCCAAAACCGATTCGATTTTAAAGGATAATTCCCTGTAAACTATATGTGCAGTTTTTGTCAGAGCATGTTTGTAGAATGCCTTCTGCCGGAAAGCGAAAAGAGCTCCCCTGCTTTTGTGTCTAGGCACCTGTCGCGATATCATAGCACTTGCCAGTATAGTCCTTGAAAGAATCGATATCGCCCAGTAAACTATTTTTTAGCCCGTCTGCTGTGCGGACTGCGAGATCAAACTGCTCCTGCGTAATATCTCCCTGGCGAAGCGCTTCCTCCAGCTCGTCCATATCGTCCACTTTGATTTCCCCATTTGGAAAGACGATAAGGTCCAAATACAAATCATCGAAATAAGGTATCCCATCTGTGTCAATTCCCTGCGCTGCGATCATGTCGATGTACCATACCTGTATGTCGTTTTTCTCATTCATCATGGCAGTGATGCAATAATAATCATCCTGCGGCAGAATGGACAGCCACTTGAAACCATGGTCACAGACTGCAAACTCACTTTCGTGGAATGTCCACTTCTGTACCTCGGTTACTTCTATTATCTCGAGCAGTCCGATATAGCCTTTGTAAAAATCTGTGCTCACTTGTCTGCCGGACAGCTCTTTTGATGTAATGCATTTCCACTCGTCGTACGACAATCTGCTTCTCTTCATATGTAATTTCACTCCTTAGATTATCATCTTAACATATCCGATACCCTCTCTTCAAATTTGATTTTCAAGCGGAATCGTGGAATTAAGATAAGCGCGCAAAATGTTCAAAGAAGCATCTGCGCGCTTCTTTCTTATTCTGTCTGTTATACTCTCGACGCTCCGTCTACAGACAAAATCTCTCCGGTGACATAGCCTGCCATGTCGCTTGCCAGATACAGGAATGCATTGGCCACTTCCTCCGGCTCGCCGGCTCTTCCCAACGGGATTCCTGCGGAGATTGCCTTGACAGTCGCCTCCGGCAATGCTGCCACCATATCCGTTCTGGTCACTCCCGGCGCCACCGCATTGACGCGGATATTGTCTTTTCCAAGCTCTCTTGCAAGAGAAATGGTGATACCGTTGACCGCAAACTTGCTGGCAGGATATCCAACTCCTGCGGGTTGTCCCGAAATACTTACCATAGAACTAGTGTTGATGATGCAGCCCCCACCCTGTTCCTTCATAATCCTTGCCGCCGGTAAAATTGCATAAAATACTGCCTTTACATTCAAGTCGATCACCTTGTCAAACTCTTCCGCTGTGTAGTCGTAAAGCGGGGTGTTTTGAGAGATTCCGGCATTGTTGACCAGAATGTCGATTCTGCCAAATTTTTCTTTCACCTCTAAAATTGCCTTCTCAACTTCTGCGGCATCTGTGAGTTTGGGAAATTTTCCATCCACCTCCCAGCTGCTGTTTTCTTCTTTTAATTTCTGCAGTGCGTGATCAACGGACTCCTGACGGGAACCAAACAGCACTACCTTTGCGCCATTGGCGAGGTATTTTCTGACGATCTCAAAACCGATTCCTCTCGTACCGCCTGTTACAATCGCTACTTTTCCTTTTAACATAATCGTTTGTTCCTTTCTTTCACAATGTTTTGTTACAGTAAGAGCATGCCCATTCCGGCGCGTTTCAAGTCTCACAACATTGTATCACAAAATATGAAGTCCTTCAACGAAGCAGAAACATTTCGATCCAATCATCTGCGCTTGCAGTTTACACACCGCAATAATTGAGACAGTTGCGCCATTCCTTATCATTTGTTGTACTATACATTATTAGTTCTATCTATAATATCCTCACTGGTAAAAAAATCTACGCAGAGCCGGTCAAGGTTATGATCAATATATAAATAGTAATCGGGAGCCGTGTTATCTTCGTTATAGATGTAGTAATAATCTACACTTCCGTGCGTGATATAACCATGTTCGAAAACAACGCGCTCCTGCGTATCATAATCCCCCTGCACTGTGGAATTGTAGGTATCATGCACACCGTAATGACGGCCGTAACTGCGATGTTTTAATGATCCATTTTCACGGTATTCCCAATCAATTTTCACAATATCTGAGATGGTGTCCTCCGGGTCCATGTAGCTTACCCAGCCCTGTGCCAGAAAATGCTGAGGCTTTCCGTCATCCGTATACTGGATTTGTTCCTGGTAATATTCAATCTCTGCATCCTGTGCGGGATCATATCCATCCGGTGATGCCACCACATAGGGATCAGCGCCTGCCCGCTCTGTTAATAATGTGAAAAAATCGTCACTCCGCTGCAGCGTATTGGCTCTGTCAAACAAAAATCCCTCCGGTGTATGAAATGAATCCTGCGACGGATAATAGCAGACACCGCCTCCTGTGCCATCAGATTCATCGTAATAAAGCACCAGCTGCAATTCACCGCTGTCTTCATCAGAATATTCATAAAACGGAGCTTTGTCTGCGAATCCAGCATCCTCCAGAAACGCTTCCACGCTTTCATAGCCAACCAGATTGGCACCACTTTGGTTGTCCGTGACATAAAAGCTGTCGGATTCCGTCTGTATTTCATCTGACTCAGTGGATTCCTGCAAAACAGTGCTCAACTGCTCCTGAGATTCCTCCTGCGACATCAGATAATCCAGATAGTCCCAATGACTTTCGCCACTGAGCTGTATGCGGTAAAAACCCCGATCACTCTCTACAAATTCCCACTCCTTTGTCTCTCCCAACCGGTAGGTATCATAATGAAAATCGACCATTTGGAATTCTAAATCGACCTCTGCCATATTAATGTTCAATTCCCCATTGTCACGCAGAATGTACTGTATGGCATCATACGCTGTCGGATCGAATGAAGCCGGAACTGCAGCGATCTCCTCCACTTCCTCCCGTGTCACTTCACGCGCTGGTATTTCCTCCCACTGTCCATGATCAAACGCAAACACATAAGGCTTCCATGTATGTCCAAACAAAAGACGATCACCGTCCTCCGAGAGAAGCGATGCATCATAGGTATCCTGTGTGATGACAACCTGTCCTTCTTCATTGATACGCTTGACGCAATCCGCATTGGAATAATTAACACACTCGTTATCCTGCACAGAAAGAACCTCCGTGGTCCACGGCAGTCCGATATCATGATCCAGAAACAGATATACCCTGCCATCCTGTCGGATATACTGCGAATGTGCCGAGAATGTGCGGTACATTACGCTTGTCACATGATAACTGCTGTCCACCAGCCAAAGCGTACCTGTTATCATATCCGAATCCGGCCGTCCCCATGAATCCAGCCATTTTCCTGTAATAACGTAAGCTTCATTCTCCCCATCCCCATCATAATCTGCAATATACGTATGCGTCACATTTTCGGACTGATCATAATCCTCCGTTTCCTTCACCGCCTGCACAAACCGATTTTCGGATAATGACGGTCCGATATTGCCATACAGCCTGCCCGCTGCATCCGGTATTACATCATTGCAGGAAAGAAAATCTATAAAGAGCTGACTGCAATTGGTTTCAATGAGCAGATAATAGTCAGGCATTGTGTTGTCTCCAACATAAATATAGTAATAATCCAGACTCCCCTGTGTGATATAACCCTGCACAGAATCATCCCTGTCAGGAGACGCTGTCGCATAGGAATCTGCACTTGCACGCTCCGCCAATTCTGCCAAAAAGCCATCGCTAAGCAATAGTTTATCTGCGCCGTTAAACAGAAAAAACTTCGGAATCATCTCCGACTCCTGAGACGGATAATAGCGCACTCCACCACCCATACCACTATATTCGTCATAGTAAAGCTCCAGCTGCAGTTCGCCGCTGTCCTCATCATAGTATTGATAAAAAGGCGTTTTGCCTGCAAAGCCAGCATCTTCCAGAAACGCTTCTACACTTTCATACCCCGTCAGCTCAACGCCGTATCCCTCGTCCGGGATAAAAAAGCGTTCCTTTTTTGTCTGTACAGCTTCCAAAACAGCACTTCTGCGAAAATCAGCCCACAGAAGCTGCTTTGGTTCCTTCTGTCCTGCCGCCTGTGCGGAACTATTGGCAGTTTCCTGGTATTTCGCGCTGTTTCCACAGCCTGTCTGCAGCAGTAAGACACATAACATGATAAAACAGCGCTTTAAATTCGTTTTACGCATCCTGTTTCAACTCCTTGCATATCACACATATATCTCAAATAAAAGACACTGTCCCGGAACAGTATCCTTTCCATTGAATCGCTCCAAACACTATTATAAACGCCAAATGCATCAAATCTGTATCATTTTCTACAAGATATCGTCTTTTCATAAACTTATTGACACCACTCCCCATAGTGCGATATAATGGACTCACTTTATTACTTAAAAGCGTTGAAGTCCTAAAGCGTCTGATGTAATAAAATATTTTCACTTAGGGAGGGGCATCCTATTATGCTAATCAAAATTATATTACTGATTCTATTCTTCGGCAGCATGATTGCTGTCGGTCTGTATGCCAGAAAGAGCGCAAACAGCATGACAAATTTCGTGCTTGGCGGGCGGAGTGTCGGGCCCTGGCTCTCGGCTTTTGCCTACGGTACATCTTACTTTTCTGCGGTTGTGTTCGTGGGATATGCGGGACAATTTGGCTGGAAGTACGGTCTGGCTTCCACATGGATCGGACTTGGAAATGCCGTGATCGGCTCGCTGCTTGCGTGGGTTGCAATGGGACGGCGCACGAGGGTCATGACGCATCACCTGGAAGTTGCGACAATGCCTGACTTTTTTGGCAGGCGCTATGACAGCAACGTCCTTAAAATCGTAGCTTCTGCGATTGCTTTTGTATTTATGATTCCGTACACTGCTTCTGTGTACAATGGACTTTCCAGACTGTTCGGCATGGCTTTTGACATTCCGTACACGGTATGCGTCGTCACGATGGCAGTGCTTACCGGGGTGTATGTTATCCTAGGCGGATATATGGCTACTGCGATCAACGACTTTATCCAGGGCATTATTATGCTGTTTGGCATTGTGGCGGTCATCGCCGCTGTGCTTTCCGGTCAGGGCGGATTTATCGAGGCAGTCAGAAAGCTCTCGGAGCTTCCGTCTGATGTGCCTGTCACACTGGGGCAGCAGGGTGCTTTCGCGTCCTTTTTCGGCACGGATCCGCTGAATCTCTTAGGCGTTATTATCCTCACATCTCTCGGTACATGGGGACTTCCGCAGATGGTTCACAAGTTCTATGCCATCAAGAGCGAGAAGGCAATCAAAACGGGTACGATTGTATCTACTTTCTTTGCTGTCATCGTGTCCGGAGGCTGCTATTTCCTGGGCGGATTTGGACGCCTGTTTGACTCGCCGGCTCTGTATAAAGCTGACGGCTCTGTGATGTATGACGCCGTCGTTCCTTCCATGCTGTCAACGCTGCCTGATATTTTGATCGGTATTGTCATTATCCTGGTGCTCTCAGCTTCCATGTCAACGCTCTCTTCCCTGGTATTGACTTCGGCATCGACGCTGACGCTCGATTTTATCAAGGGCAATCTCGTGAAGGATATGGACGACAAAAAACAGTTGATCTACATACGCGTATTGATCGTATTTTTCATCGTGATCTCTGTTGTGCTGGCGCTGAACCCGCCCACCTTCATCGCACAGCTCATGGGTATCTCGTGGGGTGCGCTCGCGGGAGCTTTCCTTGCGCCGTTCCTCTATGGCCTGTACTGGAAGGGCGTCACAAAGGCTGGCGTGTGGGCAAGCTTCATCTGCGGCGTTGGTATTACGGTATCCAATATGTTCTTTCAGTTTATCGCCTCACCGATCAACGCCGGTGCCGCCGCGATGATTGTCGGACTGATCGTCACACCGGTTGTCAGTCTGATAACACCGAAAATCGACAGCGGCTTTTTAGACAGGATATTCCAGTGCTATGACAATACTGCGAAAGTGTCAAGCAAAGAATATCTGAAAGAAGAATTGTAAAAATATGGTATACAAAAAGGCGGCTCTAAACCGCCTTTTTACATTACTCCGCCGCCTCAACAGACTCCACAATGCTCATCTTCGCAATCCGCCCGAGCGGAAGGGCTGTCGCAAGCAGACAGGCCGCAATGGACAATACGGCGGCTTCCATCATTGCCGCCAGTGGAGGAGCGGTCAGCTGTATCGCTCCATTGCCTGCCGACTCCACGAGTATTGTGCACAGATATCCAGCTGCACTTCCGATAACTGCCGCAAAGATTCCATAATACGCGCCCTCCCACAAAAAGGTTTTGTACAGGCTTTCTGCGCTCATGCCGATTGCCCGCTGTGTGCCGATCTCTGCCACTCTCGTATGGATATTGGTGTAGACCGTATTGACAATATTCAAAATTCCGATAATCCCAATCAGCAAAATCAATCCCCACGCAAGCAGCTTAATCTGTGCTTCGCTCTCCGCAAGCTGCCTGTCTGTATCTTCATAGGACACCCATGTTGTCCCGGCTGCGCGTGCACAGAGACTGTCAAGCGTGCGGTCAAACGCCTCCCTGTCCGCGTCCGCACGCAAAATCGGGCGAAACTCCGCATAAATGTCATTCCCTGTCAATTGCGGATACAGCTGGTCACTCACAAGCACCTGCACACCGAGTATAAACCCATTATTTCCAACGCTGAAATAGCCATCGTAGCCGTTCAATGTCAACAGCACCCGCAGCCTTTTTCCGGATATGGTGATTGTGCTGCCCTCCTCAATGCACGTTGTTCCTGCATCCACCCCTTCTATATTGACAGGAAGCGGATTGCGGACGACACAGCCCTCCCCCGCCTTCAGCGCACGCAGCTGCTCCTCTGTCAGCTGACCGGCAAAACGGTAATCCGCCCAGCAGTCATTGACTCCGTAAATCTGGAAATGCTCGACCGGGTTCTGCGCAAAATCAATATCCGTCTCAATCCCGACGGGCTCATACTGTTCATCTGACTCATAAAACGTATACTGCTGTGCCGCCACAGCTGCCACATTGCGGTCCGCTTCCATCTGTCTTAATTCGTCTGGTGAAAATCCACCGTATTCATTCACCACAGAGTAATCCCCCAGATGCTCCGATTCCGCGCCTGTGACACTTAACTTCGAGAGATAACTCTGCAGTGTGACAAACACTGTGATACTCATGACAAGCGACACTATCGTAACAACAGTGCGGCTCCTGTTCCTCCGCAGGTTTAACGCTGCATAGTACCGCTCAAAACAGCGTATCCGTCTCTCCTTGCGGCTCCTGCGGCTGATTTTTGCATTCCTGTCTCCGCATGATGTGATACCATGTATTGCAGTCACGGGGGAGACCTTCGCCGCAAAACGGGCAGCTGGAATCACAGCAAGAAAAGCAAACAGCAGCGTAATCAGCGCACTCACAAGAAGATATCCCCATTTTCCAGCGCTGTTTTCTGCAATCATCTCCTGCAGCTGTACTGTGTCCGGTGAGAGAAACATCTCCGGCGGCATCTGGTTTACCACCGCGCTTAAAATCCCTTTCGCTGACAGGAAACCGCCAAGCATCCCCACCGGAATGCCGCACAGACACAACAGCAGGATCTCATCCGCCACAATGCGGTACAACTGCCCTCTCTGTGCGCCGACTGCGCGGAGCACGCCGTACTGTCCTATCCGCCGGGTGACTGCGATCCTTTGGATATTGTAGATCACCAGCCCTGCTGCTGACAGAATCAGCACGACTACCAGGACACCTGCGAAAATGAGAAACAAAAAGCCGTCATCATCCAGCATCATGCTGTCCTCATCCGCACTGTAACGAATCCCCAGCGCATTCAAATACGGATGATTGTAGAGCGTATCCAGCTCGTGAATTCCCAGATATTCTATCAGGTCGTCCACAGTCGCCTGAAAATCCCTTTTGCCCACAGTGCGGATATCCATACAGTAATAGAGATACTGAGACGGGAGAACCGCTGCTGCCGTTCCCTCCCCCACGAACCCAAGAATGTTCCCATAAGTATAGCCCAGATAATTGCTCTGCAGAATACCCGTCAGCACAAAATCCGCCCTGTACTCATATTCCTCTATCACGACGCCATGGCGCAGTGCCTTGGCAAGTGACAAAGAGATTGTATCGCCAACCGTTCCTGTGAATCCCAGAAACTGCAGCGCATCCTCCGGCAGTGCAATCTCCATCGGTTTCTCAGGCAGCCGCCCCTGCGCCAGCCTGGTGTAGGACGGAAGGGTGCGAACACCATCTCCCCAGTACTCCGTCAAATCCAGCCGCAGCAGATCATTCAAATCCATACTGCCTGCCTGAATATAACGTCCTGCGTAGGAAAGTCTCGGATCGCGCTCCAGAACCTGCGCCTGCTCTTCAGTCAGCTGTACAAAGGATGCATAGCGGTCACCCCCAATGGCAATCGCCTGCTGTCTGCGCATCGCCCCCAGCACACCCGCAGACTGTCCCACTGCAGTTGTCATGAACGTTGACAAAATCACCGCAATCAAAATAAGAACGGACACTTTCTGTCCCATGATTTCTTTCCAGGCTAATATACGATACGATTTCATGATCTCACCGTCTCTTTCCCGGTCTTTGCCGCCTCCTCCGACACCACGCCGTCCATGATCACCAATCTGCGCTCCGCCATCTGTGCAATCCGGCTGTCATGTGTGATGACAACCAGTGTCTTTCCCATTTTCCGCCGGATTCCCTCCAGCATCTTCATGACTTCCTCGCCGCTTTTGCTGTCCAGATTTCCAGTCGGCTCGTCCGCGAAGATGACATCCGGTCCGGCAATCAGTGCGCGCGCAATCGCCACTCTCTGCTGCTGCCCGCCGCTCAGCTCGTGCGGCAAATGCGTCAGCCGGTCATGAATGCCCAGCATTCCCGCCAGCTCCTCCAGATACGCCCTGTCCTCCTGCTTTTTGTCCAGCAGCAGCGGCATCAGAATATTTTCCCGTGCCGTCAGCACAGGCAGCAGGTTAAACTGCTGAAAAATAAAACCGATCCGTCTGCGGCGAAATGCGGACAACTCCCTGTCCTTTAACTGATAAATGTCCTGACCATCATAGGACAGCCTTCCCTCTGTCGGGAAATCCAGACCTGACAACAGGTGCAGCAGCGTACTCTTCCCACTGCCGGACGGCCCCATGATGGAAATAAAATCCCCTTCCGCAATCTCCAGATTTGCCCTGTGAAGCGCGGTGACCTTGTTCGCACCGCTTCCATAAACTTTGCTCAGGTTTTCTGCTTTGATTAACATAAAATCACACTCCTTTTCGTCTTTTTGCGACTACCAGAAGAGTGTAATCGATAAATCTCAAAATTCGCTCAAGATTCTAAAAGGAATCCATGCAGCCCGTCAATATGTGTCCAGATTATGCCGCTCTGTCTCGTTAAAGACGCCGTCATCAAACTCCCCCGGTGTAACCTCCGGCAGATACCAGACCAGCATCATAAAGTAGTTATATAAATCTGTATCCTGAAAAATATAACCGTGTCTGGCGTAGATCTCGTTCTTGGCAAGATGCAGAATCAGCGGCGGTACACCCTCAAAATCCTCCATGGAATAAACCTTTGTGTCAGTAGCATACAACGGCTCTATATACATGGAAATATCCCGCACTTCCCTGACATTCTCCATATAGTTCATCCATTCACTGTAAAACGAACAGTGCTCCCGATACCTGCTCCGCTTCCCGATTTCCTCCAGAAGGCGCTCTTCTGACCAGTCTGCACTGTACTGTTCAGGCTGTTCTGGCTGCTCCTCCATATCTGACACTTCAGGCTGTTGTGCCTGCTCCTCCATATCTGACATTTCAGGCTGCTGTATCTGATCCTCCACATCATCACCGCTATTGCCCTGTCCATCATCTGCAAACTCTATACTTATAACTTCCTCCGTTTTATCACCGCGATACGCCTGGGCACCACAGCCCACATTCAGTATGCAGCAGCACAGCAGAACCGTACTAATTTTTATTCCCCTGACAATACACTTTTTCATATTTTAAAACCCTTTCTGAACTTACTAAATCTGGCACACCCGTCATCGCTATAAATGCCAATCTGAATATCATAATCTTCTCCCTCATACGCAACAATGAAATATCCCCATCCTAAATCATATTGCTCATAACCGCTTCCATAGCATTCTATCACTTTTTCCAGTGTATCTCCCTCCTTTAACATATCTTTGCACATTTCATCACATTTCGTACTTTCGATCACTGCAAGCTGCCCCTGATCGTCAAAAATGAACACCCACATATTTTTATTTGCGCTGTAGAGCCGATAATTTCCCTCATCTGTATTTCCAACTGTATAATCAACCTTATTGTCATCCAGAAATTGCTTTAATGTCTCCTCTGACCACAACAATTCCACATCCTTTAATGATACAGAAAGCGGTATGAATTCCTGTATAGAAATCTTTTGGAGCGTTTCTGACGCCACCACTTCCTGCACTGTATCCAGATCATTGATTCCACCGATCTCTTTTTGTGTGCCAATTCCTTCACCACATCCGTAAAAATCCCCGTCTGTTGTCAGTACGATTAAGTTATCCTGTGCCTGTACCTGCTGTGCACTGTTAAATGAGACACTTCCCATCCATACACACTGCACATGCTCCATTACTTTCCATGGTGTCTGTATCTGTGCAGAAAAAAATCCCGCTCCACACTGTCCCAGCCGATTATCTCCCCACGTCCATAAATTGTCATCCTCATCAATCACTGCATATGTATTTAGAAATGATGTTACATACTTTGCATTTTCCATTACCTTTTGCGGCTCATAAAATGTGTTATCCGAAAAGGAAACATAATCTTTATTCCCCAGCACATAGACATCCTTATTCCCAGTCAGCAAAATAACAGACGAATAACCACACTTTGCATAAACCACATTTTCCATTAAGAGAACCGGTTCCGTGACAACATTCATATATGTACTGTTTAATTCATCCTTGGTTGATTGTTGCAATATGCCCGCCGGATTTCCTCCCAATCCGTAGAGCTGGTTATCCCCGGTAATGTAAATCACAAAATATTCGCCTGAAAAAGTATCGATTCTGTCTTTTCAAAATCAATTTCATCTACATCTGTTGTCCCGGTCTTCCCCGACACTTCCGGTGTCTCAATGTTCTTTACGCTTTTGTTATCCGTTTCCCTGAGCCTTTCTCCCGCGCTATACACCAAAGGAACATCAATTTTCACAAAATACGATGGCTTGTCCTCATAAATCCCATTCATAACTGGGCGCACCGGAATCAACAGACGTGCAGCCAGAACAAGCCACAAAAGCTTTCTCCACCGGTAGCCCATCCGCACTCCTGCGAAATATGACACAACCCATGCCACAATGATAATCATATCCACAACAATCAGTGTTCCAATCAGATAAATCAACTGTTCCGCCAAAGCAACAACCTCCATCCGTTCAAGCTATTAGACAATTGTCTAAATAAAGAATAGCACGATGCAGGTATCCTGTCAATGGACCTCCCGAAAATACTCCCTTCGTGTGAGATTAGAAATGTTACAGGAACTGCATATCCTGACCACATGGCCACAAAAATGCAATGAGCAGAATCCAACAAATATTTGAGATTTCCCAAAGTATATGGTATCATCATAGTAAATACAAAAGCAAAAAGGCGGCAGGAATATGGGAAAACTAGACACACTGACAAAGGAATATATGAAACGGCCGGAAATATTTGCGGATGTGTTCAACCAGTTTCTATACCATGGCAGACAGATCATTGATTTTTGAGCGGTTTCTGGAAGGACGACCGCCTGCTTCCTGTAGTGACGATAATAGTGTACTTCGGATCGGAGAAATGGGACGGACCACTGAGTCTGCATGAAATGTATTCAGACTGCAGTGCGGAAATTCTAAAATATACCATGGATTACAGAATAAACCTGATAGCGCCCAATGCGCTGTCCGACAGTGAGATTGATGCGTTTCAGTCAAACATGAGGGAGATCATGCGTTATATCAAATATTCCAAGGATAAGAAAAAACTGAGCAGTGTTATCCGTACAGAACAACGTTTTAAATGCGTAGAGCGGGATGCCGCAGAGATTATAAATGCGGCGACCGGTTCAAACATGAGAATTGATAAAGGAAAGGAGTCGGTTGATATGTGTATTGCAATACAGGAAATAAGAGAAGAAGGCAAAAATGAAGGCATCATTGAAGGCAAAATGGAAGGCATCATTGAAGGAGCAATTACGTTTGCCCAAAAGCTGGGAGTCCAGAGAGATCAGGTGAAAAAGTCAATCATGGAGGAATATGAAAAGAATGACGAGGAAGCGGAAGAACTCATAAAAGTATATTGGAAATGATCATCAGATAAATATTGAATAACAATTCATGGAATCCCAATGTAAAGTATGTGGTCAACGTATGATACAATATACTTTGCATTGGGATTTTAGGCATCCAGACGATATCATTACTCCACATCAGCAAATTTCGGGACACCATCAAAGATATGAATCCTCGCAATGTCTCCCCTGACATGCTTTAACATCTCGTTAATATCGTGCTCCATCGCAAACTGGTACTCTTCTCTCGTGATGGGCACCACCCACAATAGATTGACCGTCTCCTCCATACAAGGCTTATAATCCGGCATATCCAGCCCCGGCACAAACCTGGGATTAACAAATAGAAATGCTTCATAACCTTTGATCAGCTGACTTGGAACCGTGTGACCGTGTGCAAAGAAGGTATTCCCTGTAATCATCTCCATACCACATCTCAACCTCCGGCATTGGAATCAGACTGACACCCGCTGTTATCCCATAAATCACACCGTCCCTCGATCCCCTGACCAGCGCCCTGGGCGGAAATTCTTCCCCGTCTATGGCATAATAATTCTCACATTTTCCACAAAACTTTTCCAATGCCTCCATGTGCATGCTCTGTGTAATCTTCCAGTAATCCGGCTCAAACTCAAACCAGTCCCAAAAAGCTTTACTGCGCTCCACCCGTTCTCCGATTACAGGGAAAGCCTCTGTGAGCTCCCATGCGCAGGGCGTCGTTCCCTTCACAAACTTCGAATAACCATGAAAACCTTCATACCCGCTCCACCCCGGAATCACGCAGATGATTTCGTCCTCCGACAGCAGCGCCGCAGCGTTTCCCTCCTCAAACCACACAATTTTCAGCAGATCCGCATCAAGCTTCATACCACCGATATCATGCGTAAAAAAGAACCTTTTTGCGAAGAAACGTCACTTGCAGCACAACATGCCTAATCGTATAATAAAGACATACTTGTTCCCTTTCACAAACAGATTTATCGAGGAAATGGCGGCAAGCGTTGATATTTTAATACCTCTTAAATTGAGCGGAGGAATATCTTTCTCCCCTGCTCGTGCGCCAGATGCCCGTCAGCTCCGGCTGATATGTTTCGTTCCGGCATCTGTGTGGACAGAAGAACAAGGAACGGCAGACTCCCCATCTGCCGTTCCCTGTTTTTTATACCAATATCAATTATACTTCAAACATCAGATCCCCGTATGTAGGAATCGGCCAGATTGTGCTGTCCACAATCATCTCCAGCTTATCAATCGGCGCACGCAGCGCGTCCATGGCCGCCTTGACAGTATCTTTGTAATAGAATGCCAGCTCCTTCGCATCAGCAATTTTAGAAGCACCTGCCTCCACTGCTTTCAGAGTGTTGAGTGCCTTCTTGGCCTCTGCCAGAAGCGCATCCACCTCCATCAGCATTTCCATCTGTGCCTCCGCGCCAACACCTGCCTCCTTGATTGCAATCACACAGTTAGCAAGGTCTCCTGCATAGGAAGCCACTGCCGGAATAATATCCTTTCCAGCCATATCAATCATCGTGAGCGCCTCAATATTGATCGTCTTCGCATAGGTCTCATAGATGATCTCCTCGCGCGACTCCAGCTCAACCCTCGTGAAAATACCAAATTTCTCAAACAAAGCCACTGCCTTGTCTGTCGTGATCGTCGAAGCTGCCTCGATCATGGACTTAATATTGGGCAGTCCGCGTCTTGCTGCCTCCGCAATCCACTCGTCTGAATAGCCGTCACCGTTAAAGATGATTCTCTGATGCTTTGTCATATACTCCTTGATAATATCATGTACTTCCAGGTCGAAATCCTCAGCCTTTTCCAGTCTGTCAGCCGCCTCACAGAATGCCTCCGCAACGATCGCATTCAGCGTGGTGTTCGGGCTTGCGATCGAGTCGGCAGAACCGACCATACGGAACTCGAACTTGTTTCCTGTAAACGCAAACGGCGAGGTCCTGTTTCTGTCAGTCGCATCCTTCTCAAAATCAGGCAGTGTGGACACGCCCGTCTCAAGCTTTCCGCCCTGTTTTACCTTCGCTGCGTCACCCGTCTCCACAAGCTGTCTCACAACATCCTCAAGCTGATCGCCAAGGAAAACGGAAATAATTGCCGGGGGAGCCTCGTTCGCTCCGAGTCTGTGATCATTTCCGACATCGGACGCCGACTGGCGGAGCAAATCGCCATGACGGTCCACGGCCCTCAGAATGCAGGCAAGCACCAGTAAAAACTGAATATTCTTGTTCGGCGTATCGCCCGGATCGAGCAGGTTCTCGCCGTTGTCCGTCGTGATGGACCAGTTGTTGTGCTTCCCGGAACCGTTGACACCCGCATAGGGCTTCTCGTGGAGCAGACACCTCAGATCATGCTTGTATGCGACGCGCTTCATCGCCTCCATCACCAACTGGTTATGGTCTACCGCGATATTTGCCGTCTCATAGATCGGCGCCAGCTCATGCTGTGCGGGCGCAACCTCATTGTGCTGTGTCTTTGCCGTAACACCCAGCTTCCAGAGCTCCTCATTCAAATCTTTCATGTACGCGCCGACACGCTCCTTGATGACACCAAAGTAGTGATCCTCCATCTCCTGTCCCTTCGGAGCGGGCGCGCCAAAAAGTGTACGGCCCGCAAACATCAGGTCTTTTCTCTGCATGAAGAGATCCTTATCCACCAGAAAATACTCCTGCTCTGGTCCGACAGACGCTGTAACCTTGGTAGCTCCTGTATTTCCGAACAATTTTACAATACGAAGCGCCTGCTCGCTCAATGCCTCCATGGAGCGCAGCAGCGGAGTCTTCTTGTCAAGCGCCTCGCCTGTATAAGAACAGAATGCTGTCGGAATACAGAGAATCACGCCGCAGCCGGACTCTTTTAAAAACGCCGGCGAAGTGATATCCCACGCCGTGTATCCTCTCGCCTCAAATGTCGCGCGGAGTCCGCCTGACGGGAATGAGGAAGCATCCGGCTCACCTTTGATCAGCTCTTTTCCAGAGAATTCCATCAACATTTTTCCCTCGGAATCGGGGTGTGACACGAAAGAATCATGCTTTTCCGCCGTGATGCCCGTGAGCGGCTGGAACCAGTGTGTGTAATGTGTCGCGCCGTTCTCCACAGCCCAGTCCTTCATCGCCTTTGCCACGACATCCGCGGTTGTCATGGAAAGCTCGCCGCCGTGATCCATAACCCTCTTTACTTCCTGAAATACTTTCTTGGTCAGTCTCTCCTTCATCTTCTCAACGGTAAAGACTTTCTCACCAAAGATTTTTTCCACGTTTAATGCTTCGCTCATTTTGATTTCCTCACTTTCCATTGATCATGACGTCCTGCTGCATTTTGTATCATAAACTGCACTTTTTGTGCGTCATAACGTTTATCTGTCTACAAAAAAAGTTCCAAAAAAAGAGATTATTCTTTTTTGGAACACCTTCGTTCACGATATCATGATATATAATTTTGAACCATTACATTCTCGCATTTCATATGTCTGTGCCTGATTTCTTTTACTTTTTATACAATAATATATTCTCAAACAAAAATCAAGGCTTTCTTAAAAAAATTCTGCTGTTTTTTGCCATTTCTGCATTTTGCATAGATACTTTTTTCAAGAAAGCCTGTTTTTCATTAAATATAACCATGCTTCCTATTGCACCTTGCACGGCTTCGCGCTTTCCACACGCAGGAGATCATACGGCTTTGGCCTGTCTGCAAGCTCCGCATACAGAATCTGCCTGGAATGCGGGCAGCTCTCAACAGCTTCTCCTGCCTCATTATACATGGAGAGTACTTTTGTATGAACATTGCTCCCGTCAGGCTTCATAATCTCAATCGTGTCACCGGCACAGAACTTATTTTTCTGCTCAAATTTCGCATAGCCGCGCCCGTCAACGGACTCCACAATGCCAAGATATACATACTCATTCACGTAAGTATTATTGTCATAGATCTGCGTGTTTTCGTCCGGCTTTCCGAAATAAAATCCCGTCGTAAACTGGCGGTATGTGCACTTTGCAATCTCAGCCCTGTACCAGTCCATGTTGCTGCGGTATTTTTCCTCCGATTCAAAATAATCGTCAATTGCCTTTCTGTAAGTGCGTGCCACACATGCCACATAAAGCGCAGTCTTCATGCGCCCCTCAATTTTAAAACTGTCGATTCCTGCTGCCACCAGCTCAGGGATATGCTCAATCATGCACAGATCCTTGGAATTAAAAATATAGGTCCCGCGCTCATTCTCATACACAGGAAGATACTCACCCGGGCGCGTCTCCTCGACCACCGCATACTTCCAGCGGCACGGGTGGGTGCACGCCCCCTGATTTGCATCTCTACCAGTGAAATAACTGGACAGCAGGCACCGCCCAGAATAGGAAATGCACATCGCGCCGTGGATAAAGCTCTCAATTTCCATCTCCCCGGGTATGTTGTCCCTGATCTGTCTGATTTCCACCAGCGAAAGCTCTCTTGCCGACACAACGCGCTTTGCTCCCTGCTGCCACCAGAACCGATAGGTCTGATAGTTTGTGTTGTTTGCCTGCGTGGAAATGTGAATCTCGATCTCGGGACAGACTTCCTTCGCGATCATAAACATGCCGGGATCGGATATGATCAGCGCGTCCGGCTTTATCTCTTTTAACTCCGCAAAATACGTCCTTGCCCCCTCCAGATCGTCATTGTGCGCAAGGATATTGGCCGTCACGTATACCTTCACATCATGTTCATGTGCAAACCGGATTCCCTCCGCCATCTCCTGACTGGAAAAATTCTTTGCCTTGGCGCGCAGCCCGAATGCCTCCCCGCCGATATATACAGCGTCCGCCCCGAATATGACAGCCGTCTTTAACACCTCTAAGCTGCTCGCCGGCACCAGAAGCTCCGGTTTGCCTGGTCTCTTATTGTCCATTCTAATCCTCCATTGATTTCACAGAAACACAGTTCCTGCATTCTCTCACACCGCACATAATCTATAGAGTCTCCTCCATGCACACCAGTCTGTGCCCTCCGCGGAATCTTTCTTAAAGCATTCGCTTTGCAGAGAGCGTAACGCCGTCCGCAATCGGCAGTATCGTCGTCTCCAGCTCCTCGCAGTGCGTCAATTGGTACAGATATTCCCGCATCCTGTTGTGTATCGTGCGGTTTCTGCGGATCACCGCATACTTTGACTCTATCAGTTCACCCTCCTGCAGCACATTATCTGACACCAAAAGCCCTGTCGGCGATAACAGCCTCAGGATATCCGGCAGAAAATTGATATACTGCCCCTTTGCCGCATCCATAAAAATCAAGTCGTATGCACCGTCTTCTTTGAGTGAAGCCAGAATCTCCGCGGCGTCCCCTTCCAGAAGCGTGATGCAGTCTGCCTTGCCTGCCTTCTCAAAATTCTCCTTTGCGAGCGGTATCCGTTTCTCATACTTTTCAATAGTCGTTATCTGACATCCTTCCGGCGCGTACTCGCTCATCAGCAGCGCAGAAAAACCAATGGCAGTTCCGACCTCCAGAATACGCATCGGTCTTCCCCATGTGATTAAGAGTCTCAAAAGACTCTGCATCTGCGGCCTGATAATCGGCACACTGGTCTCTATCGAATATTTCTCCAACTCATTCAAATAGGCTGGTTTTTCACTGTCAAAAGAATGTAAAAACGTCTGCATTCTCTCCTCCGCCATGACTTCAATGCCTCCCTTACAACCTTACCATCCCGCGACATTATAAAGCTATTCTAACATTAGATATGGAGTCTGTCCACAAAATCTTCGTTTTATAACCATCGCCTGCGCCACAAGCTTTCTATGAATTCTGACACTCCTTACATCCCTTGAAACAATCCCTGCCGATGCTGCCGACACCTGACGGAAGCTTCGCACCCGAAAGGTTTACGCAATATGCAAATGCTTCCTGTCCGATGCTCTCCAATCCGTCTGGAAATTCCACGCTTTCAACATTGCAGCTGTGAAACGCCATGGCGCCAATATGTGTAATCCCTCCCTTGAAGACAATGTGCTTAATCTGAACCGTGTACGCATTCCACGGCGGCGTGGCGCCGTCATAATCTGCCATCTCGCCGCTGCCTTCGATTTCCAGCAATCCGTCATAATACAGTTTCCAGACAATATGATTCTCCTCTTTTCCGCATTCTCCCTCTATGGGCACATGTATGATGACTTTACGGTCAAACTTTTCTTCCAGCATGGAGCTGTCTGTGAATTTAACGCTCAGCTCACATCCCTCCGCCGCCTCATAGAAAGCCTTTCCCCCTATTTTATCCGGCTTTTGTTCGTGCTCCATATAGATTTCTTTCAGCTGTTCGCACCGCTGAAACGCTCTTGCAGCAATCTCCTGCACGCTGTCGGGAAATACCACATACTCGAAACCCTGACACCCAAAGAAAGCCCGTTTATCAATTTTTTGCAGAGAATCCGGAAACAAAAGAGGCCGAATTTCAGTTTTGACAATACTTTGACAGTTAAAAAAGGCCTCTTCCCCGATGTACCTCAAATTTTCCGGCAGCACAATTTCAGACAACGCCATGCAGTTTTTGAATGCCTTCCTGTCAATCCTCTCTATTTTTTCTGTGAGCACAACCTTTTTGAGATTTATGCAATCCTCAAAACTGCTGCTGTGCACACAGGTAATGTCTCCCTCCACAACTGCTGTCTCAATTTTATTGCGGACGGAATGCCACGGGTATTCCTCCCTGCTGATTTCCTTTTGTCCTTCCGCGCGCTCTTTCATGGCTGTAATCAAAAGGACTGCAGTTTCCCTGTCATATTCATAGTGAACTCCGATTTCGCGGCAGTCTCCCTGCACACAGAAAACCGGACAGGTACAGTTGCCCTCATTCCATGCAGATTTACTTTGCTCTGACGACAAGTAAACGACTCCCTTATCCAAGGCATAAAATGCCTCGCGATAGATGCGCGGTCCGCAGTTTTTGTGCAGAAAAACGATTTCCTCCAGACTGTCACACCCATAAAATGCCATGCTGTTGATTATCTGGATATTTTCCCCTATGAGTACACTTGTAATCGTCTGATTACTTAAAAAAGCGATATCTGCAATGGCCGTTACCGGAAATCCCTTTACATAAGACGGGATTTCGAGCTTTCCGCTGCTCACTGCACAGCATTCGCACAGAATTGCTTCTCCGGTTTCCGCGTCAACACGATAAATAATGTGATCCAGCGTAAGCGGCTCCCGCGGTATTTTATCGCAAATTGTTTCCGACTCAATGCTGCATCCTGAGAAGGAGTTCTCTTCCTTATTACAATGAGGATTTAAAAATATGACACTTTTTAATTCAGTACAGCCTTGAAAAGTGTTTTTCCTCACCGTGGTAATCCCTTGGGGAAGCATAATATGTCTCAGTCCGACACAGTCAGAGAATGCACCTTCCTCTATCGTTGTCAGACTCCTTCCCAAAACAATCCTTTCGAGTTTCCCGCACCCGCTGAATGCCTCCCGGTCAATTGTGCGCAGTGTATCCGGCAGTTTCATTTCCCGCAGCTTCTCACAATTTGCGAAAGCCTTTTCCCCAATCGTATGCAGCGAGGACGGAAATATCACTTGTTCCAGTTCCCTGCATCCGGAAAAGACCTCCTGCTCCAAATTTTTCATCTCCTCTGGAAGCTCAATCTGCCCTAAACTGCTGCACCCCATAAAAGCCTGCCGGCCGATGCGCTGAACCTTTTTGTCAATTTTCACTTTTTTCAATATTTTGTTATTTGTAAATGCACCATCCGCTATCTCTCTAACCGGAAGACCTGTCAGATAGGCTGGTATCACTGCGATTTCACTTCTATCCTTGTCTGCATATTTTTGAATGGTCACTGTCTGCTTTTGCGCATTGATTCGAAATCGAAAGGGCGGTTCCGCCATTATCTCCTCTTGCGGTACAGTCACAAGCTGCTCGATTCCGCTGAACTGATTTCCGGACTCCCCGGGAAAACTCACCGCGTCCGAACCGTGAAAATAGATTGTTTTCAGTTTTCTGCAAGCCGCAAAGCTGTCTTCCTTCACGTTGATTTCTTTTGCCCAGATTGCTGCTGCCTCCAGTCTGGTACAGCCATAAAATGCCTTGGCTCCCAATTCCAGCCGTTTTGCCTGCAGATTCACAGAAACCAGCGAAGTGCATTCCTGAAAGCAGCTTTCCGAAATCTTTTCTACCCTATTCGGAAGATTCAGCGTTTCCAAACTGGTGCAATAATAAAAAGCTTTTGTGCCAATCATCCTCACTGACGGCGGGAAAGATACACCATTCAGTTCCTCGCAGCCTGCAAAAACCCCCTTCAGATCATAGTCCAACGATTCTTTTCCCACCTGAAATACGGGATAGCCGTCTATGATTTCCGGTATGACAAGCGTATAACGGTTTGTCTCATTTATGACCTGATTATCATCAAATGCCTTATAATCTGTTATGATCGCATGTCTATCCTCAATCTCTATCGTAAATTTGCTTCGATCCTCCCATTTGGGATCGCCGCCTTCCGTTTTTCCATTGATTGTAATATATCTCAGCTTCCCGCAGTCCTTGGATTCACTTTTGTTATACTGTGCATCCTGCGCCAGAAAAGTAAGCGCGCGCAGGCTGCTGCATCCGTCGATGGCTGCATTTCCAAGCTTCTTTACCTTGGACGGACACACCAGGTAAGAGAGCTTTTTGCATCCTGAAAAAGCCTGATCTCCGATCTCTTCGATACTATCCGGCAAAACGATCTCCTCTATGTCTGTCTGATCCTTGAAAGCCTCTTTCCCAATAGATACTACCGGAAATCCTTGTATCATATCCGGCACTTTGACACATGGGCCAGAACCATTATAATGCAGAATCTTCACACAATCTTTTTCCTTTAAATCGGTATAAGAAAACCAATTGCTGCTCTCTGTGAGCTCCTTGTAAGCAATCTTATCCTTATACTCAGCTTCCACCTGATCAAACAGTTTGGGATCTGCTAAAATACTTACTCCCCTCAAAGCATCATACACCTGAGGCTGCAGTGCGGGGACTCTGTCTCCCTTTATCACCAGACTGTTCAACCTGTCTCGAAACAGAAGATGCTCTCTGCCGACACTTTCTATCTCTGGAGAAAGTATGATTTCTGCCAAATTTCCGCACCCCTGAAATGCATTTTCAGCAATCTGTCCACAGTCTCGTGGAATCCTCACAGTTCTTAATGCCGTACAGCCCGCAAAGGCTTCTTCCATAATCTGTATCCCGTCTGGCAGAATAAGACGCCGGATATTCGTGCACCCTTTCAGTGCATTTCTTCCGATCTTTCTCAGATTGCCCATCTCCCGTATACTTCTCAGGCTCTTACATCCCTCAAATGCTGATTGCCCAATGTTGGCGGCATATTCCGGAAGCTCGATCTTCTCAAGACTGGCACATTGCCGCAGCATCCCGGCGGGAATTTCCGGGTGAAGCCGATACCTTCCTTCCTTAAACGTATTGGGTATCGGATCGCCGAATGTGGCATTGTCAAACGTAATCTTCCCGCTGACTCCATACATGATTTTATAATGGCCGTCTTTGCCATAGGCCACATCCACTAACTGCTCACCAAAATCATACGTCTCATGTTCTTGTGCTATCACATCAAAATCTTCTGCTTCCTTCGCCTGATTCGTCTCTTTCTCTTTGATGATGCCTGATGTCACCGACAGTCTTTTTGGCGGTAAAACGACCTCCCTTAACTGGTTACAGCCGGCAAGAAATTCCTCGCCTATGTCTGTGACAAGTTCAGAGAGTACTATCCTCTCGAGACTTTTGCAGCCTTTCAGCATTCTGTCAGGTATCACGATTCCCTCGGTTCTATGCAGCCGGAACCGTCCCTGTTCCCATAAATCACACAAAATTTTGCTCCATACAACCTTATTAAATGTAGCTTTACCGCTGAATCCGTATTTTATTTTATACAGACCTTTTATGCCATAGGCCACATCTACCTTCAACTGCCCAAAATCAATTACTTCACCATTCACAGATACTGTTACAAAATCTTTCATTCTCTCTAAATATCTGTCATAAACTGAATGGCTCGTGCTGATCACCCCAGGCAAATACAATGTCTGCAGCGAGGTGCAGTTTTCAAAAAGCCCTTCTCCAAGACTCGTGACAGTACTTGGAAGTTTTACAGACTTAATATTCTTATCAGCAAACGCCTCTTTTGAAATCTTCCTGACCAGATGTCCTTCAATTACTGCAGGCACATCCACAGTCTCCGCATTTCCTGTATAATGGACAATTTCCGCGTATCCATCTTCTTTATTGATATCATACTGAAAGTCTTTGGGAATGAATGATTGTCCATATGCCCGAATGATACCTTCCTCAAACATGGAATAATACTGTTTCTCTCTGTCGGACAGGTTGGGAAGCAGTTCATCTCCCAATTTGCTTTGCTTCAGTCCTATGTCTGCTGCTGCATTTCGATTGTTTGTCAGTGATTTTGTATTCATATACTGCTTCCCTTCCTTGTATACTGATCTCCTGCTAACCGTTAATCTTACGCTTCTGCCGCTGGCTCTTTTGCCTTGGACTCTTCTGCAGCCGGTGCCTCCTCTGCCGCTGACTCCTTCTCAGCAGCTGTCTCTTCCGGCTTCTCTGCTGCCGGAAGCTGCAGAACTGCTTTCTTCTTCTCCGCCAGCCGGGCTGCATTCTCAATCGCCTTGTCAATGTCGCTCAGATCCACGATATCCATCGTGTCGAGGATGGCCTGACGGTCACAGCTCCACACTGCAAAGGACAGCTCCCTGACTTTAAACAGACTTCCTTTTTTCTCCCCGGGTTCTCCATCCTCAAAATTAACAGCGATATTGAATGCGTACTCTGTGATATTGTTGTCCTCTTTTTGCTTGTCGCTTATCTTGAATAAATAAGCCTGTCTCAGAACAAGACTCACATTTTTCAGATCAATAAGCTCACCGATCGTATCCTGAATACTTTTCGCGGTAAATGGTGCCTCCGGTCTCTTGGTAATGTTCTTCACAAAATCCCCAATCTGGTCAATCGCCTCATCTAATCCAAGACCGCTGTACTCCTCCAATACATTTGGAATAATCGCATAACAGATGATATCATTCACCTTTTGTACCATCACAGACAAATCCTTTCCAATCAGTTCCGTTTTTACCATCGCCTGAAGATTGCTCATTGTTTCTTCCTCCTTCGTTTTTCCAATCAATATGAAATCATTTTTCCATCATCGTTAAGCTAAATCAACTGCATCACCTCCTGTATAGATTTCCAGTTCTCTTGTCTCCGTCTGCTCGTTTTTTCGCGCACACAGGGTGAATACGACCGTTTTGCGGACACATACCCGCCTCGTCCCTGCAAGATTCAGCGGGATATTTCCCGGATTCAGATAGACGCTGTCCGCCCCGGATACTTTCCAGCTCAATTTCACACTCTCCCCTGCCATTACCGTGCGCTTTTCCGCATTGAACTGTATGATCCGCAGATCCTGCGGCCTTTTTCGCACCGGGATTCTGTATCCAAAGCACTGCTTTGTGTCCCTCCCCGTCATCTTATGATAATGAAACATGATACAGGTGATTCCCTCTGTCAGGAAATTGACGTTTTCAAACACAACCTCTATCCTCTCACGCCGGTCTTTCAGTTTTATATTCCAATACTTTCCCCATGCGGAATTTTCTGCCTCGTTGATCTGACTGCCGGAGGTGACGCTGCCAACAATCGCCTGTCCCCATTCTTTTCCCGTAAAATCCGTCTCCTGTTCTCCCCACGGCACAATGATCTCAATCAGCTCTCCAGGCTCTGGTTCTGCAAAATGGAGCGACAGGGTGAGCGTATGGTTGATTCTCATGGCATCCTTCTCCAATGCCTCCCTCGATACTTCAAACTCCTGCGGATATGCCACACAACAGAATGCATCCCTGCTATTTTCCAAGGTTGTCATAACATCCCACCTCCGTTTCGTCCTCATAGATGTAGACGACTTCCTTGCGCTCCCCCTGCGCATTTTTTGTCCTCAGAAAAAATAAATATTTTGCTGGTCCCGTTACATGGACGGGCGACCATACAGTCTCTCCCTCCTCATTCTCGGAAGTCAGCAAAACCGCCTCATCGCAAAACCCATAAACCTCCCTGTTCAGATCCATGGAATACACCCGCACAAAAAGCTGTATTTCCTTTGCGCCTTTTGTCACCCATCCCAGAGCAAAGGAGAGCCCGGACTCTTTTTTCATGGGAGCCGCCACATACCTTATGATCACTTGTTGTTCATCTGGATAGAGCTGCAGAGACCCGCTTTTCTCTGCTGCCTTGTACGCAGTGACCTCCCCATCTGCTGTGATCTCAAATCTCAGATCGTCCCCCATCTTCTTCTCGAGCCTTTTTGCAGAACAAAACTCGTCTGTTCGCAAGTCAAAGCATCCGCTCTGATCTCCTGCTTTATAGAAAATTGTGACCTGACTTCCCCAATAATAGCGCTCCGGCTGTGCGATCAGATAATTCTCCATATGCTCCTCATACAGATACACCCGGGTGCTCTTTGACACGATGTCCTGCTCCAATGCTCCGACTGCGTCCAGCACATAGACGGTATCCTGTGCGGGCTGCACCTCCATCATTCCAGACGTATCCACATCCATATTTCCCGGATTGAGCACGCATTTTCTGGCACCGCGCGTCTCCCATTTCAGCACCGCCTTCTGCCCTTTTCTGATTGTTGCCTCCACTGGTGAAAATCTGGTGATGCGGGGCAGAAGCTGCTCTTTTATAATCGGTAAGTATTCATGAAAAGTCCCTTCCCTGCATGTTATTTCCAGATAAGCGATCCCTGCTTTCCTGAGTGTTATGTCAGAAAAGGATATCCACAGATAAGGCTCATAGTACAATCCGGCTTCTTCTCTCCTCTCCAAATCCCAGTGTATCCTCTGTGCGTCCTCATCCACCGTTCTTTTGCATGTCCAGCCGTAACCGGGGCTGCACTTGATTTCCTTTCCCTCCGCCATCAGTGTCAGACTCTCCATGTCCTTTCCGAAAGAGAGCGAGAGACGCAGTGCACTCAGATCTCCCGGCTCACAGACCGACAGCAGAAACTGCTCCCGGAAAGGCTCCTTTTCCTCCAATCTGCCGTATATATCGTAATACAGTATATTGGGAGCAATCACGCATCTTTGCGGAATCATCATATCCTTCACCTTTTCCTTCCCATCCTTATCTTGATCCATCCGACAGCCGAATGAATCCCTCTGTCATTCGAATCGGATAGACAGTCTCAAACGCCACCTCCGAAGGCTGCTTTTCCAGCGCCTCCTCCACATACCGTCCGTCCCTCACGCCGACCCAGGACCATGTTCTCTCCGGAATTTGCATAAAGGGCGCCTGTACCTGCTGCAGATCCGTCAATAGCGGGAACACTGGTATCTCCAGCTTCAGCTTCCCCAGTGAGGCCGACACCATTTCCGGCGAAATCTGCATTTTTTTCACCGGCAGAATCCCTGATATAATATGGATGGGAAGTGTCGGGTCCATCAACAGCGTATACCTGTTATCCGCAGCCTTTCTGGTGCAATTCAGCATGATTTCATTGCTCTGCACAATAAATCCTTTCCTGTCGATTCTGTCCCTGTCATATGTGTAAAAGCGATGATAGGTCTGTTCCCCCTGTTTAAAAAATCCCGCCAGTCCATCCCCGCTCTTTCTGCCTTCTCCCAGGCGCACTGTAAAATCCATATCCCACAAGCTGTCATCCGCCTGCTCCTGCGCCGCTTTCCACGACTGGGGCCGCGACAGCTTGTGCCTGGTCTCGAGTGCAAATTCCGCCTGCACCAGCGCCAGAGGTCTTCCGACAAAATGGAGCATATCCTTCTTCCATGTGCCATTCGGTTTATTCATCCCGCATATTTCGTTGCACAGATAATTTACAAAATCGTACAGCACCATATGATTGCTGCCAATCTCATTTGTCATCGCCGCATAAAACTCCCTCAGACAGGTCGACAGCTCCCCTTTTACGCCCTGGGGAAGCGTGTAGCGTTTCTCTTCTCCGACAACTTCCCGATCGCCGGGCACATTCATCCAGATCACGTCATAGTGCTGCTGCCTGTCCACGGCCGTCATGAAGTTTCCAAGCGGTCTCCCGTCCTGATCCAGCACCATCAGGCTTCCATCCAGATAGTTTGGCACAAACCACCCTATTATCGGAGAGGTACACAGTGCCTCATTGGTAATGATATTTTTATTCCCGGCACTCAGGAAATGGGCGCTGATCTTGGCCGGCTGCATAAGCCGCGGCGAAAAAATTATGCGCTTGTCGTCCTTGGCTTTTTCCCTGAAATGTTCGGAGCAGGCTATCTCCCTCGCCTGCATCTCATAGTTGGATTCATCACAGATACTTTTTACCCGCCCAAAGGTATCAATCAGCCGCAGCTGTGTCATAACTCCATACCCTGCCCGGATTGGAGAAAAAATACCTTCTATAAACGGATTGGTTAAGACCTGATCTTCGATCTGCTCAAAGCACTTTTTCCTCTGCTCCTCAGAAAAATCTGCAAACACGTTCCTCATATCTGCATCCTGCTGCCACAGATCCGCAATCGGCAGTTTGAGCACCAGATGCTCCATCAGAAAGTTTTCATGAAATCCGTTCAGTCTCTGCGACATCACATCGATCTCCTGCAGCCTGTTCAATTTCTCCCAGACTGCAGCATTGTTTTCCCCTGACAATTTCCTGTAATTTTCTATCAGTTCCTTAAATTCGTCCATAAAATGGGGGGTGATCAGCATTCTTCCCTTATATCTTGTCGATTTCCTGTAATATCCGAGCTCCTTCGTCAGGTGGTAATCCATGTCTTCAAGCTCCCATTTCCCCAGCCTCTTTTTCTTCCCATCAATAACGTCCGAATCCGGTGTATAATCAATCGCCCACTCTATATACAATGGATTCCATGGCGGTACATAGTATTGAAATGCCGCCTTACTCGGAAAAATCCCTTGAAAATTTAATGTCCTTGCCCGATTCTGCACGTCCTCCCCGGAATGCAGCAGCGCATCATACGGTTCCTGCTGCTTCTGCATAATCTCATCCTGGAGCTCCTGAAACATATCATCCATAACCGGCTGTCCACAAAACTGCAGTACATGCTCCGCGATCACTCCTGCCAGGTCTATTGATAAAAGCAGTGTCTCCTGCAGCAGTTCCCTGATAATATGGGGAAACTCATTTCTGTTTGTGATATATTTCAACAGAAAATCCGAGCAAATTTCAATCTCTTTCCTGGTCCCATACACGTCTCGCTCTATCGAGAACTGCTGTATCAGCTGATTCCGCCTTCTGCAAAGCTGCTTTCCATCCTGCGAAAGTCCCATGTCCCGGCTGTTATTGTAGCTGTTCTCCATACCGGCTCCTGCCAGCAGAATAACTGGCTCTCCGGGCATAAAATAATGCTCCTCCGGGCAGCTGACAAGCTTGAATTTATCGACTGTGTGCACGCTGCTGCCTGACTTGACTGGCTGTTTTAAAATGCTGTCTTTCAGGGAATCAATCTCTTGGTTTTGCTCCTGTATCTGTCGGAATAATATCTGTATCACAGCCGCTTCCTGGCGCATCTGCCCAAGACAGTCCTTCTTGAATGCCGTATCCCTGTTTTTGTCCGCCGCATATTTGTACCAGAGTCCATACAGATTTTTTTCTTTGTCCAGCAGCTCCTCCTCCAGACGATATGCTGCTCTCTGCTGCTGATTCAGCCGGTCGAGCGCCTCTGCCAGCTCTCCGCCCAATTCCCAGACTTCCTTGTCGTCCCGGTTTTCCGGTCTTCTCTTGAGCATCCAGACCTGATCTGCATAGAGATCGTCAAATGTCTTCTCATGAAGTTTCTGTTCTGACGCGATAATGCCGTCTGGCTTGGTCCATTGCTCCATCTGCGCGCTCAAAAAGATATCAGCAATCCTTTCATCGGCGGCCTCCGCCTCCTTTCTGGAAGCAATCAGAGCCGCAAAAGCCTCGTTTGAGGAGTTGCCTATCGCGATCTTCGGATTTTCGGATGGGATTCCTGTGCTGTATATCTGCTTCTGACCTGCCCACTCCAGACCGCAGAGCGTTCCGTGACAAAGCGTTCTATTGCAGAAATCCCGCTCCTCCTCAGACACCTTCTCTTTTGCTGTCCCCTTTTCCACTCTCCAGTAAAGTTCCGTCAGTTTCTTCTGAAAGGCTTCCTCAGAATCGACCTGCGCCAATGGGTCCTGATCCGGATTGCTGAACCACCCGCTGACCTGATAGGTTATCCTGCCGTCTGCCACCCCTTCCAGAGAGTCGTAGAATCCAAATACATTTCTGCAGCCGCAGTAGTATGCGCTGTACGTTGGCTCTCCGTATCCTACCGCAGTCAGCTCTGGCAGATACTCCTTCCACTCCGACAGCTTTCCATATTCCCCGCTTCTTCCAAGATATGTATAGTCCAACGCGCCTGCATTTCTGACAGGAAATGTACTGCTTCCCTGATTCTCTTCCGTGGGGCGTCTGGAAATGGCATTGCTCTCGACCAGAAAGCTTTTTGAATCCACGACAGTTTCCCTTGTATTTCCCTGCCTGGTCACAATCCGGGTGACGCGCCAGCGGTCCGGAACATGCGGATAAGACACCGCGTCTGTCTCGGCAAGGCTGACTCCGTGGGTGAAATTGTCAGGCAGTATCCAGTGCAGATGAATACCTGTCTCCAAGGGCTTTCCCTGCGACAGAGGCACTGCCTGCATCTGTTCTCCCAGCATGGTGTGCTTCAGCAGCCGGAAATTGACAGAGGCATCTCCGTAGGTGACTTCTCCCCCATCCTTTCCCACCATCAACCCTTCTATTTTCATTGGCACCAGTAACATATCATCAAATGCCGGATCTGTCTGGAACATCACTGCGCCCTCCTTCTGCACTCTTTGTGTAGACTGCGGTATAGGCATTTTGAATCAGCTGCAATGCGATACCCGCTGAAGAAATTTCCTCAGACATTTCCGCGCGGATCGCTGCCGCAATCTGCTTCACAGGAAGCCTGCCGCTGTCACCGAGCTTAAAGTCTATTTTCTGATCAGTCAGCTTCCCATCCGCAAAACTTCTCAAAGTTACTTTGCAATCAGATGCAGAACCCGTTTTTGAAATCCCGAGATGAAGGGATTCTCTTGGCTGCGCAATCCTGACTGTATGAAGCCTCCCGGAAAAGATCCCCAGCATGACTGTGGAAGACAGCTGTTCCAGTCTGACAAGCATTAACTTTTTATCCTCCCCTGCTGTTTCCATGCCATTGTCAGGTTCTCCCTCCCCGATTATATCCAGACCATTGTAATCGCTGACGATATTGGAGCGGAGCAAAAAGCCTGAGTAATTCCTTCCTGTGTCCGGTCTTTTTTCCTCACCATTCCGCTCCGGCACCAGTTTCGGCCGCACCTGTGCGTTGTTTCCCATCGCACATTGATAAGCCGCCTGAATCAATGCTTCATCGTGGGAATAATCATACGCTGTATTTCTTCCAATACTGCATGCACCGTCCAAAAGTGACTGAATCCAGTATGGGTCCAGCTCAAAAAACCTTATGGACTCCTCCGGAAGCAGACTTTCTTCCGGGACCAGATAAATAAACGGAACTTCATATAAGAGACTGTACTTTGACAGAATGTCCACAAAGGTTTTTTCGCTTTCCCTGAGGTCTTCTTCCGAAATCTCACTGTTAAATTCTCCTGTGTTCCTTTTTTGTACCCTGCTCGTTAAGCTAACCATGCTTTTCTCCTCATTCCTCTTTTCCCGCAAATCCGCTTTTTTCTGTCTGCCGCAGCTGCATTTTCAGGTTTTGTTCATTTTTTACACCCTTATCCTCCGCGATATCAGAGAGCATGCCGCAGAAGCATTCTGCCATATTTCCAAATACATCACCAGACTCCGCGGAATCCATCCGCCGCTCTTTTTTCATCAATATCTCTCTCACCATCTGCATACTCTTCTCATAAGAATCTTTCTCATAGTTCTTGCAGCGGATGTCATAGAGAACGCTCAGCAGCTCCTGATTCCGCAGCGCGAGCAGCCTGCCCAACTGCCATGCCGCTGCGTATGCGGCATCGAGCATGTAAAGATCACTGATGTAGGCGAGCGCCGAATCTGACTGGTTGACGCATTGATAGCGCAGATATGGATTTTGGCGGTTCCCCTCTGTATCGATTGTGTGAAACGCCGGGATATAGGGCAGCAGGGGTGATTTGTACCATGACACTGTTCTGAGACCCTCCCTCGTCTCATGATTGAGGGGCCGGTATCCTAGCTGAAGCATGTCCTGGACAGTCTGCTGCGCCGGTTCCTCCTCCAGCTTCATCTGTCCAAAATGTCCTACATCCATATTGACCGCAAGTTGCATAAAGTTCTTCTCACTCCTGGCACAGGACACAAACTTCCAGTCTGTCAGAGAGATGACACGAACCTTATCCTGATCGCCAAACATCTTTTCCCTGTCTGCTTGATCTGTACTGGCAAAGAAATCACGGTATCCCTCAAGGGAAATCAAATGCACATTGATCAACAGCTTTCCCATTACTCTCCTGCAAAGCCTGTTTCCTATGATGCTGGCAAAACGCCCCTCCGTGACATACAGATGTGTTGCCTTATCCTCCACGCTCACTTCCCTGATATGTGCAAGCAGCGAAAGCTCCTCCTTCTCCGGCATAACCTGTGCAAAAAGCTTCCTTGGAATGTCGAGCACGGTACAGCGCTCTGTCTGCTTCTCCCCATTCTTGATACCAATCTCCGGCACAAAACAATTGCCGCTGTCCTTTTTCTGCAGAAAAGCTTCCTGAATTGTCATACTTTTTATTTCCACTCCGTCTGCTTCGTCAAACAGAAATAATATACACCATGGGTATCCCTTGCCGATGCATGTCCGCTCCCATGGATAGGAGTCATTCATGAATGTAATCTGCGGAATATGCGTGTCATACTCCCCCTCCGCATAGGCAGGCGGATAGGTGGAATGCACCAGTCCCGGCTCTATCCGAAACCGATTGCAGTCTACCGCAAATTCCAGCTTCTCCTCATGTTCGTCTCTGGCGGCAATCTGGCCGTCTGGTTTTCCATTTTCAATTTCGATCTGCTGATTCCAGACCAGCCGGTAATTCCCCTCGCCGATCACAGGACAAAATTTGTCTCCGAATTTAATCTTTTGTTTTAATCCCTGTGCCATTACGCCTCCTTCACGACAGATCTCTTCACCGGCAGTACCATAAAATGATTTTTCGGTTCCAGAAACATGTCCTTGTCCGCAAGCTCATGCTCCTGCCATACCTTAAATTTCAGGCTGTTCAGATAGTCCAGTGTCTGCCGCCTGCTCTCCTCTCTGATTCGCACATTTCCCTCCTCTGGTCTGCGCCGCTTCATCCGCTCCATAATCTGCCCAAAGGTCAATCTGAAATCGTCCTCCACACAGCTCCCTGCAGAACAGGGGACACTTTTCTTTGCCGAAAGCTCCTCATTTCTGGTCAGCTCATCCATATCGTAATCATTTGTAAACAGTGTTCCCGCTCCCGGACCGGCATCTTTCTTTATCGACACCACCACACCCGTAACAATGTCTTTGACAAACTTCACGTCCAACAGTGAGCATTCCTTTAAGCCAAACAACGCATACGGAAGATTTTCAGTCTCCACCGCTGCTTCCATGACGCTGGAAATATTTTCTATCTCCGAATACAAGACCTCTTTATCCTTTTCACATCTCTCATACAGCCGTATGGTATTGACTGTGTGCAGTCTTTTTCCGGCTCCCATGGGAAGAATCCCGACATTATTCTTTTTTTCATTGTCAAGACTTAAAATTTTATGTGATGCCGCCTGGCCTCCCATAACAATTGTTGTGAGCGGAAGTTTGGAGCCCAGCCGAAAGGCCGCATTTTTTATATTTACCTGATATACTGTATTTCCTCCATCCTGATACTCTCCCTGCAGCCCCTCCGCAACCTTCATCTGGAGCGGGTCTTTGACAAACTTGTCCTTAAATTCCACATAGGACAGCGGCACTGGTCTGGGAGACGGATTGCCAAAGCGGACCGTGAAAGAGATAATATGCCATTTGACATACACACTCCCTCCAAACTCCGGTCCTAACAGATGGAGCCTCGCTGCCAGCTCCACTTTCAGCGTCGTCCGTATAAACAGGATTTTTAAAGTGTACGACACACCTACGCGGATTCCCACGTCGATATCATAGTAAAATGGCGCCCAGCTGATCAGCAGGTCGGCATAAGCCGAAAACCATGCCTTCAGATTTCCCAGCGTATACAGGAAGGAAAGGGAGCCTCCTGCCATGACCGCCGTAGACGTCACAGCAAAATAGCACTCGCCTTTCATGCTCAGATTTTTTCCGATATTCCATGAAATGCCTACCCTGTCCACTGCGGGATAGTGAGCAGGTTTTGCAAATCTCGGATGATATCCGCCAAGACTGATCACAAAGTCTCCCTTGTGTTCACCGGAAAACCACAGATAAAATGCAAATCCTCCCGTCAGATGGCAGTCTTTGCAAAACAGATAGGATGCCGATGTCAGCGCTGCCTCAATGGATAAGATACCATGTGCCGGTGCAAATACCGCCTTTATGGCAAGCTCCGCGTACACAAACGGCTGCCGGGACTTGGGCGGAAGGCTTATGGTGGACAGTCCCAATAACTGTATCTGAAATTCCTTCCCAAAGGTCACTATCGCAAGCGCAAAGGTCCTGAGCAATTCAAACGTTGTAAATTCAATCCCCGCAGCAATAAAATACTCTCCCTTGGATTCATAAACATAACTTCCCATTTTGCGCAGAGCCTGATCAATATTTAAATTCGTCTGTTTTTCCATGACCATGGTAATCAGCGGAAAGCTCTTTACATTTTTGACGTCCGGCACCTTCAGTCCGCGGTTCACGCCAAAGCCGGCTGCAAGCCCTGTGATAAAAAATGCCGGCACGCCTCCGATGGGATATCCGACCATCAGATAGAGAAACAGCGAAGCCTCCCCGTCCTCCGTCGTGGTGTAGGAGCCGATTCCCACAAATTGAAACTGATTGAATCTGATGATAACGCCTCCGTCATAGCGCTCCCGCTCTCCCTTTGTGTACAGGAAACTGCCGCTGATACTCAGCGGACCATTCTGATAGCTGATTCCAAGTCCCTGCATACCAAATTCCAGCTTTTTCAAACTGTGCAAATCAAATTGGGTGAGGGCACTGATCGGGATTCCCACATTGACGCCCATCAGGTTTATGCTGACAACGGAAAGACTCATCACGGCATCCACATACAAAAAGACCTTGTACCCGCCTCCGTCCTCCTTTGCCATTCCTCCGATCCGCTTGATTGTGAATGCACCCAGTCCCTTATTGAGCGCAATCCACTTAATACCGGAATCATCCGTAACATCCTCACCCGACAGACTCTCCTCCGTATCAGCTGCACCGGTATCCTCTGCCTCCTCAGACACCGCCACGGCCTCACAAATGACACGCGTGTCATATATATCTCCCAGTGTCAGATCGCTCTGCTGCCCGTTCAGACTGTACCGCAGGCTAAGCCCCCACTCCACACCTTTATCTTTCTGTTTTCGGATGGACAGTCTCAGGTTGTCAATCCCATCATTTTGTCCTAAGATCTTTCCTAAAATGGGAATACTGCCAAAGAGGATCGGTGCCGTGAGCTGAATGACCGCGCCTGTTCCCTGATTTGCTCCGTAAAATATATCCAGAACAGCCAACTGTTCCTTCTGTGTGTTTGCTATTGTTGTATGAAATAAAAACGCCTTTGCAGATCCGGCATTATAGGTGAGTCCAATCCGGTTAACCGTGAAATCAAACGGGATCGCCTCCAGATCCATCTCCGGGAAAACATTGTTTTGCCGCTGGCCGACCAGACTTTTCAGCATCTCCATCAGAGAAGTTCCTGCAGCATTTTTCCAGTACAGACTCAGCAAAGTATCCTGATTTATTTTTGTTATAGCCGCGGTAAACTCCTGATTCGCAATCAGAACAGTTCCCTGAAACCGAAATCCTTTACTCATCCCTTTGCTCCATCTTCTATACAAACTCCTGTATCCTGTGCCTGATCCTCTTGGCGCACGCATTAGAATAGCTGCAGCTTATCTCGTCATTGAAATACAGACACCTGCTCTCCCTGTCAATCTTCCTGATCAGTGACAGATTTGCGATGGTAGATGCATGTACAATCTCAAATCTGCTGTCCAGCTGTCCGATCAGGTCCTTGATGTTTGCCCGCAGCCGCTCTGTTCCCTTCTTATGACGGACTGTACAGCAATGGGTGGCCTTGATCGTCTCAATGTAATAAATATCCTCATAGACAATCATTCTGTCCATGTTGTAGTGCAGAATTAAAATCCCTTTGCAGAGTGTTCTCATCTTGGCCGCTATCGTTTTCAAGATATCTGCCAGCTGTTCCCTCCACGCTCCCTGGAAATCGATGATTCCGTTGATCATTCCAATGCGGTTTACCAGATTATGGAGACTGACACCATTGTCCGTGAGCAGTACCAGATTGCATGCAGGAAAGGTATTCATAATCGTTTCCAACCAAATACCTGCCTCCAGAAAAGACTCCTTCTGTATGTCCACAAAAAACAGGTAAACGTTGTCCTGTGGCAGCATCCTGATCTCATCACATTTCATGACCTGGCCATACAAACTCAGACACTTGATTTTTTCCCTGTATAGAATCTGGTCGATTGCTGGTAGGAATTCTTTGTTCAGTTCCGCGGTTTTCGAAACTACCACAATCTCCATCTCGTTCCCTTCTTTCGCCTATTTCCATAAAAATATCAATCCTCTCACCACCGTGCCGAATTTTGTCATATTTTGTAGTTTTTCTGTCATAAACGGGATAGCGTGTCCGATGCATTACTGCCCGGAATCAATATATGGAACTGTACTGAGCGGTATCGCAGGCCATGCATGCAAAGGAATAAAAAAACAGGGTGTGTCGAATAAACTGTACATACTGTAACAGATTATTCGACACACCCTACAATATTAGATTCCCTTATCGCAGCAGTCTCATGCCTCTCTTAAATATATTTTCATTTCTAAAGAACTGTTTCAAAGTAAGAATACTAAGAAATCTCCCGCAAAATACCAAGCTTGCACAAGATATCTATACTTAGGGGAAACTCATACTGTATCCCTCCGCCACCATATCCAAATGCTGGTGCCACCTCTCCTCTGTAAAGCACCATATTGCGAATATCACCGTTATAATAATTACGTACCATCTGATCGATCAAATCAGCCGTTGCCGCATCCGTACTCCTACAGACATTCGCATAATCCTCAAGACAGGAAATATCACCGATAACCTCATACTGATGATAGCTGGATACATCTTCTACATACGGCAGTGAACGCTCCGCGTAGCTGTACGGGCCATTCTCTCCCACCGGACTGGTATATCTGCCTACTGGCGAACCATACCTGTCAATCACTTCACCTATCTGCGGTACATAGGGCTCTTTGATCGCATTCCCCTGATCATCCAGCGTGTAACCATTGTTCGGTGCCTGGCTCCAGTCGATTGTACCTTGTTGTGTCAATACAGCATCACTGGACGGAACAGAAAGTCCCCCCGGCCATGTCCCCTGCAGCAGAAAACTTTTGGCCGTATCATCGTCAACCTGATTGGAAGAAGAGAAATATTTCAACAGCATCGACACACTGCATTCTGACTGCTCCACCAGCTGACTGCTGTCTGCGGAAAGTGCCAGTTCCTGCCCTGCATAGATAACATTGGGATTCTGAATGCTGTCCTGATTAATCGCATAGAGCACTTCCCACCAATCGCCGGAACCATACTGTTCCTGCGCAATCTTCTCCAGCGTATCCCCGCTCTTTACGGTGTAGGTCCTTTCCACCGCAAGCGCCGTATCTGCGCCTATACTGCCTGCCATCACAACCGCAGAAAGCATGATTCCCGACACCCGCGACACAATTTTTTTCCATGTTTTTCTCATACTGATTATCCCTCCGTTTCTCACTATATACTCTCAAGTTCTGTACACTGTCATTGCACTGGGATCTCAGAGAGTTATAGATTGTGTAATTATCATATCATAATGAAAAAGACATAAACGGGAAATTGGCATAGATTGATGTCTGAGAGACATAGATTGATTTTTTATGTAATCATTTTATCGCTTTCTATTGATAACGACAACAGCCAGAGTTGTCCAAAATGGTTTGGACAACTCTGGCTGTATGAAGTAATTGCTGTATTATTTCTTCTTCGCCATAGCCGGGTTTTACAGTTTCTGTTGTTTCATTCCTTTTCCATGGGAAATCCCAAATACCTCCAATATCCTCTGACAGTTATTATCATCACAGTACTTATGCATCCTATCCCTCAACATCCGCCTTCTTTCAGCAGTCGTGTCGCACCCATTGGCTATTTCTTCAACAAAATCACACACATCTTCCAACGCAAATATTTCTTTCCCGGGAATCCACTCTCTGATATTTTCAAAAATAAATCCCCTGCTCTGCCTGTATTCTTCCAAATCGTCCAGCATAAATGCAATCGGCCTGTCTAAAAGCATAAAATCCACTGCTGCTGAGGAATAATCGCTGAGCAAGGCATCCGCATGTCCGAGTAAGCGGTTGATTGGTATATCCTGTTCCACGAGATCCTCATTTTCAATCAATCGGATATTGGAACAATTTTCGCAACATATCTGATTTCTGTCCTGAAAAGGATGCAGCTTTACGATTAAGACAATATTTTTCTCAGCCAGAAGCGCATTCAGATAATCCATTTTTTCTTTTGTATCCACAATTGGCAATCCTGTCTCTGATTCCAAATTATACTCATTTAACTGCGCCAACTTATATCCTGCGGAACGAAAAGTAGGCAGCCAGAATATGTACTTGTCCGCATCTGGTATATAAAGTTTTCGGATATCTTCCTTATTGGGATGAAAAAGCCAGTCCTGTTTTGCATAACCGGTTACAAGTACCTGCTCTTTTCTCAAACCATAAATATCTGCATGAATCTTTGCGTACAGATCACTTATTACCGTAGTATACTCATATCGTTTTTCGCATCTTACAAAATTTACCCTCGTCTTAAACCCACATCCATGCCAAAGCTGCACCCTGATCTGATCGTTGCGGCAATTTCTGGCAAATCCGTAGGCATCCGTAAAAAATATGTATTTTGCAAGGGAAAGCACACGGTAATATGCATCTCGTTCCTCTTGATTAGCCGAAACAGACCAATTAAACGGCAGAAAACTGACATTCTCCATGTTGCTGTACTTTTCAAATTCCGCTGGATTTTTTACAAACCACACCAGCTCATATTGATGGTTCACCCCTGTCCGCATTGCATACTCAAACAAAGCCCTTGCATTATCTGCAAAATCCATTCCCTTTATATAAGAAGATGCATGTGGTCCGCTGCGAAACAAAAGAATATCTTTAAGCGGTTCATCCGCATATTTTTCTCGATAAAAATCTGCATATTTTGTCTCCCTGTTCACATAATAGAAAATATCTATCTCTGCATTTTTTGCCCCCAAAATATCCATAATTTTTGTGTATGCTTCGATGTAATAATCGCTGATGATTAATATGGCCATTCGATAAAGGTTAATCCGCTTCAAGTGGGATAAATCGTATACTTCTAATATCGTATCATGAAAGACCAGCTGACCCCGATTACGCTCATTTCCATCTACGATAAATCTGATTGATTTCAGAACATCATACTCACTGCACAATTCCTCCAGATAAGAAACAGACCTTTCATAAAGACAAATCTGCTTTCCTGATAAACTATTTATATTTTCGTTTGTGAGTTTTTTCAAAGCCATGTAAACTTCTCCCTGCCCGTAAAAACAAGCTATCTGCGCACATAGATTTCGTTTTCGCCCGTTACTTCCAGTAGTCTGTATCCCTTTGCCGTCATCAGCCACTGGATTCTGCTGCCTGCGGAAGCTTCTGTGCCGACCAAATCAATCGGATATTTGTCAAAATCCAGATGTGACAGCAAATCAAAATCTAATCCTTCTGTGTCAATATCTAATACATTGGGGTATGTTTCAAAGTTCTCGGCAATGATAGAATTAATATCCACCACTGGAATTTTTCGAAAGTTCGCCTCCATTCCGCGACTTATTGCCACATGCCTTAGAAAGGTATTTAATCCCGGATGCATAGAATCATAATAATAAATTAGTTCCTCCGCCGCAGAAGTCGGTGAAGCTCCCGCGTTTATAATCTTATTGAGCGGACGATACTCTGCCGCCATACTGCACATCTCCATATTTGGTTCTACCAATACCCCCCTCGTAAAACCATTTTCGTAAAACAAAAATGTATTATTCCTTACAACCGGATGACACACTCCAATATCAATATAAGAAAAATCAGAATACCGAGACTGTATGTAATCAAGCATTATGATATCTTCCCCGCCCGTGGAATATGTTTTTTTTCTGTCTTCCACATCGAGCAACCGTGCAGCGACCGTATCGGCCCGCGGCAAGAGCTGTGATACCTGTAGTAAAATCTCATTCTCAATATTGGGATAAATGACCACAAGCAGGGAATCACAATTCCTGTATGATATAATTTTTTCAACATCCTGAACCATGATTCCATTTATCGTCCTACCCACATTCCTGCCCTCCCCGTCCACCATATGGTCAAACCGGAAAATGCCATGGTCATAATATTTCTGAAATTCAAGCCCCGCCCCCCAGCCTATGATTGTGGAATAATCTTTTCTGAGTGTTTCATAATCTACTCTCGCAGTATATTTCATATAAATTCTCTGGTTCTCCTTTACTTTTCTCATGACAAATGTACATGAAAAATCATCCTGCCACTGAAACTGTTCTGGTATACTTCCATTGGGCAGATTATTCTCTATTGCACAAAGTATATTTCTGTCATTTACAAAGATACCTTATCATATCGTCCTTTCCATCATTTCCACCCATGCGGATGCTTCCTTCCTCAGCTCCCGATATTCGTGCGGCTGCCACTCAGAATTGAAATGATGAATTCCTCTTGTCTCATCACACTGCAGAAAATTGCATAAAAAGAAATCATCCTTCGGCGTATAAAACCTCCGTGGAAGCAAAAGCATATTGCCCACTAACTGCATATCACCGTTCAACCAAAATCCTGCCCTGCAAAAACTATCATTGATCCATACCGGCTGAACATATTTCGACTCCTGAGACTGCCCATTTTGATCTAAAAACTCTGCATTCTCATACAATTTCAGCAACCTGCCGATAAATGGATTCCGCGGCACACTTCCAAATCCCGAACCAAGTTCTACCATATGCCGCATTCCATAATTAAAAAACGCATCAAACTGGCGCAACGGCTCAAAATCCTTAATCAGCTCAACATCCATATCCAAATAAATGCCTCCATAATGATAAATTACGTCAAGCCGCGCATAATCTGAAACAAATGCCCACTTATTCTTTTCATAGGCTTGTTTTACAAATATATTTTTTCCACAATCATAAGTATCAGCATTCCATTCTATAATCTCGTAATCAGGACACGCCCTCTTCCATGTATCAATACATTTCTGGTACTTCTCCGGCTTTTTTTCGCCGCTGAACCAAAAACAGTGGATTTTTTTCTCTATCTTTTTTCTGTAACTACGATCTGCATATAACAAATCTATTATTTTCGGATCATCATTACCATCAGAAGCAGCCCATACAAGCGGCATCAGAAAGCATTCTATTTCATCGGATAAATCCTCCATCACAAGTTGTTTATACATTTCATCGAGATATGTTGTTCCACAAAGAAGAACGATTCCGTTTTTCAGTGTTTTCAAATACGAAAGCCCATGAACCGTATAATCACAGCCCAACACATTGATTTGCTTTCCTTTTTTACCATTATCAATATAACCTGCCACACTTTTATGGATATCCTTATAAATAACTTTTCTGGTCAGTCGCTGATAAAAGTCTCCTATCCCATAAACATAGATATTTTTATCCCTGATATACTTTATAAATTTATCTATTGGTGCATTCTTTGTCCTCATACTTCGTATAAGATATCCTCCATTGATAAAATCGGGCAGTCAATTTTTTCTGATAATTTGTTCTCAATCTCGTCAAAAAATGTTATTGCTGTAACAATAACTGCGTCAACCTCTGAAAGCCTGCCGTCAGGTGTGACCACATCAATATCGGAATAAATTGTATCTGCATTTCTATCAATACCGTATTTTACCTTGATATTTGAATCCTGCAATTCATCCATCAATGTTTCACCAACATAGTTCATTCCATAGATCGCAATCTCCTTATACCCACACCTTTCCAGATAATCGGCGATCGATTTATTTTCCTGCTTCACTTTTACCCACTGATTCATCATTAAATATAAAGCCAAATGCTTTTCGGACATTTTTGATTTATAGGCAACTTTACCTTTCAAAACCTTTCCTGCTCCCGCAGCTCCCACGACTGCTCCTCCTACAGCACATAATGTAGCAATTATTCCTTTTTTCATATTACTGATTCTCCTTTCCTATCTCTTCAATCAATGAGCTGACATTCTCGACAACATATTGCCAACTATAATTATTACGCACAAATTCCAGACCATTCTTCATCATCTGAGAATACGCTTCTGTATTTGTGAGCATATAATTCAATGCTTTCTCAAATTCCGCATAACTTGAATAGTAAAGTCCTGCGTTGCTCCTAATGCATTGCCCCTTCAGAACATTGCAGTCCCCATTTACCAGGACTGGCCTTCCTAAGCTTTTCCTCATTATCTACCCGCCCTAACACCAAAAGTTTCAGATCTGTATCGTACTCGCACTTATATTGTATAAAATATCGGTTTAACTGCCTGAAATTATTTCCTCGCGCAGCCCTTCCCACATAAATGACATAGTTCTTATACTGTTTGTACGCTTTCGGTATTTCTGTGCATTTTACATCTGGCAGATCAATTCCTACACAGGTAAGCCGTCCCGGTTTATTTCCTGTATCAAATTTATCCATTAGAAACTGTCTTTCTTCCACACTGTTATACAAAAATGCTCTTGCCGATTGAAACGTCCTATAGCATATATCCTTATAAATGTTTGATTCATCATGCGCTGTAGGTATCAAAATCGTATGCTCTAATCCTAACTGCATCCCCACCACAGTGGGATAGAAAGCATACCCGAAAAAAATCACCGCCTTATACAACATTTCACTCTTTTCTAATTCAGCAATCAGTTTCGGGTCTATCCATTCCGCTTCCTTGATTCACCCTGGCAGATAATTCCCTTACCTGCGATTCATTCTTTGTTTTTTCAACCGGAAATCTATGCACCGTAACACCATTTAGTCCAGATACCTTCTCAGGATAATAATTGTCCCACGGCATATAATCTCTCGCACAACTTGTTAAGACATCCACCTCATATCGTTCCAATAAATGTTCTGCCAATACACCGTTTGTAAATCCCCTTTCATAAAAAAGATAGGTATTGTTTCTAACGACAGGGTGACATACTCCCACGTCCATATACGAAATATCAGCATGCAGGGTCAACATATAATCCAGTATTATAATATCTTCTCTGTTAGATGCATATGTGCTTTCACGCTCTTCTATATCCAACAGCCGCGCCACAATTGTATCAGCCTTTGGCAAAAACTTTGAGATCTGCAATTGAATCTCATTCTCAATGTTCGGATAAATTACAACAAGAACTGACTTATCTTCCTTATATTGCGCAAGAACCTCAATTCCCTCGATGGTAATTCCATTGACCACTTGCCCGATATTTCTTCCCGCCCCATCTATCATATGATTAAATGCAAGAATACTATGATCATAATATCTCTGAAACTCAACTCCAGCGCCCCAGCTGATGATAGTATGATATTTAACTCTTAATTCAGTATATTTCTTATTTATATAAATACCGCATCCAATCTCCCGCCTATATTAATGGCATGTCCATTTTATCATTCTATTTTTTTCATAACAAAAGTACATGAAAAATCATCCTGCCCACTCATTTTATCCTGATAAACTTCCATCGGAATACATCCACTTGCATATGCTATTTCAAAAATTCTTTTCTGAGGCAATATATGCATTTCCATTTTACCCTCATGCAGACTGTTCATATATGTACTAACTTTAAACTCATATGCCTCTCTATAAGTCGGCACTTGAAACATTGCAACTCCTCCGATTTTAAGTGATCTCAGCATCGCCTGCAGAATATACTCAATCACTGGTGGGACATTATGCTGCAGCACTATTATGCTATAGACAACATCTACTTTCGGCATCCTGCAATAATCTTCCATGCACTTATATAATTCAAATGAAACATTTGCTTCCTGAACCATCATGGAAGCAATCTCCATATTTCCTGCAGAAACATCTATTGCCGTTACTTTATTAAATGCCTGTGACAAGTGTTTCGTCACCCTGCCCACTCCACATCCCACTTCTGTAATATCCAGACTCTTTGCCGCATGCTTATCCTTGATGATATCATTCCTGACTAATGTCTGTAGAATCGCTGAAAGCTGTTCCGTTCCAGAAGCATAAAAATCAGCCAATTCTTTTTCGCCTATGTTCTCACGTAAGTATCTCTTGTTTGTCAGAACGGACCAATATGGCTGACTGTTGCCTAACTGTGACCATGTCTGCCGCGTCATCTCGAAAATCTTTTCCCTCTGTTGGCTATCACACTCTTCAATATAAAGTTTATCGCTAAACATGGAGAAAAAAATATTATCATATTTCAAAGAAGCAATATCGCAAACTGATTTACCTTTAAAGGACTTAAGCTGTGCCCGAAGATCATTATAAGCCTCTGCATTGCTTACCGCAAACAACACGACATAATCCTCATCGCTTATCATTTTAATATCATGTATGCTTAAAATGTCTTCTCTCTCTTTAGACAACTTATTATCAACTATTGCAATCTCTTTCATTCTGTATTTTTTATTTAGCAAATATTTAACTCTTTTACCCCAATAACCAAATGGAAAAATAACAAATTTACCATTTGACAAATTACTTTCTATTGCACAAAGAATTTTTCTATCATTTATTGTCATATTAAATTGCATTCCTCTCAGCTTGTTCCTTCCATAAAACAATTTATGAAATATTTTCGGCTATTACCTTCCACCGTGTCGCTTCTTTGTTCTTTGTTATCACGAAAATCACCTGTCACTTTGCTCGGATTAAATCTATATATTCATCGCATCAATCAAATATCAAAACCAACCCGGCTTTTATCACCATGCAAGGGACTGAATATATCATTTATACTTCATACAGAATATCTTCCATTGATAAAATCGGGCAGTCCATTTTCTTTGACAAAGCATCTTCGATGTCATCAAAAAAGGTTATCGCAGTAACAATAACTGCATCAACTTCAGGCAGCTCATCCTCCGGTCTCAGTACATCTATATCCGCATAAATTGTATCCGCATTTTTGTCGATTCCATATTTAACCTCAACATTCGAGTTCAGCAATTCGTCCATCAATGTTTCGCCGACATAATTCATTCCATAAATAGCGATTGACTTGTACCCTTCTGCTTCTAAATAGCCGGCAATTGACTTATTCTCCTGCTTAACTTTTACCCACTGGTTCATCATAAGATATAAGGCCAGATGCTTGTCAGACATTTTTGACTTATAATCAACCTTGTCTTTCAAAGTTTTTCCTACCCCTGCAGCTCCTAAAGCCACACCCCCTACAGCAAATAATACAGCGATTAATCCTTTTTTCATATCATCTTCTCCATTAGATTTCTTCGATTAATGAACTCACATTTTCAACAACATACTGCCAGTCATAGTTATTTTTCACAAATTCCAACCCGTTCTCCGCCATCTGGGAATAAGCTGCTGTATCTGTAAGCATATAGTCCAATGCTTTCGCAAACTCCGCATAGTTTGAATAGTAAAGCCCCGCATTACTCCTTAAGCACTGCCCTTTTAAAACCTCACAATCCTCATTTACCAGAACCGGCCTTCCTAATGCCATACTTTCAAGAATAACCAATGACAGACTTTCATACATGGAAGGCATAATCAGGAGCCGTGCGTTTTTCATGAAAAGCGTCTTATCCTCTTCAGATACATACCCTAAATAAATAATGTCATCGTGATAAGCAAGTTTCTCCTCATTATCCACCCTTCCTAATACCAATAATTTCAGTTCTGTATTATGTTCTCGCTTATATTGGATAAAATACCTGTTTAACTGTCTAAAATTCTTCCCTCTGGCAACCCTTCCAACATAAATAACATAATCATGATACTGTTCGTATCCTTCCGGCATTCCCTCATAGCATATATTCGGCAAATCAATTCCCACACAAGTCAGCCGCCCGGGTCTATCCCCCGTTCCAAATTTATCAATTAAAAACTGCCTTTCTTCCACACTATTATACAAAAATGCCTTCGCTGCCAAAAAAGTTCTCCGGCACATATCCTTATAAATATTTGATTCATCATGAGCCGTGGGAATCAAAATAGTATGTTCCAACCCTAACTGCAGCCCTACAACAGTGGGATAAAAATTGTATCCAAAAAAAATGACTGTTTTATATAAATCTGCTTTATCTTTTAAGGCGGTAATTAATTTGGGACAATACGGCCCCACCTCTTCGATCCATTCCGTCTCCGCAGCCCGATCCCCCCGATTTACTCTTGCAGACAGTTCACGCACATGTGCCTCATCTTTTGTCTTTTCAACGTGAAATCTGTATACTGTAACACCATTTAACGCAGACGAACCAACAGAATAATAGTTATCCCACGGCATATAATCTCTGGCACAGCTTGTATAAACATCCACATCATATCTCTCTGATAAGTGTTCCGCCAGGACACGGCAATGATATTCAGCTCCTCCATTCACTTCCATTCCATATCTTTGTACGATGAACACAATTCTATCTTTTCCCATATACTTTTACCCACCATTCCTTTGATCAGACACCAATAAATGAATTAGACCCCCTCATAATTTCTCTGTCAATTCCGCCAATTCCAAAACAAAAATGGAAATATGCATCGCATCAACCCCCATGCCCACTAACTGCCTTAATATTTCATCTCCATACCCTCTGGGTGTAATAATATACAACGCATTAGGGAATCGCTCAACAGCTTCCTGCGGCGACAGAATATCGAGTTCTGCCATCTTTTTCCCCTGCCTCGCAATACCGTTATCACAAAAGCATTTTGCAGAACAGATATTCTCCATTTTTAACATCTTATATAAATCCCTACCATAATTTCCTGTACCGAATATCACAATTTCTTCCTGCTTTCGATACTCTTCCATTTTCCTTTCATAATACTCGCTTGCCAAATACTGTTTCCTGACCGAAATATTCTGGTCCTTTATCTGTTGTTTAATAGACGCCATAACCTCTTCTGTATAGAACTGCTTTGTCATTCTACATTCCCTCGCTAATACAATATATACTTATTTCGTAAACGGCAGATTGCATTGCCACCATTCTACCAAGTTTCACTGTTAAATAAGTTTGATTATATCCATATCACATCATTTTTTGACAAAATGAAATAATCCGTACCGATATTCTCCATTATGCATATCATTATCATATTTATAAATATCCACATTATATTCAATTTTCTTTTCCGCAGCACAGGAATATTCCACTAATTGTAATGATAAAAAACTCTCCACTACTGTGCTAGCATAAAAGACTCTGTGAGCGTTAAATTCCACCCTCTCCTTTCCAATAGGAACAGAAATATAAAGATTTCCACCTTTTTTTAATTTTTTTTGTATATTATCAAAGCACTTAAAGCAGGATTCGGGATCAATCGGGTCACCATATCTCCCCAAACCAAAATGCTCTAAGGAACATAGTGCAGACATACTTTCAATACTTTCATCCGCAATTTGATGTAGATAAGTAGCATCATCCACAATTGTATAAAGGTTCTCAACTTCACCCGGAAATTCACGAACATCAATCATCGTAACCTCAATATCTGCAGCTAATAGATGTGCTATAAATCCATCAAGTCTGCTTCCAATATCAAAATGTTTTTTTATCCCGCTCCCTATAATATGTCTGGCGGCCCATATATCCTGCCAAAAGTAATTGTTAATAGTACCTGCAGCATCATATTTGTCCCTTATAATTGGCCACATATTTTTTTCATTAATATCAAAGTTAACTCTCTTGTTTAATTTTTGGTATTCTATAATATCCTTCTCGATTAACGCACTATCCTGCAATCCAAATTCCATGCAATAATTAATATAGTTTCTTCCAAGCAGTATTTCCCTTAAAACTACCCTGTCTGTGCAGCCTATTCTGTCATTAATCCTATATAAAAATATCATTTTTGAAATATCAATTCCTAAATTAAGACATTGATTATAAATTTCATTCACAAATGAATTTGCTACAACAATATAATCGTATCCGCTTGGTATTTCACGGCTTCCATACACCAGTTTATTCATAAAAGTATCTTTTGTCCTGTTCGTTTCTATAAAACCCATGATCTCGCCATGATATTGATTTTCAATAAACTGTTGCGCGAGTTTTCCTGTTCCCCAAATTAATATTTTTTTCATTTAGTACCTTCTATCTTTATCACTATCTGTTTGCTTTATTCTTAAACATTTTGTATACTACTTTACTCCAAGTAAAATCAGACATTACGCTATTATAAGCATTCTCACCCATCCTCACTCTCACATCGGGATGATCCAACAAGTATTCAATATCACCTTTCCACTGCCCAACATTATACTCCTTCTCTAATATTCCATTGATCTGATGCTTAATAACCGCCTTGGGTCCAGCAACATTTTTCGCAATACATGGTGTTTTAAAATACATCGCCTCAAGAAGCACCATTCCAAATATTTCCTCATCAGACGCCAAAACAAGGCAGTCTGAATGTTGATAGATATCCGCCATCTGCTGATTCTCTACTTTCCCTATAAACGAAATACGATCTCTATAATGAATATCAGTTAACTTTAAAAGATGATTAATCTCTCTCTTATCTTTTATACCCACAACAGTAAGTTTTACATCATCTCTGTCATTGCATAAAGCCTCAAATACTTTCATAATAAATCCAACACGTTTTCTCTTTTCCGCGGTTCCTACATAAAGGATATTGTGTTCTCCCATATGCTCATTACTCATTACCTGACTGTGATTTTTTATCTTCCTATCAATTCGGGAGATATCCAGTCCCACTCCTACAGTTAGCACTTTTTTCAATCCCTTATTCTTCAAAAAAACAGTCGAATCATCTGTTTTTGAAAAAATATCTTTTACAAATGCATTGCATACTCGTACAGATATTAAATCGTAAATTTTCATCCTTCTGTCATTTTCAAATGTATTAAAATACGGTCCGTTATATATATATACATTTCTGTGAAGTAATGCCAGAAGGATACTCATAATTTGATCATACTCATTGGAAATAACAATATCATACTTCCATAACTTAACAGGATTCAAAAAATCAGGATAAATCGCCCGGGTTCCAAACGCTATGCCTTTTCTCCATATAATTTTTACTCTGTTTGTTTTGTCTCGAAATACTATCTCTTCATGATTTGTCCTTGAAAAATAAACAATATCACAATCAAAACCAAATCGGCAAAAAGCTTTGCACAACCCTATTTCCTGCGAATTGTATGTGCTTATATTCATGACATTGGCAAATGGTCTGACCAACAGTAGTTTTTTCATTTGAAACTGCTCCTATATTTCTTCAAGGCTTTTTTATACAATATTCTATACTTATCATTCATGCTGTCAGCTGAGAATAAATCTACGCACCTTTTATGAGCCTTTTCTGAAATGTCACTTAAACTCTCCTGATCTGATAATGCCATTCTAATCTTCTTTGCTAATTCCCTCGACAAGATTTCTTCTACCAAAAATCCCGATTCATCATCCAGCTGTTCAGCAATACCCCCAACCTTAAATGCAATAACCGGTGTCCCCGATGCCATAGCTTCTAAAGTTGTACATGGAAAATTATCTTCTATACTTGGGAGAATGAATAAATCTGCTGCTGCATATATTTCATTTAAAACCTTCTGATCCGGGATATACCCCAAGCAATGTACAGGTATTCCGTTTCCCGAAATTTTATACTTTATATCCCCTATAATCAAAATCTCTAACTCTTTCATATCATTAAGCATCTTAACTGCTTCCAGTAAGTAAGTCATGCCTTTCTTTTTGTTATTTACTGATGCCGCAATAAATAGCAGGTACTTTTTATTCTCGCTTAAATGATGCTTCTTTCGCGCTGTTTTTTTATCAATTTTCCGAAAAGATTCCAGATCAACCCCATTGGGTATCCAGAGCAGGTTCTTTTCCCCTATCCCACTTTCCTTTATCATATTATAAAGCCATTTTGACGGACATACTCGATATAAATGATTTTCTTGAAATAACGCTTTCTTCTGTAAATAACGCCTCTCTGGCAAATCCTCGCTCAAAGCCGAATATGCTGATAAATTCTTACATTTTCTGCACCCTTCCTTCCATTTGACACATTTCGCTGAATACGTACAATTTCCAGTCATGGACCACATATCATGGAGGGTCCACACAACAGGGCCGAACTTTAAAAGTAATTTTATTCCTTTACAGCTAATTAAATAATCATGTGTATTATGTAAATGTACAACATCTATTCGTTTAACCAATATTATTCGAATAATGGATGCCAATACCAATATTCTCACCATTTTTTTTAATAAATCATACCTGATCAGATATTCTTCCATTTCTTTAAAAACGTGTGGTGAAAATAAGCTATACGAATTTTTATCACTATCCTTGTTTCCTACTAATACAAAACGATAATGAACATCTCCTTGCGTTAATTGATGATACAATAAATTACATATCTTCTCTGCTCCGCCAAATTTATCGTATAGATTTAAATATAATATATTCACTACTTAATCCCTCTTTAACAGCGTTATCTCTTCATAAGATTCCGACACTGCGACTATATAGTAATTTGCCTTATTTAATAATCTGATCATTTTAAACAAATATAAATACTTATGTTTTTCCCAAAATCTATAATGTATTTCAACACACAGCTGCCTAAATTTTAGTCCACTTTTTAGGATATCTGGTATAACTTCCAATTCAGAACCTTCAATATCTAATTTGAGAATATCTATTTCGTCTATACTGATTTCTTGCATAATCGTCGCCATGGTCTTAAATGGAATCTGAATCTTTCTACCCGTATTGGCATTCTTAATAAGAGACCCTGAAATATCTCTCGGGTTTCTGGGCAAATAAAAGTCTTTTATTCCATCCTCATCTGAAATTCCATATTCATAAAAGCTAAAATTATTTATATCCGCACAACATTGCTTTACCCAATTACAGGATTTTGGTGTTGGATCAAATCCATAAACCTTCATACCCCATTTATTTATCAAATATTTGTCGAATGTAATATCTGCCCCTATTCCAAATGAAAACGCCTTTCCGTTATACATTGATTTAAGAGGCACAATATAAAACCCTCCATAAGACGACCCTGCCCAGACAACACGCGGCACTCTGAATTGAACTCTCAAAATAAATTTCACAATAAAATTCACTTTTTTCTTCATAAGTCCTACCTTAACTTGCAAAAGCATATCCACGTATAATCTTTCGCTTCTGCATACAATATTTTTTGCATCTCTGTATCGACCTTATCCAAAACAGGGTTTCGGGTCGGGTAATGTAAATCGTCCCACACATCTCCCCACCTGACATAATCGGTTTTATAAATAGGCGGAAACTCAAAATATGTTTCCACATTCTCTTTAAAATACATAGAATGTGCATAATTGGGTGGAATAATTATTTTATCTTTTTCATCAAACCCAACTCCAAGCAGGACTTTTTTTAAAGAATAGCAATCTCCCTTTGTTTCAGGATAATTGTCTTCAAATAACGCCTGCTTAAATCCCATAAATTTCATCTGCATCAGTCGACTATATGCATTTTGATGATCATCAAAAAATATTACTGTATTTTGTTTGTCTTTAATAAATGACCAATCAATACAGGAAAAATCTACCGAAAAATATTTCACTCGTTCTGATATGTATTTTCTGTTACCCAAGTCAATGTCTATTGAAAAAATCTGTGCCTTAGGACATGCCTCCTCAAACAGCCATGTACCTTGCCCTTTCCAGATGCCGCTTTCAATAATATACTCAGGGTTTAGAGTTTTCATAGCATACCAGGACCAGAATAAATGTGTACTTGACATTCCTCCTCTGTTGTCAGGAATCGGCCTCTTATCATATACTTCTTTAAATTTTTCAATTTCATTTTCTATGTTTTCTAGTGTCCAGACATTGTCTCCATATACTAACATATCATTTACCTCCACTGCCTTGTTTTTGTTCTATCGCCAATTCTAAAATGTCTCTTAATAAAATTATTTTACAATTTGCCTGTTTAATATGGTTCTTCACTTCATTCAAATTCACACTGGTAACGATTACCATATCCAATTCCGGCAGCTTGTCATCTAATGTATAAACCGGATAATCACATTTTAAATTATGTGCATTTCTATCAATAATGCAGGTTATCTTAATTTGAGCCTCTTTCATATCATTTGCTAACTGCTTTCCCACAATCCCATAACCATATATTCCTACATTCTCTGCTTCTGTATTATTGAAAATAGATAAAATATTTATGCCCTTTTTCTCAGCAACAAGCCACTTATATAGTACATCCGCCCTATAATTAGATGCTACTTGCAGCTCATTTTTCTTGCTGAGCATTTGCCTCGCCTTTTTCTTTGTCTTTCTATTGCCCAAATATCTCCCCAGGAGTACACATGCGATACAACTGACTATCCATAAAAAAGAAATCATACCTTGCCACCTGCTATACTATACTAATCAATTCTTTTTTTACTTTATCCTTTGCATTATCACGCATTACTATATTATATAATTTTTCTCCTTTTTCCCGGCAGTGTTCTTTCCCGTCCTGATATGCATTCTCCATTTTTTTGTGTAATTCACGGATATGGTTCTCCTCGTCTCCATAAGTATATTTATAAATTAAAGAATCATCATAATCATTCGCCATATAAATATCTGGTACAATAACCGTCCTTTTATAAGAAAAAGCCATCATCATAGTTCCTGAATTCATTACACTTTTATAGCTATACGGCAGAACCAGTATATCTGCCCGTTCCAAATAAGCAGCCATCTCCAGCGAATTTATATAATGAGAAGTAAGCGTAATCCTGTCATTATCCTTCGATATTTCTTTCAAGGAGTTAAAATATTCCTCTGATGGAGAATGTCCCACAATAACCAACTCACATTCATATGATTGATCTAGTCTGTTAAAAGCATTAATAAGAATTTCAATATTTTTGTATGGTCTGATCTGACTATAGAATGCAAAAACAAAACGGTCTTTGTGTTTCGGCATCCCATCCGTCTGCGCATATCCAAAGTAATCGCCCGCAAATTCAGGATGTCTCAAAAATCTGACTTTATCTAACTTAAAATTGGACTCAAATTGTTTTAAACTCTCAACGCTCTGACGAGAATGGATAACGATAACATCACTTATTTTGATAAGAAATTTTGTATTCCTTATTACCATATCCGTTTTATCAGAATCATGCGGAATTTTATTGTGATAAACCCACACAATCTTTACTCCGAAATATTTTGCCTTTTTAATTAATATGATATCTTTATCCTTAATCATATTTTCAGGCCAATTTAAGTATATACTTCTTATCTCCCATAAATCATAAAATCCATCTGACAAATCAAAATAATCAATTACATTATATTTGCTTTCAATAAATCCCTGCATAGTATAAATATATGAAGTCTGGCATAAAGAATAAGGATAAAATGCCACAATATTTCTTTCTTGTCTTCTCATCTTATAAATGCTATCCCCCAATTATTTCATTCCCCTTGCAGCGACTATCCGCCCTTAAATCCTGTGATCGTTCTTCCCCATCTTTCCCATATAATAATCCAGAATCCCATAACATGTTGCTTTTATCATTTTCTTATTATATTCAGTTGGACACACAATCTTTTTTTTAATTATTTTACACAAAACAACTTTCGTGCTTACTTTTATATATTCTCTATATTTATTTACAAAATAAAGCCTGTTTCTAATCAGATAATATTCCTTCAAAGGAGTTCTGTTTCCTCCCATACTCCCGCCAACCTTATGCCACACTTTAACGCTGGGAATGTACAACATACGGACACCTTCTAAATACCACCTCATACATAAATCTGTATCCTCATAGTAAAGATAATACTTTGTATTGAATAATCCATATTTCCTAATAATATCCCTATGTATCATCATGCAGCAGCCGCTAATAAATGTTACCGCTTTTTCCTTTATACACCCCTTAATACTTAAATGCCTTGCATTTCCAATATCGAACTGTAGTTCCCCACCGGCATACCAATCTGTTTCTCCATGCCTGCCCATACAAATTCGTGCGGTGGTAACAGTATTGGCATCGGCCTTTTCCAAAAGCCGTTCGATCAAAAAAGAATCCGACACTGTATCCACATTAAGCAGTAAAATGTATTCCACTCCCATATTTAACATCTGCTTAACAGCCAGATTATTGGCTTTTGCAAAGCCATAATTATGCTGACTCTCAACCAAATGAACCTGAGGATATAGCCGTTTCACAATTTCTACAGAAGCATCGCTTGAATGATTATCCCAAAATAAAATCTCAATATTTGTATAAGTTTGCGCCTGTATGCTGTTCATACAGTCTGCAATATACTTCTCCCCATTATAGTTTACCAGCACAATACCTACTTTATTATCCATCGGTACTCCAATCTGCTATGTACGCCTTTTACTCTTTCTATCCCTATTCTTTTCAAACATCCCTGAACTTCCCGCCTTATGACCTGTTGCACTTTTTAAAGCCTTTAAATATGCATACCCGTATTTTTTATCTGGCTCAATGTAGGCACCCTCGGACCATTCATTCCACGCATTTAAAAATACAAATTGCTTTTTATTTTTTTCAGACAGCCTTAACATGTTGACAAGATGCCTATAAAACTTTTTCGGATCACTTCCACCTACTATAATTCCTGCCTCATCTTTTCTGGACGTATTATCCCACCCCACAAAAACGCCTGAAAATGTTTTAGCTCCGCTCCGTTTTGCTTTCTTTTCTATTGCCCTGCATAAATATGAATATGTATAAACGTTTCTTGTCCAAATCCAATTTAAGAAATCACACTCTTCCTTCCTAACTGCATTTACATGTCCCTGTTTCCATTGATCCAAATATTTTCTATATGAATTGTCCCCCTTTATAAGACTTAACGGTTCAAACTCCAAATAAGCATCGTACAGATTCCTTCTGTTATCTTTACCATAGCCAGTATTCATTGCAATTAAATATATTCCTTTAAATCCATTTGCTTTTGCCAGCTTATTCCATACTGCAAACATCTGGTTTCTTAACCTTATATCTTGGGGCACATAAATAATATATACTGGCTTATTATCTATCCTTATATATCGTTCATCTTTAAAAAAATCCAACAGATAATAAAACTGATTTTCCCAATCCTTTTTTTCTCCATATTCTTGTTGAAGCAAAACGGTCTTGTTTGTAGTTGCCCTATACCATGTCCGTTCCCATGATTGGTTTGCCCATATTAAACAATATGGAAATTTTTCCTTGGAATTATCCCTGTAATTTTCAATTGGCTTTTCTAACAATTTTTTCCCCAAAAAATAATAATGATAAAAACAAAAACCACTAATTCCCGCCTTTTTAGCTAAACGTGTATGTCTCTCCAGAACTTTTAAATCAGTCAAGTCATAATAATCATCATACAAGGGTTCTCTCGGCTGATAATGTCCTGGATAAAAGGGAACTCCTCTTTTTACATTCGTCCACTCCGTAAAACCTTTTCCCCACCATTTATCATTTTCTGGAATTGTATGAAACTGCGGCAGGTAAATTGCCAAAATTTTAGTTTTCATTTTTCCCCTTTTCTGCTCTGATGAGTCCTCGTCTCAGAGTAGGCAAACTATAAAAATAATTATTATCATAAGGAAACCACATATACCCTTTTGATGTTTCCGTCTTTAATCCCATATCCTTAAGAAAATTCTTAATAACCATATAGTCAAACTCATGATGATATGTGCAAATCACACACCTCAGCTTATCATTTCGCGAAATCGTTTTGACGGCCCCTTGTAATGCATAGTACTCTTCTCCTTCTATGTCCATTTTTATAAAATCTAATTTTTCATTAACAATATTATCAACAGTCGTCGTTTCTTCCGAAACAAAATCAGATAAATATTTATTAATAATAACTACCTTATCCTGATAGGCCTCAAATGTATATTGCAACGCCTCTACCCATTCTTTGTCTGGTTCGATCAAATAAATCTTTTTAACCTTGTCTATAATCGATAGTGAAAAATTTCCTTCTGCCGCTCCAGCATCAAGCACAACAGAATTTTGATCGACACAAAATGTCCCTGCCAAATAACAATGCGGCGACAACTTGTCCTGTTCCATCATAATCTGCTTTAAATATTCTTGTATCTTAGCCTTGCTTTTATATTTCCTACTGAGATACATTCTTTTATCAGCAAAAAGTGTATAAAACAATTGTTTTTGATGATCATACTCGATCTCAATGTCAATATCGCGGTATTTTTCAACAAATGGATAATTAAATACTTCAAGGCTACCATTGCAAATATAATTTAATGTTTCCTTTATTTCTTCGTCTTCACTGCCCTGGTACCTTGGGATCAACCGATATTTAATAAAAAAATGAAAACTATCGCATCTGACTACGCTTTCAGAATATTGATCTTCGATCTGCCCTGAAATCTCCTTCCAAAAATTACTTAATATTATGATATGACAATCCCTGTCATTCTCTAACACATCTGGCGAATATATTTTATACCCACAAAATATATCTCCTTGTTTTTTTTCATCGTTGTCTATAAAACCGCTTATGTGTAATTTAAATATATCATTTTTAAACTGTTCTACTATCCATGCCGCAACTTTGCCTGTACCCCACAAATATACTTTAGCCGGCTTGTGTAATAAATCCATTCTGTTTATAAGTAGCATAGAGTTCTCCCCCACTGTCAACAACTGCTTTTCCGAATCCTACTGCGAACCTGTACTATAACACCTTTTCTCAGTTCCTCAAATACGACGGATTATTTCCCAACCAGTAATCCATTCCAAGTTTCCTGCACTTTTGACATGAATGGCATTGCAACATCTCTTCTCTTTTGGCTTTCATATCTTCAAATGATGATATTTGAAATACACTTCCCCAGCTGTAATCAATAAGCTCTGAATCCGCAGCACAGCATAATACAAGATCTCCCTTACAGTCTATCGAAATAATGTTTTCCAAAAAACATTTGTACTCCTTTGGTCTCTTTTTTAAAAGATCGTCTACATGGGCAAGATGCAATTCTTTCTTTGCCTCATTAAGTGCAATATCATCCATTCGGCCCTCCAGAAAATCTTCCATCATGCTGTTCCCGTTAAAATAAGGATAATAGGGATCAAAACTTAACCCAAGATCTTCTGAAAAATTACGTGCATCAGCAATTTCAGCGTGATTAAACTGATAAACATGAAAAGATATACTTCCATTACCAACAAACCCATGCTCCTTTAAATTATCATTTATTTTGACAATGTTTTCTCTAATCTTATTAAATTGAAAACCATGTATTCTTGCATAGGATTCTTCCGAAAAACCGGGCATTGAAAAAACAAAGGAACAACAATTTTTATATGCGTCTTTTCTTTGCACCAGCTGCAGAGTAGATGCGTTCGTGCTCACTGAAAACTTTTGTTCCTGCTCAGCTAAAAACTCCACAATCTGAACATAGTCTTTATTTAACAGCGGTTCCCCCCAGCTATACAACATAATTTCCGTACTTTTTCCTATAATACCATTTTTATATAAATGGCTATATATCTCACAAAACTCTGCAAATGACATATAGCTGCGATCTTGCAAAACCTGCATTAAATTTTTACGCCCTGTAACACACCATTTGCATTTCGCGTTGCAAAAACCAGATATGTCAATTGATATTCTTGGCCAAAACAATTGATTCCTGATATCTTGATAGACAAATATTGGAATTGAAACTAGCTTTTCAAGCTGTTTTTTGATTTCCATAATTTTAACACCAGATGCCGCAACGATAATCAAATCAATCTGTTTGTCTCGTTCCAGTGTATCGATGTCCCAAATGGGCTTTCCGCAGAACACTTTACCAATTTTATCGCTGTCATTGTCTCCAAAAGCTACAATATTATAAGGGTTTCTATACGAGCTTAATATGTCAAAGGCCTTCCTTCCCCACATTCCGGCTCCCCATATCAAAATATTTTTCATCTCGATTCATTATCTCCTAACCTTTTCAAACTAAAGCCGGTAAATCTGTATAACGTAATTTCCGCATCAGGTAGATAATGGATTTGGAAATCAAGTGTTTACATAACCGGATAAAAAAATCATAATTTATGTATTGTCCTTTTCCCATATCCATCCCTCGCCAATTTTTTCTTCCATATAGGATTTTATATACTGACTTAATATATTAAAAGCATCCTGTCCTCTATTTCCAATTCTCCATAAAAGTATATATTTTATATTTTTACCCAGCTTTCTAAAGCAATATTTTTCCTCGATTCGTCTTTAAACCACTTATATGGTGCAATTACTATTTTATTTTTATAAGTATTCAGCCATGCCCCCCACCAGCTAAATGTCGAGTTTGCTATAATATTATGTTTGCACTGACTCATCAATATCATCTCTTGTATATCTGATAAATTGTAGTGATTTGTAATCACAATACTTGGTATGTCAAAATGCAGACAACTATCCACCCACTTCTCATCATTTGTAAAAATAAAAAGATATGGTTTGAATACTCTAGACTTTAAATACTCCACAGCATTAAAGTAATACGTTTTTCTACATACAGGTAATACTTTTCTGGCATATGAATTTGTTAAATAATCCCCTCTCCTAATATGCATCGAAATAACTTGATACTCTTCCATAATTTGCTTAAGTTTTGAAGGGATATCCCATTTTTCTTTCAATGAAAATTCGGAAAGTAACTGTTTTCTATACTTTCTAAAATATTCATGATGCTGAAACCATCCATTTACATAAGAATAATCTTTTATTTGCAAATATTTCTTTTCGTAGTTAAACTCATCTTCTAAAACAATTTGATATTTCCATAAGCCAATATCTTGAAGATAATTAATCACCCTATAGCCAATCGTTTTATCCGTAATGTAATCCCAATGCCGTAATATCTCATTACTTGCTACCGGAATACTAATATTAAATTTATCTATATCTATAGATCTTACAATACGCTTTTTATCAAGTAAAGTTGCATCGCGCTCCCGCATATCCAGATACACTTTAATATTCCTTTTTTTCATTCTCTGATTAAGCGCATAGGCATAGGCATATTCAAACATCTGATTTCCCAAGCCCTCGTATATCCGAACTGCTATCATATTAACATCCTCTGCTTTTTCTTAATAAAAGTTCAGTACATTCAGATACAGGCTTCTGCATAAAAGTATCTTTCGTTTTTTGCGACTCTATAAACCCTATAATTTCTGCACTACATTTATTTTCTACAAAATGCCCAGCCAATTTTCCCGTTCCCCAAATTAATATATTGTTCATTCTATGATTCCTTAATTATATTATATATTTCAGATTCTAACAGGATTATTACAAATCAAAAAATAATCCATATTCTTCTGTTTTCCATGCTTCTCAAGACACTCCACAATCTCTAAAATTGCTTTTGTATCATATACCGCAATCAATATTACGTCACTTTCCTTCATAACAGCTTCCCGATTAGCCCAAATTGGATATCCTAAATAATTTCCCTTTTTTTTAATATCTATAAATCCAAAAATTTTCGTTTTCAATCCCAATAAAACAAGCCAGTTTAACGCAACACTTCCTCCAAAACCGGCGCCCCAAATCACAATTTTCTTACTATTTTCAAGAGATGGATATATGTGATATAAAAACCAAATGTTTCTCATCACTGTTTGATTCGCCTGTTCGATTTTTTTCTCTAATACAAATTTATTGAATATAACCTTAACTTGCTTAATTGTCAGCAAATCATGGGTTCTATTGCGATAATCTTCTACAATCCATTGATAATAATCTTCTAGCATATCTCCTATTGCTTTATATGTATGATTTTCTGTATATGTGTTATAGGCATTTTCAACAATCTGAAAAATCTTTCCAAATTTGCGATAATCCAAATATCTTAAAAAAGCATTGTATATATCTACGGCCTCATATCCTGCTGTCAGGAATCCATTTACTTCGTCTTTTAAAAGTTCTGGTACACCTGCAACTGTTGTAGATATAATTGGGACTTTGTTTGCCATACTTTCTACAATTACTCCTGGATATGATTCCACTGTGCTTGCCAAAACAAATAAATCCGCATTCTGAAGATATTCTGTTACATTTGGAACAAATCCTGCAAAATACACATAATTTGTTAAATCATTATCAGAAACATATTTTATGCATTTTTCCGCATATTTTCCGCAACAATCACCTAAAATCCATAGCTTAACATTCTGTTTATTTTTCCTACACATCTGTATAAATTTGATAATCTCCATCTGATTCTTAGGCTCATACACCACTCCTATTGAAACAATATTGATCCACTCTCTATCTCTTCTATTGCAGTTTCCTCTGTCATAATATGTATACTTATATTCCTCCGGCTCATACGCAACCCTAATGCATCTTGAAGGAATCTTAAGTCCTTTCTGCCAACGCTCTGACATTACTATTGAATCCGCGCTGTGATATTCAGGATATATCGCTATCCAGTTCAGATTAAATGATTGGTTATCTACTTGATATATATTCATTAAATGCGGAATCTGCAATTCTCTTGCCGCTAATTCAACACCAATATTAAGTTGCGTACTATGAATCAAATTAGGTTTATAAGCCTTAATTAATGGTATTACAAATTCACATTCCCGAAGTGCTGCTAAGATATCAATAGCTTCTATGCAGGTATATATATGATAACATTGGGCTTCTGTCTCCAACTCATAAAATGAACATATGTTATCATATTCAAGATCGTGTTGTCCATTTTCATCATTAGGTATAATTACTTTTACTTCAAAACCTCTTTGTTTCATAATGAATGCTTGTTTTAGTAATACTTTATTGGAACCTCCAATATGAAAGGGGAAATCTAAAAAATATAATATTTTCACGGTCTTCTTTTCCTCCTCTTCTGCTATATGACATTTTTCCTACCCCTTATTAATTCTCCCAACAATGGACAATAAAATCTAATCAAACTTCTTAGCACAAGGCTGCAAAAATTCAATTTCGCCTCCCTTTTACTAACCGTAATATATCCTTGTTTCTTTAAATACTCATAATGCCTATTTACAAAACGATTATTATTGTAAATGCTATAAATACTATTCCTCCATTGTTTTATGCTTTGACTTCCCCCGCCTTTTACATATGAACGTGGTAAATCTATTTCATACGTATTAGGGACATATACCATTTTTCTTCCCATTTTAGCCTGTCTTACAAGATAATCCATATCCTCCCTTGCTGCATTGACAATATAGCCGACATCGAATTTCGTACCTTTTGCCAATTCTGCCTTGATCAAAAATGGCGACATGACATACAGTCCTTCTGTTATTTCATCAATTTTATAGTCATAATAAAAGTTTCCTGTATTGAAATCCGCAATGCAATTTGTATCAAATATTCTTGTAAACTGCTCCTCAATATACCTGTCCAAATTTCTAATCTCCCTCATACTACTTGTATAAGATCCATTTGCTCCAGCTATATCAATGGAAAACTTTTCGATAGCATCTCTTAAACGATGCAATGTACCATCATACAATACAGCATCATCATCACCAAAAAAAATGTATTTCCCCCGAGCTTTACAAACACCTGCATTTTTGGCATAAGGTAGTCCCTTATGTTTTTTTAAGCGAATATACTTAACCATTTCAAATTTTTCATGTATCTTTTTAACTGTATCTCTTGTATTATCATCAGAACCATCATCTACTACAATTATTTCTAACGTTATATCCTGTATATATGTAGGAATTGTTTTGTAAAGTATATGGGCACGATTATAACTTGGAATAATCACACTAACATTTTTTTCCATTTTTCCTTTCCCTTTGCGCATATAATTTCTTTATTTTTCTAAAACATACATGAACTCATACATCCAATCTATATTATTCCGATACTCACGGCAGGTAAAACAGTGCTCATATATTTGCAGATTCTGTTTCTTGAAAAGCTCATCATATATATCAAAAACTTTATTTAAATCAAGATTTACATTTTGAGTTCCATAAAATTTTTCTCTTCTCTTCATCCATTTTGCATTTTCTTCCTTTTCCGTATCATACGGCTTAGGCACTACAGGAAAAACACATAAAGATCTCTCTCCCTGTTTTAATAATTTATAAATATACTCTATTACTTCAAAATGTTCACAATAATTCTCCCCATAAATGCAGATAGGTGCATCAGTACTAATCAAATTATAAAAACCAATCTCGCCTTCTCTCATTGTTTTCATCATTTTAACAGAATCACCACATCGAAATTCCCCATTGGGCACATTTTGTCTAAATCCCTCCGCTTTATCGGGATTAATATCATAACCAACAAATGATACACTTTGTTCTGCCATTTTATTAGACAAAGTATGCCCATCTCCACCGTACAATTCAATGGCTTTAAAATCTCCTATACCATACTTATTTTTCAATTTTATCATATCCCTTATGACATCTTCCCTCTTGGCTTCCCAAATCGTTTCCGTATTGTTTTTCATTTTTTTCTCCTTTTCAATTTTATTATCTTGCTAATTTCTTTTTACAATACATCCTTCTACAACTTTTTTTGTCACGATCACCTATCCATTCTTACTTTTGCATCTTTAGCTTTTCTCTTAATCTATAACCCAAAATTTTATGTAGTATTTGCAAAATGACCCATCTATTCCCCCTATATATTTGTACATATCTAGAATATACAGATGAAGACATAAGTTTGAGCAGCTTTCCAATCAACTGCACTACGTATATGTCTTTTATATGAGAAACATAATATTCTACACATTCATATATACATATATAGTGCCATCTACTAAAGACATTTTCATCGTTCCTCTTTAAGAAAATTTTTCCTTCTTCTAACCATTTCTTTAAATATTTTATTTTTTCCTCTAAAAGGATTACCTGCATTTCAAAGAAGTTATCATGCCATCCACGTTCTAATGATTCTTTTTCATTTTTCGCCCATACAATATAAAAATCCGAGTTTAAAATTAAAAATTCAAATCCCCATTTCTTGTCCAAATAACGAAGATTAAAAATCAAGTCTTCCCCTAAACCTATATGCTCTGGAAACTTAATTTTGTATTTTTTTATTGTTGACATCTCATATGTCTTGTTTACTACAGAGTTAAACAGTCCTTTATCCATTAATTTAATATAATCATTTTTTTTTACTACAGAATATCCCATACCTTTCCTATATTGATAATATTTAACACCATTTACTGTATGCACTTTAAACGATGTGCAATAACAAAATTCCGTACCGTATTTTTCATATGCTGAAAACAGATGAAGAAGATAATTAACCGGAAGATAATCATCACTGTCAACAAACAAAGCATACTTTCCTATTGCCATTTCAAGTCCAGTATTACGAGCTTTGGATACGCCGCCATTTTTCTGATGATGAACCCTGATATTTGTATACTTTTGTCCATACTCATCACATATTTTCGCGGTACCATCATCAGAGCCATCATCTACTATGATTAATTCGAAGTTCTGAAACGATTGTTTCATTATACTATCCAAACATCTGCGAATATATTTTCTTCTATTAAACACCGGCACTATTATGCTATAAACCATTTTATTATCCTCATATCATTTTCGTTATTACTGTTCCGTCAGATAGTATACTTCTTCCTTGTTTCTCACCAATATTCATTAGCAGATCAAGCGTAGATAAATATGGAATAAACTGTTCTGTTCCTTTTTGCATATATATAGGATGTTCAAAATCATTAAACCAGACACCCATCCTTTCCTTCTCATATTTTTCTAAATCCATATAATCTCTTCCTGAAGGACCTGATAAATAGACATCAGCACTTGATTTCTTTGCTATATCCAGTATTAAATCTGATTTTTCTCCCGATGGAAATAGTTCTGATGCTTTTACAATCTTAGTATCTATACCTAACTTCTGGGCAAAATATCTTATAATCTCCATATTGAATTCATATAAACTAGCAATATCCTCGCCCAGAAGATTCTCAAAAAAAGGAAAGTATTCTTCAAAAAAGGGATGATGTTTATAATTATATTCTATTGTTTTCAAATATTTATTTTTCCATGGCACCTCAGAATCCGAATAAATCTGCATATCCGCTATCGTTTTTTCTCTATAATTGTCAATGTTCACTGGAACGCCAATATATTTTTTCTCACCATTTACCAATATCTGATTTCTGTTTTGAAAATATCTTTTTCTATACTGAACATTATCTAAAATAACTAATTTGTCTGCATTCATCATTTTATTAAAAAAACCCAGCCATGGTAAATGTTCTGGCTGATGGATTGCAACAATCATTTTGTCTAATCACCTCTCCTCTTTGTCTTCCTCTTTTTGCTACTACAACGTTAATTCACATCTAACTATCTCAAACGCCTCCGCATAATGTCTGCCCATTTCGTATCCTCTGTATGCTGCTCTTGCTTTTGTTCCCTCAATCCATTGATCGCCAAATTTTCTATATTCTGTCTTATGCTGACGCAATGCCTCCAGTTTTTGTTCCTCATACCCCCCTATATCAATATACATTTGTGGTCGAAAGGCCACATAAGAACGCCCAGCAGGATAAATAGGTTCATACATATACACATTATTATGCCGTCGTGCCGCTGTAATCGATGATTTTGCAACACCTTCATGTGACTGATGTGTATCAAAAACCCAGTGAGTAAAAATAATATCTGGCTGATATGCCTGTATTTTTTCATCTAGTATTTCAATGACACCAAAATGATACGGTATATCCTTTGAATCAAACTGCAAGATTTCAATGTCTTTAACACCTAGTATTTCTGCCGCACTTCTCCCTTCCTGCACTGCAGTCTGTGCTGTCCTCATTACTTTCCCGTCGTAATTTGTATACCCCGACTCACTCATAACAAGCATTTTTACTCCATGATTATTAGAGACTGCTTTTGCAAGTGTGCCACCGCAAGCTAATTCTATGTCATCTAAATGTGCTCCTATTGCCAGAATCTTCATTGATGCACTCCCTCCTGCTTTCGCAATTTGTATTTGGATGCTTGCCAAACGCTGATACATCATTTATCCTTCAAACTTTTTACATAATTCATAAATTCTAGTACCAATTTTATTGCTGGCAAGATCCTCGGATTCATATGTATTACATTTGAACTTTTCTCTCGTTAAATCTATATCATATTTTCTCCTGCAAAACTTTATTAGACCATCTGCTGCCTTCAAATTTTTCACGCAAGCTCTCAGTTCTTGTCTATTTATAAAATAACCAAATTCGCTGCGTTTCGCATTTTTCTCTAACACACTCAAAAAATCTAAACCTGTCGGATCAAAATATAACACCATTTTTTCATTCTCAAGTACATCTGTCACTAAGATATTAGACATAACTGTTTCAAAAATGTCCATATTAGGTAAATACACATTAATTTGTGCCTGCGGATATCTCGTTTCTAATTCCCTAATCAAATGCCCTCCTCCCCACCCTAGCACACATATTTCCTCAAGAATACTATTTTGCAGACTTCCTGTCTTAACCATACTAATACTTTCCATCCATGGATTAGTATCACTAAACAATTTGAATTCTTTACTCCTTTCCATGATAGAAATACTTATATTTTCCGTTCCCATGTAGAAACATTTAACACGCGATAATCTGTTCTCCTTATATAATAATACCGAAATATTTTTATGACGTACTTCCAGTGCTTCTCTATTCTTTTTTTTGGCTTCTTCTGATAGAAACTTTCGTATCTCTTCATTAAGTCCATAAAGCTGCTGGGCAATGTATGCATCAACATCATAAATTAATAAATCGTGTAAATAAATAAAATTACCTATTTCTGTACACAGATTACATTCCCTTATTATCCAAAACCATTTTTCATTGTCTGGATTAATCTGTAATAACTCCTGTCTTAAGTCACACCAATCAATACATACTACATTCCATTTCTGCTGATAAATGTTATCACATATTCCAGCTATTTTACGTCTTAAATTTCTATACACTAATACATTCATATACGCTCCCATATATTGGTATTATATAAATTATTCTTTACAAACTGCTCTATTTCCTTCAATCCGTTTTCAAAGCCTTTCGTTAAGTAAATATAGTTTTTATCTTTCTCCAGCAAATCAATACCTTTCAGGAAATCTTTTATTTCCAAATTGAATTTTATGTCAATATTTGGATTTAGTAACAGTCCTTTTCTTAATGTATTGCATAGTACCTGTTTCAATTCGATTAAATCATCAATAAAAATCTCTATTTTTGCTTTTCCATCAGATATACAATGTTTGCCCGAAAACTCATATCCGCCGTCAAATCCTAAAACGTATATTTTGTCGTATTTACTTAAGACAGATCGATAGGCTGTCTGAATACCCACTTCACTCGGAGAATGAAATGAATATAAATCATACTCACCACTGCAGCTCTTTCTGTAAATAACCTTCCCTCTTAATCCATATTCGCGAATATACTTATGCTCATTAATATCAATCTCTTCAATTTGTTCAGCCAGTTTCGGATATCGTTGTTTAACAGCCTGATAATTTTCTCTCCAAAACCATTCTTTTAATACTACACCAGCTTCTTCAAAAAGTATTTTTCCAATATTATCAATAGCCAGTCTGATTTCACAATTTAATTTGTCATATAAATAAACTAAATCGGCATCTGCTGCTGCCCTCTCTATATTCTGTATTTGATCATATAATGCTCGAAAATCAGGTTGTGCTTTTTTCAGGTACACAGAATCCAGCATTCCAATTTCATACACCCTTCTCAAATATAAAATTAAATTATTGAAAACTGTATCATTAAAAACCACATCATTCTTTTGATACTCCCAATTAAAACTACTAATAAATTCTTTTACCACATCTATCGCGCAAAACATCTCAACTTTGTTCAATTTGTTGTATTCCTCTCCTTACGAATGCCAACTTATATAAGAATAAATATCATATACCAAATGTTACATATTCTGACACAATAGGCGAATATTGCAAACCATTATATCTCATATATAATTTATATTTCTGGTTCAATTCTTTCATTTTCCTTGGTATTTCCCAAATGTGTGAATTATTATGATAGGAACAAACTGCTAATTTCGGCTTCTCTCTTCGAATGTGCTCCTTCGCTCCATCTAAAGCTAACAATTCACTTCCTTCAATATCCATTTTAATAAAAGTAACTGGTTCTGTAATATCCTCATCCAACGAAACCACCTTGATAAGTCTTTCGCCTTGTGATGACATCCTATTACTGGAATCGTCCCCTCTATGCTCTAATATAAACATTTCACCACTTCTATCACACACACCTACATTTCTAATAATAATATTAGGATATAGTGACAAGTTTCGTGACATTACATCCACATTTTCCTTCAACATCTCATAACAATATATTCTTTTATAAGATCCATAATTTTTAATGAATGATACTGTTGAATCACCAGTATATGCTCCTAAATCCACAAAAACCTCTTCCTGACCACAAGATATCAGATCATAATCATAATAATCGTAGAAATTATTTTCTCTTGCATGAGAAAGGTTTTTATAATCAGAATAAATCCAAAAAAACATGATTTTATATAAAACTCTTTTTGAACGATAATCTTCTAATTCATTGTATAACCAAATAAAATCCTCCAAATGTTCCGTTAATTCCTGTGCGCGTTTATCAAATAACTCTGTAACACCCCTATCCAAATCTATCTTTCCCCAAAAATAGTAGTATTCATTATATGCATCGCAGATTTTCTGATATAATTCGGAATCTATTTGCTGGATATTTCGCAATCCACAAATCATTTCATTAATCAATCCCGCCTTGCCAACATTGGAAATATGTATTATTAAATTGTGAAATTCATAATCTGTTTCCACCAGAATTTTTGAACGTTTCCCAAGTTCCTTTTCCACAAAGGATATCCATAAACTAACTTGATTTAAGAACTCACAACGCCCTTTTTCGGGTTTGATTGGATACTCTAAAAGAGTATCACATCCATATATATGCACATTTATTTCTCTAATCTTATCTGTTACAGTTTGAGTCAATCGCACACATTCCTCTTCGCATACTGCTAAACTCAACATATTCTTTAGTTCATTAACCGATTTTAATGCTTGAAAAAGTACTATCAGCTCACTTCTCATAACTTCTCCATTTCTATTCGAAATTCTATCAATATATCTATCCCACAATTTTTAATATTTACTAATGTTTTTGTTTTCCGTCCATTGATCTAAATACATTTTTCTTTCTTCTTCGGTATAAAAATATTTCATATACTTATTATTGCAATAATATCGTTCTACACATTCTAATGGGACTTGCAAATTTCTGATTACATTTCTATACACATAATAATATACTTTATTTTTTGCTATATTCTGCCTCAATAATCTGAAGTTTGTATTCCCAATAAATTCTCCAATTCTTCTTTCATTATTTTTTAGTTTTTCTAATTTTAAAAGCAAAATTTTTATATTATCCTTTTCTATATATCCATAACCTTCTTCTTTATTAAATGTATAGTCTAATATATCTATTCCAAAAACATTTTTCAATTCATTTTCATACCAGTCAAAAATATTTCCATTCATTCCCCTAAGTTTATAATCAAAACGATAGGATATTGGTCCTAATGTCATCTTTTCTTCTTCATTTGTAATCACTTTATTCTTTAATATATCTTCAATGCTCTCTATGAAATCTGTATTTAAATCTTCAAAGATATCTAGACATGTTTCTTCAATAAGTTCAAAAATCATCGAAATATCCCGAATAATCGGTTCTCTTACTAAACTAATTATTTTTACTTCCTCTTTTCCCTTCACCGCTTCTATGAACAGCTTGTATAATTCCTCCATTTCAATGCTCATAAAACTTTTTTCGAAAGCAAGGGCATGCACCTGTTCTACAGGAATCCCAAGTTCTTGCAATCCTTTGGTAATACTCGATGAACCAACCTTTCCAAACTGATAAACTAATATTGGATTTTCATTAAAGAAACGTTTCCAAACTATTGCATAATAATGGTAACTACACAAAGAATAGTACTCCCCCAATTCAGCTGCTCTCCAATATTCATACTGTTTAATAAACCGTTGTCTAAATGTTTCATTTAGTTTTATATGCTTTATATTCAAATATAAAACGTACTTCACCCAAAAATAACTATATATATCACTTTCTAAAATTCCATACTCTAAAAGTCTGCTGGCAATTTCTTGCAAATAAACTGAAGCAATAATAATAATACATTGCTTCTTTTTATATATTTCTACTAATTCACTAAATGACACAACAGGAATTTCATCTTTATTCTTATGACACTTTCGCTCATCGCTGTCGCAAAAACCAATTATTTTAATGCCGCTCCCTTTTATACAGTTATAAAACTGTTCACCAGTATTGCCACATCCATAAATAACTATATCTCTCTGCAGTAAAATATGTGGTTTTTTAGTAAGGCTTAAATCATCTATCATTATTTTCCTGTGCCCCTTTCCCTAGTTAAACCAAAATTACCACCAAATATCCTGAAGACTTCTTCCAGTTTCACTTTCCATAAAATTTTTTTCATTCTCAAAAAAATTCTGCAAACTTTTTCTTGTACGCATACTTACTTTACTTTTATCAGAGATTTGATTTCTTCTAGTAAACTCAAACATCCTATTTTCTAGAAATGTTGTTAAACTATGAAAACAATAAATCCCACCATTTTTTTCTTCTGCTCTTAAATTTTTGTTAAAAACCCTCAAATGCAAATACAGTTTTTGAATTAATGGGTATTTAGGAATAGAGTCTGTAACATTCGCTTTAATATTTACATTGACACAATCATACTTCAAATTAAAAAAGTCAATAATATCACGATATACTTTCTCTGGGTTTTTCTGCATATCTTCTAAAAAGATAATCTTAATGTTATTAAAATATCTTTTATACTCTTTT